>CAURYE010000010.1:0-56846 GCA_963529235.1 uncultured Campylobacter sp.
CGGGAGATGGCTGAGCGGTCGAAAGCGGCGGTCTTGAAAACCGTTGAGGTGTGAAAGCCTCCTGGGGTTCGAATCCCTATCTCCCGGCCACTATTTTACTAAAATATATCTTTTTTGTTCTGCATTTTATTGTTCTTAGGCATTTTATGCCTTTATTTTTTAGAATTTAGGATAAATATATTTTGTTTTGCCATATTTAGGTTTCTGTTGCATCGGTTTATTGCGGTAAGGTATACAACGACTTTTAGGTTAATAATAAATTAAGTCAAGAATTTTATGCATAAAATTTGCGATGGAGAAATTCATGCATCTTGCCTACGTTAAATTCTAGTATATAAAGACCTAAACAAAGAGTATTGTGCCGTCTTTAGCGTAACTATAGCTAACCATAAATATTATACTAAACGCATATTTTAGTACTTTGCCGTAGTCATCTTACCTAGCTCAATCCTCTAGCCCTTGAAGGCCTTGGGTACCTAAAAATTAGTTTAGAATGGCTGATGAAGTTCTATGTCTTTTTGAAATTTGCTTCCGGTAAGCCACTTGTAACTACGCTCTGTAAAATTAGTTGGCTGATTTATCAAAGTCGCCGTATTTTAAACAACTCATAAATAGTATCGATATCTTAGGCAAAAGCAAATACAACAACGTATACCATTTTGATACGCTACGGCCTTGAAAAGCTTGACTACGGTAGAATTTAATATGTCTAAAGTACTTATTTATGCTATTCAAGCCATCTTCGCATCGTGCAGATAGTATTTATATATGTCGCGTTAAGGTAGTGCGACATATTTTGGCTTGACGTTTTGAGTGGGTTTGCGAGTGCTTGGATTAACCAGGTTTAGAGTCAAGCGCTTACCCGTGCGTATTTTTATTAAATTTTCGTGCCAAATTTAGCTTCAAACAAAGAGGCTATGAACCATGTATTAATTTTGGTCGTATTTTATGCGAGATTTTATACTGTTTGCACCTTAGTCTTAAGCTCTGCGATCAGCAAAAGGTAGAGATTTATTTAAGATTTGTTCAACTAGAATAGATAATAAATTTAATGTAAAATATACGCGTTTATTTAATTTTAGCACACGTCTTTTTGAATTTATATAGCCAAATAAGTTGCAGCCCGGTAAAATCCACCAATATAATTAAAATTTTACACAAAACAAGCGTAAGTCCTTGACGCAAATATTTTTAAATTTATCTTCAAATTTTGATTATCCAAGATATGAAATCTAGCTAAATTTAAGTACCGGCGGTAAATGTTTACAATTTTAGCGCGCAAAATTTAAATATGCGCTAAAAACTAAGGCGGCGGATTTGATAGCGATACGGACACGGCAGGGCACATTACCTTCCCACTTCAAAAAATCTGCGAGTAAAAAATAGCCAAATTTACGATAAGCGCATAAAAAAACGGTCACAAATTTGACGAACCGTAAAGCTTGATAGTTTAAACCGGCACAAGGTGATAAACAAGATCTAACGGCAAACAGTTAAAGTTCAGACAGATTTATATTAAATCAATATTTAAGACTATATCCGAGATAAATTTAATCAAATTTAGCGCAAATGTTTGCCGATGAGACCCGTCACGATAGCGCGGATGCCCGTATGCACGCTGCCTAGCTCGCGCTCTATCTTTGCGATGAGCTCGTTTTTGGCCTGCACTGCGCCCTCTACGCCAAGAAGGTTGGT
The DNA here is from genome assembly GCA_963529235.1 of uncultured Campylobacter sp. Taxonomy (GTDB): domain Bacteria; phylum Campylobacterota; class Campylobacteria; order Campylobacterales; family Campylobacteraceae; genus Campylobacter_A. The sequence goes on from CAURYE010000010.1 coordinate 1,696, forward strand.
AAATGAGTTTTTCGCGCCGTCGTTATGCGTCGGTTTGCCTGCTGTTTCGGCGCTTTGAGTCGCATCGATGATGTCGTCTGCGATCTGAAACGCTAGCCCCAGATCAAGCCCGATGTCGTATATGCGAGCAGCCTCCGTCTCGTCTAGCCCAGCCACGACGCAGCCTGCCTGCAGGCTAGCCGCGATGAGGCGCGCGGTCTTGTGGATATGCAAGAATTTTAGCTCCTCAAGCCCTAGTTTTTGATTCTCAAAATAACAATCCACCGCCTGCCCAAGCGCCATGCCGTAGATGCCTGCGTTGCGGCTTAGGATCTCGACGCATTTTATGCGTGTGTCCGCGTCTAGCGGGGCTCTTGCTATCTGATAAAAGGCGTGGGTGTTTAGCGCGTCGCCCGCTAGGATCGCCGTAACTTCGTCAAATTTGACATGCAAGCTAGGCTGTCCGCGGCGCAGGTCCGAGTCGTCCATCGCGGGCAGATCGTCGTGAATGAGCGAGTAGCTGTGCATCGTCTCAAATGCCAGCGCGACGTGAAACGCCGCCTCTTTGCGCTCGGGACGCACCGCCGCTACGACGCCTGCGACTAGCATAGCGCGAAAGTGCTTGCCGCCCGATTTTAGCGTGTATGAAAGCGCCTCGTCAAAGCACGGATGAAAGCTAGGGTTGCTTGGCAAATGCGCGTTCAAAAACGCCTTAAACTCGGCCAAAAGCGCGTCCTGATCGGCTGCGCTCGGCGCTGTTTGCCGCAAATTTGAGCCGGAAGTAAACGATGAGCTCTTGGCTGCGTTTAGCGAGACCGAATTTACTCGGTTTTTCGGGCTTTCGGATTTTATTTTAGATTTGTTCGCATTTAAAATTTGAGGCTGATTTTGAGACGAGCTCGCGCGAAAACTTTGCGCTTGATTTTGCCCAGGCAGCAGCGCCCGCGACTTGCTTAAATTTAGCCCTTTTTCGTTAGCCGGATTAGACATTTTTTGCGGTAAATTTAGGCCTGGAGCGTCATTTGTATAAACCCGCATTTTTTCGCCGTTAGGCGATGTCTGCGCTAAATTTCGCTTTTGCTCGGCGCTAAATTTTTGAAATGTCGCCGATTTCTCAAGCGACAAGATAGGAGACTGATTTCGCGCAAGGTCTCCGCCGTTTTCGCAGGCTAAATTTGAAACTTTCATTTCCGAAAAAGTTGTGCGCTTTAGATGGTTTTTGGACGATTTAAGAGCTTTGGTCTCGTTAAATTTACGCGGTAAAATCAGGCTGCGCGCGCTCGGTAAATTTTCGTCCGAATTTGCGCTAAAAACCCGTGCCAAACTCAAGCTTTGCGGCAAGGTTTTAAAGCGAGCGAAATTCGATTTTAAAGCTTTATCTTCCGCGTAAATTCGCGCGTTTAATCTTTCCTTCGAGTTTTTATGATTTTGCATTTTTTCTCCGTTTTGTTTTTGTTTGACAAAGACATCCCAAATCGCTCTAACCGCCGAACAAATCCTTGCTTGCTCCAAATTTACGTATTTTGCAAGGTTGCGTAACGCCTCTAAAAGCTGCGATTTTACGCTGCAAGCGAGCAGGTTGCCCACTTCGCAACGAGCTAAATTTAACTGGCAAACCACCTTGCCGCTAGATTAAGCCGCGGTACAAAAAGTTTAAATTTATGCCCGAAAAGCCGTCTTATGCTTAAAGGGCGGCGGTTTTAACGCGCAAAAATTAAGCACGCCCAGAACAAGCTAGCTTTGACGCAAGGAGGCTTAGAGTGTCATAAAGCCGAACGAATCTAGCGCCGAATCTTTTTTTGCGAAACAAACAAAAGCGACCCAAAGCTAAATTTGCGTCCGAATCCCGCGCCGCAAAATAAGCAAATCTATCGCCGCGGCCGTCCAAAAACGCCTAGAACCTACCGCGCATTGTAAAAAAAGTCAAAGCCGTCTCGCCTAAAAAGCAAGCGTTGTCCCCGATTTTTAGCTATGAGCGCAAGGGCTTCTTTGCGATTTTTCACGATTTTAGCGCCTACTTGTATCAACTTGTCGCCGACTCTGAGGCCAAATCTCGCCGCATCCGACTCCCCGTCCACGCTTTTTACTCTTAGTTTTTCGTCAAACGTCAGCCCGTAGAGCTTTTGCACTCTTGAAGCGTCCGTATTTGGCGCGGGCTGCGGTTTTGGGGCTATTTTTGTGATATTTTCGTCCGTTTTAGGCACGGTTTTTTGTTCTTTTTTTACCTCGTCTGAAACCGCGACGCTAAATTTTACGACGTCTTCGCCGCGCCTTATCTCAAATTTGAGCCGCTCGCCCTTTTTGGCGAACAAAATCCTCTCGTTTAGCTCGCGCAAGCTCTGCATTTTCTCGCCGTTTACGCTTAAAATTTCATCCCCTGCCATCAGCACCGCGCCGCGTCCGAGCGGATCGACGCTTTTTACGTAGAGTTTGCTGTCTCGCTCCTCAAAGACCGCGCCCACGTCGCCGTAGTACACGTCTTTATACGCTGCAAAGTGCCGTAAATAGCGGCTCGGGACGAATTTATCCCCGCCCACTGCGATACCGCGTAGCTTGCAGCACGGACTTAGCACGGCGCCCGTGCCGTTTACGTCAAACGTGAGCACGTCTAGCTCGCCTAGCGCCTGCGCCTGCGCCTGCGCCTTCACGTGGCCGTAGACGGTCGCGTTTAGATCGCGCGTGACGCTGACCCAGTCGCTTTTTTTCGTCGCGTTATCGTCGGCCATCTTCATAGGCTCGAGTTTGGCGTCCGAGGCAACCAGATATAGGCCCAGATATGGGTCAAATTTGACGTAGTTTTTCACGGGAGTTTCGCCTTTTGGCACGGCGATTAGATTTGGCGTGATCGCGATGCCGCCGTTACCGGCGACGTTTACCATAGCAGGCAAATTTTTCTCGAAGCAAGCGTTAAAATCATCCTGCGTCGGGCGCGGCTCGGCTCTAAGCGACGCGGCAAATGCGCAAATCACAAAAACCGCAAAAAGCGGAGAGCAAAATTTGCAGGCTAAATTTGAGTTCAAATTTGCAGTCGTGCTGTCCAAAGCGCCGCCGAAATTTAACCGCGCGAGCCCAAAAACCGTGTCCAAACGGCGCGAGATAGCTGCGCGTTTCATTGCCCTAGCCCCATACCGGCAAAGCCGCCTAGCATCCTTGACGCGGCGTTTTTGCGGTCGTCCTCGATCATCTTTAGCACGTCGTTTACGGCGCTGATGAGCAAGATCTGCAAGCTCTCCTTGTCCTCTAGCAAGCTGTCGTCGATGCTGATATCGAGCACCTCGCCCTTGCCGTTTGCCCTGACGCTGATGAGCCCACCGCCGCTTTTTACGCTAAATTCGCGCTTTTGACTCTCCTGCTCGATCTCCTGCGCCTTTTTTTGAGCTTCCTCGAGCATCTGTCCCATTTTTGAAAAATCTATCCCCTCAAACATAAACATCCTTTCAAATTTCGCGTTATTTTAGCCAATTTAAGCTAAATTTACTTTATTTAAAGCCTGCAATGCAAGTTTCGTTCCCGCCTTGAAATTTGCGGCGGATACGGGCGCGGACGGGTAAATTTAAGCCCGAAAAGCCGTCAAATTTGAGGGTAATTTTTATCAAAAGGGGCTAAAATGGGTGACTGGGGTTACAAAGCGTACGAAAACGACGAGGCTGCGGACTGGTTTGCGAGATTTTGGGAGAGTAAAAATTTCGATCTATATAGAAAGCACGGCGGCAAATTTTGATCTCAAAAATGAAAATTACGATGAGATCAGAGCCGCTGCGCACGTTTTGGCATGCTTTGGCTCGCCGTATGCGTGTCCGTCAGATTTTTTAGATAAGTTGAAACCGACTATCCGGAAAGTCGTTGCGATTTTGGAAAATATGATCAACCCGCCTGACAAGGCATGGGATTTCCTTGAAATTTGGGAAAACTCGCCGGAAATCATAGCCGAGGTTAAGCGGCAGATCGCGGAGCTAAAAGCGTACCTGGGCTAGCCGGTAGGCGGCGGGGCGAATTTGGTTTATCTTAGCAAATTTACGGCTTCCCCGAGTCTAAAATTTAGCGATTTTGGCTACTTTGCGGATAAATCCGGCGCACCCGGCGCAAAAACGCTAAGCCTAAACGACGCGCAAATACGGTATAATCAAGCCAAAATAGCGTCGCTAAAGGCTAAGGCGCCTAGGCAAAATAAAAAAGGAACGGCTTGTTAAAATTAAATAAAAATTTTATCTACGATATAGACAGCGTTTATGTTATCAAAATCGCAGAAAATTTATATTCATTCGCGCAGCATCGCGGGAATTCGTTTTTTGAATTTTTTAATATATTTTTTACAAATATCGAACAAATAAAGACCATAAGTATAAATTTAAACGAAATAGACGTTTTATTTACGCAAAGTTGCGCAGCAAATAAATTTAAAGATTTTTTCGTAGCCGTAAGCGACTCCGTAGCACCGAACGCAAGACGGATAGAGGGCGTTTACCTGCACCCTTTTGTCTATCTTTTATTTGCCTCGCAAGACGGCGAAACTACGCCTTTCGTTAGTCTTGTGCGGTTAAAAGATATTTATAAATCATTAGACTACGAGATCGTTGTACAAAGGCTAGATGAGGAGGGAAATTTACGCGAAATATATGCGTATAATTCATTAGGTATGGTCGGCGCGGCGCAAAAGCTGCAAGAAACCCTGCAAGACTACGCAGAAACGGGCGTTTTGTGGAGCTGCGAAAAGAGATTTCTTTTTCCGACCGTATCTAGCGAGAGGCTAAAGCGCCATGCCCGCAAAATCGGCAAGAAACCCGAAATAATATCATAAAGTCCGCGCGAGTCTCGTTTTTAGGGGGCGCGGCGCGATTTTTCCAGATTTTTCGCCTTACCCAGGATCGTGATCGCCTTTTGCCTGCACTTGTTTACGCATCTATAGCAAATCGTGCAGCGCTTGCCAAATTTTGCTTTACCGTGCGCGATTTTTATATTTTGCATCGGGCAGGATCTCGCGCACTTGCCGCATCCGCTGCACCGCGCCGTATCTAGGCTGGGTTTGCGCCTGGCAAAGGGCGTTTTGTCCCAAATTTTCATCCAGAGCTGCTATCCCAAAAGCCCCGCGATGCGGCATAGCATGCCTAGCCCCTCTTGCGGCGGATTACCCGCGACAAATGCCTGAGCGACGCGTTCTAGCTTGGCGTTTGCATCCTTGATCAGGCGCTCGTTTTTCTGCGCCGAATAGCTAAAAATCGCCACGTCGAGGATAAATGCGGGCATTCTGATGTGGGCGCCGCCCGTTATCTTCGCGCCCGCTCGCTTCAAAATCCTAGCCGCGCAGCCCGCTCCGTCGCCGCTAAAAATCTCCATCGTAGCGATGATAAAGATGTTTTTACTGCTAAAATTCGCGCTATTTTTGCAAATAAACTCGCGCACGATCTGCGGCAGGTCGCTAAAGTAAACGGGGTAGGCAAGGATAACATCATCGTGGTGCTTTAGTAGCTCGCCGCAACACTCGTCCTCTATCGAAACCGCGGGGATACCCTTGCCCAGGCGCTCTATAAATCTCTCCACGCAATGCTTCGTGTTGCCCGTGGAGCTAAAATAAATCGCTATCATTTTGCGAATCCTTTTAAATTCAGACGCAAAATTTTGCCAGTTTTTGCCAAATTTTACCGACCGCGCCAAATTTAACGCCAAATGGTGGCAAATTTGAACAAATTGACATTCGGCGCGTTCGCCTTTCGCCTGTTTGCAAACGACCGTCGTGCTCGCTAGCTTAGATTTTACCCCGAATTTGACTCAGCGCCATAAAACGTAAATTTAAACACCGCCCGCTTTAAGCCTAGGAACGGCGAATTGTTTGCATAAAGGCAAATATTTTTACCGTAAATTTTAGGTTTTGTCGCGAGCAAATAATAAATTTATCAAACGGCTAGCGCTTATAGCCGTAAATTTTTAAGCTCTGCTCGCCAGGCTCCATCTCAAATTTGCCCAGGCGCTCTAAATAGCGCGCTATAGCATCAAGGTCCTGGCTTTTGTGCTCGGGCGGTAGCAGTGCGCCGCGGCTTGTGAAGTCGTAAAATTTTGCAAATTCTATGTATTCTATCTCGGCGTAGAGGGTGGGCTTTTCGCTCGTCGTGAGGCGCTGCGAGATGTAGTTTTCGCAGATGCCTTGCGCGTAGTCTGCGGCGGGCAGGGCGAATCTGATCTCGTTTACGCAGGAGCCGAAGAAATCATAAATCTCGCAATGTCTTGCAGGCGAGCCTTCGGCGCAGATCGCCGCAAAGAGCTTGCGCCATTTTGCATCGCTCATAAAGCCGAAGCGAAACTCGGCCAGCTTTTTATCCAGCCGCGCTTTGTATCTTTCGTAGTGCTGCGGCGAGGCGAAAAACTCCTCAAAACGGGGCTGCATTATTTTACAATCTCGTTTTGCTCGTTTACCTGCACGATTTTTGGTTCAAAATTTTTCGCTTTTTTGGCGCTCATCTGTGCGTAAGCCACGATGATGACGACATCGCCGACGCAGACTTTGCGCGCGGCCGCGCCGTTTAGGCAGATCTCGCCCTTTTTCTCGCCGCGAATCACGTAGGTAGCGAAGCGCTCGCCGTTATTGACGTTTAGGATCTCGACTTTTTGGTATTCGCAAAGCCCCGCAGCCTCGATGAGCTCGGATCCGATCGTGATAGAGCCCACGTAGTTGAGGTTGGCGTCCGTCACGCGCGCGCGGTGGATTTTGCTTGAGAGCATTTCGATTTTCATCCGATTTTCCTTTGATTTTTGCGAAATTATACTATAAATTCGGCTTTTACGGGCAAATTTACGCAGTTTTGCTATGCGCCGTTTTTGCGTGCTGGTTGCGGGCATTATTCGGTGCTTTTTGCTCCCGTTTTAGAAGACGGCTCGTATTTTAGCAAATGGGTAAATTTAGTAAATTTGCAAGCCGCGTTTAAAGAATAAGCCGAGTAAATTTAACGGTACAAAGCGTTTTTTGACCCGAAATCGCGATAATTTCATAAATTAACCAAAAAAAGCGAAGCTGGGATTTAGATTAAAGCAATACAAAATCGGCGTGAGAATTTGCTCCGTTTTGATGCGTAAACCGCGATAATTCTAACGTCAAAACGGATCAATTTTTAGTTAAATTTTAAAAATACGTAGGCAAAATCGCAAATTTAACCCAAATCTATCGCAGTCGCGCGTAGAAATTTATTAAAATCAAATTTTAAGCCCATCTGCGGCGATTTGATTTAAACCGCGAGCAGGCGGGGCTTATTTGCCTAAAAGTTCGCGCACGACCTCTTTGTCGCTAAACGGATATTTTACGCCCTTGATCTCCTGATAGGTCTCGTCGCCCTTGCCTAAAATCACCAAAATTTCATCCCGTGCGAGGCTTTCAAGCGCGTATTTTATCGCCTCTTTGCGGTTTGCGATACATTTTACGCGCTCGTTCATCTCTAGGCCGCCGCAAATCTCGGCGATGATGCTTTCCGGCTCTTCGCTGCGGGGATTGTCGCTGGTGACGACGAGCCTGTGCGCGTATTTTTGCGCGATAGCGCCCATTTTAGGGCGTTTGGTGCGGTCTCTATCTCCGCCGGCGCCAAAAACTGCGACGATTTTGCGGTGGCGAAGCGCGTTTAGCACCTTTTCGATGCCGTCCGGGGTGTGCGCGAAGTCCACGATCACGAGCGGCTCGCGGCTCACGACCTCCATACGACCCTCGACGCCCTCAAACCCTGCCGCGGCGCGCGCGATCTCATCTAGCGGCCGATCCGTCAGCGCCGCGACGCAAGAGACGGCCGCGATGAGGTTGTAGAGGTTAAATTCGCCGTGCAAATTTGAGCTTAACGCCATTTGCCCGCGCGGAGTCTTTAGCGTCGCGCGTATACCGCCTTCTAGCGAATACTCGACGGGCGCAAAGTCCGCGCCCGCGTGCAGCGCATAGGTTAAGGCGTTTGCGGGGTTAAATTTGACCCCGCCGCGGTCGTCTATGTTTATGAGCTTTGGTGCGTCGTCTGCGAAAAACTCACTCTTTACGCGCGCGTACTCTTCAAACGTGCCGTGATAGTCGAGGTGATCCTGGGTCAAATTCGTAAAAATTTTCATCGCAAACGATAGGCTCTCGATGCGTTTTTGAGCGATGGCGTGCGAGCTAGCCTCCATCACGAAGTACTCGCAACCGCGCTCGCTAGCGGCTTTGAGGTAGCTAAGCGTGCGTAAAATTTCGCTCGTCGTTAGCGCCTTGTCATCGATGCGTTCGCCGTTTATAAAAGCGCCGCGAGTGCCGCACAGGCCGCATCCGTAGCCTAAATTTAAGAGCGTAGAACAGATAAGCGCCGCGGTCGTGGTCTTGCCGTTCGTGCCCGTGATGCCGATGATCTTGATGTTCTCGTCGATGCCTAGTAGTCGCTTGCACTCGGCCAAATTTATGATTTTTGCGCCCTTTGCTAGGGCACCGGCTTCAAATTTGGCGTTCGTCGCCATTTTAACGAAATAACAACCCGCCTCGCATTCGTTCGAGTTGTCAGTGACGAAGCCCTCTTTAACGTAAATTTTCATTCTGCGCCCTTTCGTTGATTTCGCGAGCCAGCGCGCTTAGCCGTTCGTCGCCGGCAAACATCACGGCCGCGGTTTCGATGTAGCTTAGTCCCATTTCTATAAAGCCGTTTTTGATAAGATTTTGCAAAAACTCTAGAAAATCGTCGCGGTTGTCGATCATCACGCGCGTGGAAAACATAATGTCCTCAAAGACGCTTTTAAACCCGCCGCGCCTGACCGCATCCATAAAATCGGCATAGCTAATGGCGTTTTGCTCCTCGTGATCCTCGTCTTCGTCGATTTTGGCCTCAAGCCCGCCCAAAATTTCGTCCAAATCCGCAGGACTCATGCCTAATTTATCTTTTAGCTTAAATATCTCAAAAAGCGTCATCGCCTCGTCGCGGCGGGTTTTAGCAAGCGAGCAAAGCGTGATGAGAAAGAGTAGTTTTTCGTCCGGCTTTTTTTCATAAGCGAGCGAAAAATAGCTCGCGGCGGCGTCAAATTCGCCCTTGTTAAACGCTCTTAGCCCCGCTTTTTTGTAATCAGTCAAATTTAACTTCCTCGCCGATAGGGATATTTACGACGCTAAGTTCGGGGTGGATATCCGTGCGTAACTGGCGCTCGATGCCGTATTTTAGCGTAGTAGTGCTAGCCGCGCAGCCGTGGCAGTGGCCGGTGAGGCGGACGTAAATTTTGCCGTTTTTTATGCCTAGTAGCTCCATGCCTCCGCCGTCGTTTTCAAGCATCGGCATAACCTTTTGCAAGCTCGCTTTTACTGGGTTTAAAAGCTCTTCGTCGGTAAATGGAATCATTTTTCGCCTTTTAAATTTTTTTTGGAGTATTATAGCAGATAAAATTTTAAATGCGCTACGCCGGCTCGTTTGAAATTTAACTCGTTTTAGCGCGAGCGGCGATTAAATTTAGCCTTTTTGCCGCATCTTTGTTTTTTATGTTTAAAATTATATAATCGCTTAAATTTACTTAAAGGAGAATTTATGAAAAAAACTGTCTTGTTGCTAGCCGCGCTTTGCGCGTGCGCTCTAGCCAAAGACTACGAATACGCGCTTGAAAGCACGTCGCAAAAGATATACGAAGAGCCGACTCTTAGCTACGTTACGCGCCAAATTTACGACGCTAAAGAGCATAAAACGCAAGTCATAACCGAGTCCGAGCTAAAAGACGGCGGCAAAAATAGATACAAAGAAGTAAGCTACTTCGGTAAGGACGGCGAACTGGTTAAATTTTACGCCTATGATTATGATTTCAAGGCTGAAAAATGGCGCAAGATAAACGAATATAAAGCAAGCCTTAAAAACGGAGTATCTACGCAGGAGACGACAGGCTACGTCCGAGGCGTTAAAAACGCTAGCAAAACCGTCTCAAAACGCGCAAACGGCGTATACGAAGAGACCGGATACGAACTAAAAGCGGGCAAATGGCAAAAATCGTCTCTTGCTCGCGCTACTTATAACGGAAGCGGTCAAAACGAGCTAACCGTTTATAGCGTTTGGGACGGCGCAAAATGGCAGCCTAAAGAAAAAATGCTCTATCTCTACGACGCAAACGAGCAGCCTATAGGTTATGAAAGGTCGCTGTTTGAAAACGGCGCGTGGATACCGTCTCAAAAAGAGATCATTGCAGGCGACGTTCGCGGTAAATACGAGCGCGTAAGCAGCGTCTACGTAGACGGCGCGTGGCAAAACTCGCAGACGTCTAGGCACGAGGCCGCAAACGGCAAGGACGTAACGATAACTTCGGTCTGGGATAACGAGAAAAAAGAGTGGAAAAACAGCTATAAAGACGTGATCGTAGTTAGCGGCGCGGACTTTGAGACGGCGGCGTTTTCGTGGGATAACGAGAAAAAAGAGTGGAAGCAGGAGTTTTCTAGTCGCAACGTCTACGATAAGTCTGGCGAGCGTCTGCTTACGCAGCGATACGGCGCTAAAGACGGCGACAAAAAGCTAGTTTACGGCTACGATACGCGCGGCGATAACGTGAGCGTCGACGTCTACGAGCTAGTTAGCGACGCAAACGGCAAAAGATGGGCGCAAAAAGAGCGTATCGAGGCGACTTTTGATAGCGATATACTCGCCGAGGATGTAGTATACGGCGGCTCGCTGATGTCCTTTGATATGCAAAGCAAGCATGCGATGACCGCTTATAAAAGATACGTTTTTACGGACGGCAAGCCTAAACTAGCCCAAGAGCGCGAATGGAAATACAAAAAGATAAAATAAATTTAGTCGGCGTTTGGGCGTTAAATTTAGCCTTTGCTAAATTTAGGCTTTTGCCGCGCCTTGAAGCTATGATTTGCGCCCTAACGCGAAAATATTTAAGAAACTAAAATTTAGGAAAAATATGCAAAATTTAGAGCAAATTTTAGCGTCGCTAGACGAGAGCGCGCAAAAGGTTTTGGTTTTAAAAGGCGCAAAGCATCCCGTTTGGGACGATGCGAACGAGGTTTTCGCGCTAGCTACGAGGCAAATTTTAGATAAAAGCCTAGGGCGGCAAGAAGGCGCGGATTACGGCGGAACGGTTAAATTTTACGATGCCCTTCCGCTTGTTTTTATCGGCGTGCATACGCGCATCGTGCGAAGAAGCATAGGATTTTTACTTACGCAACGGCATTTTTTGGTTAAATTTGACGCCTCCGCCGCAAACGCGGACGAAGTAGCCGCGGCGTTTAGGCCAGACGAGCATTCGCCTGACGAGCTGGAAAATCTCGCGTGGCAAGAGCTAGAAAAATGCAAATTTGAAATCGAGGACGAGATGAAAGCGGCGATGAAAACTGCGCTAAAAGCGGTCTTGCGAGCGGTTTTCGAGGAAGGCGTTAAGGCCCAGGAGCGCACGATCGCGGATAAAATTTTGGAGCTCGGTCTTGGCGAAGCGCTAAAAACGCCGCTTGACGAGACGAAGCTGCTATCAAAATCGCTTAGCGTCTTTAAGCCCGTCTCACCGATGCTTCACAGCCTTGACCGCTCGCTTTTTGGTAAGCCTTACGGCGTGATACTAGATGAGCGCGGACTTATTAGCCGCGAGCTGATGGAAGAGCCCGTTTTTAGCTCGTGGGACGAGATCAGGGGCGCACAGATCGAAGTAAAAGAGGATGCCGTAATAATCGGCGAAAAAGAGCATAAGATACCGTTTGAGCTAAAAGATAAAAAGGAAAATTTCGCCGAGTTTTTAAAATTTACGGCGCAAGCTAGGGCGTAAATTTAGCGCGCTTTTGATCGGATTTGCGCGTAAATTTAAGGAAAAATATGAAAAATTTGCTGTTAGGCGCGGTCGCGGTCTGGGCGTTTTGCGGTTGCGCAGGGCTAAAGCCTAGCGCGGACAAGGACGTCGCTTTAATTGGCGTGCCCGAGGAAAACTGGACGAGATACGAGGATACGGACGGCGCATTAAAAGAGGTCGCGTTTTTCACGGCGTTTTTCTCCGAGCGGTTTTGCGCGTCTTTTAAAAACGGCGAAAAGATCGGCTTTACGCTAACCAAGCAAGAGGGCAAAAAGCTGCCCGTAATGCTAGGCGACATGTATAAGGCCGAGGACGGCGCGTTTACGGTCGCGGGACTAGGTGCGGGGGAGCGCGAGTGGAGCGGCGACGAGAAGCTGCGAAGGTTAAGGCGGATCAAAATTTACGAATTTAAAGAAGGCGCCGTTAAGGTAACGGATTATGAGGCGCAAGGCGGCGTCTGCGAGGCGTTTTTTGCTGGCAAAAAGATAAGAGCTACGAGCGTAGAAAGCCGCGACGGCGAGGACTCGCGTCAAATTTTTGCCGTGCGAACGCAAGGCGAAATCTCGCTTGAAGGCGTCAAAATTTTTAGCTCGCAAGAAAACTCTTCGCCGCAAAACTCGCTCGCCTCGGACAAAAAAGGCTCGCACGGCGCGCAAGCTAGGGGCGAAGAGCTAACCAGGCAAGCCCAAACGCTAAAAAACATCGTCTGCGCTGGATTTGAGAAAAATTGAATTCGGGTTTCGTCGGCTGAAAACTGACGCGTCTTTGCGTAAGCGAAGTGGTTTGCGCGTTTTGCAAGGTACTCGCCGCTAAATTTCGCTTTTACTAAAAATTTATAAAAGCCTTACACTAAATTTAATGAGCCAAAATAAAATTCGGCAGTGATTTTCTAACAGAAGATCAAAAATAAAAGCCAAATTTGGGAGGCTAAAGATGTTTAAAAAGATATTGTTTCTAGCCGTTTCTTCGTTATTTGCATTTGGTGCTGAGACACAAGCGGGCGAGATAAAAGCAAGTGACTCGCCTTTTGGTTACGCTAGCATTAGTGCAGAGCAAAATTTTGGCGGATACGCCGGCAAAGAGAGTAAAGAAGTCGTCGTAAAAGATAGGCAAGAGCTCGTAAAATACGCTCAAATGGGTGGTTACGTCATCTATGTGGATGGGCTCATAGACCTTAGCGAAGGCAAGATCCCGCAAAATGGCAATAGCGATGGGCTGGATAAATTTATAAGTGAGATTAGCGGTGGCGAGTTTAGCTCTTATGCCAAATTTATGCAGGCTTACGGCGCTTCATGCCGTGCAAATTTAGACGGTTCGCAAGATCCAAAGCTAGCAGCGCTTCGCAAAAATTTAGCCAACGAGTACAAAAAGCTCATCGTAGTGCCGGTAGCTAGCAACACCACGATAATCGGCTTAGGCGAAAACTCAGGCATAAAAGGCGGCTCGCTTTTGTTAAAAAATGTCCAAAATATCGCGATCCGCAATATGAAGATCGAAGATGCTTTTGATCCATTTCCAGATGTACAAAAAAATGACGGCTTTAATGCGCAATATGACGGCGTCAGCATAGAGTCAAGCAAAAACATCTGGGTAGATCACTGCCATTTTAAGGACACGGTCGAGCTTAGTCATGTGCATTTAGCAGGCGGAGAGCTTACCAAATGGCAGACTTACGACGGACTATGCGACATCAAGGGAGACAGTGCGGCTATCACGATCTCGCACAACATCTTTGAAAACCATGACAAAACGATGTTAATTGGCTCAAGAGACTCTGATGGCAGCAGCGAAACAAGGACTATAACGGTCGCTCATAACGTTTTTGACAACTGCGCGCAACGCCTACCTATGGCACGCAATGCAAAGGTGCACGTTTATAACAACTTTTATGACTCAAAAGATGGCTTCTATGACCAAAAATACGCCATTGGCGTGCGCTTTGGCTCGCTAATATACGCTCAAAACAACTACTTTACAAATGGCGTCAAGATAAGCTACAAGTGTAACAAAGGCACCATTTTTGAAAGCGGCAACATAGACCTTTCTAAAAAAGGCAGCGTTTGCGAAAAGCTAGACAAACCGCCATTTGAGCCTCCATATAAATTTGAGCTCCTCAAAGCCTCAAATGTCCAAAACGAGGTAAATAAAAACGCCGGCACCGGCAAACTAGCCGTTGCTAAATAATTAAAATAGAGAAAAGGAAAATTTCGCCGAGTTTTTAAAATTTAAGGCGGCGTTAAAAGCGTAAAATTTAAGCCGAATTTGCGTATAATCGCATAAAAACTAAGGAGAAAAAATGCTAAAAAAGATGGCGGATACGATAAGGTTTTTATGCGCGGATATGGTGCAGCAGGCAAACAGCGGGCATCCTGGCGCGCCGATGGGGCTAGCTGACGTCATGGTCGTGCTGGCTAAATTTCTAAATCACAACCCTAAAAATCCAAACTGGCTAAACCGCGATAGGCTCGTATTTAGCGGCGGTCACGCAAGCTCGCTCGTGTATAGCTTTTTGCATCTTAGCGGCTATGATCTTAGCCTTGATGATCTAAAAAACTTCCGCCAGCTAGGCTCCAAAACCCCGGGTCACCCCGAGATCCACACCAAAGGCGTCGAGGTCGCGACCGGGCCGCTGGGCCAAGGCGTGGCAAACGCGGTGGGCTTTGCTATGGCGGCAAAATATGCGGCCAATCTACTAAACGACCCCGAAAACGCCGTCATCGATCATAAAATTTACTGCCTTTGCGGCGACGGAGACTTGCAGGAGGGTATCAGCTACGAGGCCTGTGCGGTCGCGGGCAACCTGCACCTAGACAACCTCGTGCTGATCTACGACTCAAACAACATCACGATCGAGGGCGACACGAGCATAGCTTGGAGCGAGGACGTGAAGGCGAGGTTTGAGGCTCAGGGCTGGGACGTCGCGCGTATCGACGGTCACGACTACGATCAGATCGAGTTTGCGCTCGAGCAAGCCGCGGAGAAGGAACGCCCGTATCTCATTATCGCAAACACCCGCATCGCAAAGGGCGCTGGCGAGTTAGAGGGCAGCCACCACAGCCACGGCGCGCCGCTTGGCGAGGAGATCATAAAGGCCGCTAAAATCGCGGCTGGCTTTGACCCAGAGCGCAAATTTGCTATTGGCGAAGACGTGCTTATTCGCTTCCGCGCCGCTATAGAAAAGGGCGACCTGGCCGAAGCCCAGTGGAATAAAAAGGTAGAAAATCTAAGCGGTGAAAGCAAAAATATGCTAAATTCGCTGCTAAATCCCGATTTTAGCAAGATAAATTTCCCCGATTTTAGCGGCAAAAAGCTAGCCACCCGCGATAGTAACGGCATCATCATGAACGAGATCGCGCGAGCACTGCCCGGCTTTATCGGCGGTAGCGCGGATCTGGCGCCGTCAAACAAAACCGAGCTAAAAGGCATGGGCGACTTCCCTAACGGTCGCAACATCCACTACGGCATCCGCGAGCACGCCATGGCCGCGATAAACAACGCAATCGCCAGATACGGGCTTTTCTTGCCGTTTAGCGCGACGTTTTTTATATTTAGCGACTATCTAAAGCCGTCTGCGCGTATCGCCGCGCTCATGAGCGTTAGGCACTTTTTTATCTTTACGCACGACAGCATCGGCGTGGGCGAGGACGGCCCGACGCATCAGCCGATCGAGCAGCTTAGCACGCTTCGCGCGATGCCAAACTTCTACACCTTCCGCCCGGCTGACGGCAACGAAAACGCGCTTTGCTGGAAGGCGGCGTTAAATTTACGCGCTCCAAGCGCCTTCGTGCTAAGTCGCCAAGGCCTAGCTCCGCTTGAAAAAGGCGAATTTGGCGGCGTAGAAAACGGCGCATATCTGCTAAAAAGCGCGCAAAACGCCAAAATCACGCTAATATCTAGCGGTAGCGAAGTGGAGCTTTGCGTCAAGGCGGCTGAAATCTTAGCCGCTAAGGGTATCGGCGCAAACGTCGTCTCCGCGCCGTGCTTTGACCTGCTTTGCGAGCAGCCGTGCGAGTACGTGGATAAAATTTTAGATCCGCAAACCAAAATCATCGCCGTCGAAGCCGCAAGCGCGCTGGAGTGGTATAAATTTGCCGATGAAATCTACTCGATGAAGAGCTTCGGCGAGAGCGGCAAGGCGGGCGCATTGTTCGAATACTTCGGCTTCACGCCTGAAAAGATCGCGGAATTTGCGAGTAAGCACGAGCAGCCAAATACAACATACCTTAAACGACTTTTTGATGAGATGAATAAGTTAAAACCAGATAGCGATAAATCGCTTGAATTTTAGAAGCCAAAGCGGTATTAAATTTACGCGGTTTGCTCACGGCAAAATTAAATTTAGCATCAAATATAGGGAGTCAAATTCGGCGATTTGATCGATACTCTAAATTTAATCCAAACTTCGCTTAGTTAAATAAATATTAATTTTAGGAGATAAATTTGAAACCCGAAGATATCGCTTTAAACGAGCTTTGCATGTTTGAGTTTTACATACCTCAAAGCGACAAGCCGATTTTGGCGGATTTATCGCTACCCTAGAGGAAGGGGCGCGCCCTTTGACACAAGAACTAAAGGACAAAGTAGCCAGGCTCATAAACCTATCGGCAACATGGTATCCGCTCGCCGTAAAAAAGATAAAAGACGAATTTAACGGCGACGTCGATTTGTGGCTCGTCGGTCTAAATATCCTAACGGACGAAACGCAAAAAGAGTTTATCTTTGGTTTAAATTTCGACGTTTCCAAAGATGAAGAGCACGGCAGAGGACTGCAAATGTCTTTTCCGAGCTTTGAAATAATCAAACACGGCGATGCGGAAGCGTCGATGTTTTTGGATTATTAAAAGGCGCCAAGCTAAGCGCGGTTTTAGGCGCGCAAATATTTAACGGCGAGCGACGTGAAATTTGATTAAATTTACAGAGTAAGCCGCTACAAAAGACTAGATTGTGGACAAATTTGATTTATTAGCCGAAAAAATACTATGGCGGCCTTTAATCGATTATTTACGCTACTATTTTTCTTATAAATTCGGTACCGAGCCAAACCCTAATCATCCGATTTGGTTATTGATAAAAGATAGAAAATGGATTGATTTAAATTTGTTAAAAAGATCAAAAATATTTTTATCTAAAACATGGATCGGTTTAGATTTCGATAAAACCGAACCCGAAATTTGCAAGGGAGACGAGTGGATAAACGTATTGATAGATGCGAAGGGCGGCAACTTGCGAGATATTTATCTGTTTGATGCTAATTTAAATATTATTATACTAATGATCGAAGATTTGAACGGAATTCTTTTAGAAGGTAATAAATTCGGATTATTAGAGGATTGTTTAAAATCAAATACAAAAATAGAGCAAACGTAGATTAGAAGTAAAACCTAAGGATAAATTATGAATAAATTTGACTTATTGGCTCTATTTGAGGCCGAAAACGGCGTGGCGTTTCCAAAGGCTTACAAAGAGATATTAGGCAGCTTTGAGAGCTATATTATCTATGATTACCACGTAAATGAATTTGGAGTCCAAAAAACGAAGGATCTAAATTTTTACGGCATTTCAAGGCTCTTTGAAGATATAGATAAAACGCACAAGCTGTATCAGTTCGTAGCGAGCGAAATTTCATCCTCGGTTATAGACCCTGATAAAACTTTTACCTTCGGCGGACTTAGCGACGGGGTGGAGTTATTTTTTGATTTAAGGGATATGTCTATTTGGAGATATTATTTAGATGATAGCAGCACCGCGCAGATAGAGCCTAGCTTTGAGGCGCTAATGAGCAAGTCTTCTTTTGTAACGCGCGACGGCGATTTGGCTTTGTATTAAAGCGATAAACAAAAAAGGAGAGCAATGGCGCTAAGGCAAAAATTTAATAAAATGCACGAATACGAAAGCCTGGTGCGAAATTTCGTCTGCGAATCCGAGGACTACGAGGATAGACTGATCGCGGTCGTAACGGAGGCATTTGATTTTTCTTTGCAAAATCTTCGCGCCGTAAACGATGCGTATAAAAACTACGAGATGTATTGGTTTGAAGTTTGCAACAGCGCGCTGTGCGGGGCGCTCGGCGCGCTACTAGATAAAGAAGAGAAGCTAAGAAAATCCCAGAAGCTTGCGCTGTTTTTTAAAGGGCTTATTTTTCAGGAAAAATATAGAAGCAACCGCATGGATTTTATCTTTATCCTACAAATCATGAAAAGAAAAGGCGACATCGCAGACGTCGCTGCGGATAAAGATATCTGGCGAGCCGACGGATTTACCCAGTTTGGACTGGTAGAGGCTATATATAAGCTAAAAATTCCGGGCTTTAGCAGCTAGTTTTTGCAGATGAAAAAAATCGCCCAAAGAGACGCGGACAAGCAGATGCAAAGATATGTTGGTAAATATCTGGAAAAAGAAAAATCGCGGCTAGAGGGCGCTAAATAGACGCGCAAGTCCTTTTGCAAAAAGGTCGCGCGGGTAATTCCCGCCAAAACAGGACGCGGGCGCCGTGAGATGCAACCCTAAATTTACCGCAAAGGCGCGTAGGAATAATTTAGCTTAGCCACGCTTGCCGTAAAAACCTCAAAAACGCCGCGACGCAAAATGCGGTTTTAAATGCCCGAGCCGAAATTTAAGACGGTAAAATTTAACTCTAGCTAAGCAAGCCGGCAAAGTAAATTTAATCATAGCTAAACTAGACGTAAATTTAGCTTGGGCTTTGTTAGCCGTGGCTATTTTAGCGGCGTTAGCGGTAGATAAATTTTACTTAATCAGCAGGCTACGGCATACCGAATTTTACGTTTACTAGCTGCCGCTTTATTCGCGCTTTTATCCAAACTAGGCCGGGCATTTTAAATTTAAAGCCTAGAATACATAAACTCCCCTACTTTTGTGCTTTTATCTCTTCTAGCGCGCTTTTTATCCGTGCCGATTCGCGCTCGCAAAATTTTTCGTCGCCGTTTTGCTTGATTAAAGCCTCTTGCCCCGCTTGCGCCTTTTGCAGCTCGCTAAATTTGAGCTCAAACAGCCTAAAGGCTTGCGGATCGTTTTCTAGCTGTTTGGCTTTCATTTCATAAAGCTCGTTTAGATAAATTTTGCTTTGCTTCACGTACTCCTCGCACGCGTTTTGAGCGCCCAAAGCCAGCGCGCTAAGAGCGCAAAATATTAATATTTTTCTCATCGTCGTCCTTTAAATTTTGCCTGATTATACTCTTTTTTAGGGTTAAAATTTTATAATCTCTAAAAATTTAAAGGCGAAAAATGAGACGAAAAGATAGAGAACTAACCGCGGAGGAAGGGCTTGCGATCATCGATGCGTGCGAATACGGCACGATTTCTTGCATTACGGACGAGGACGAAATTTTTAGCGTGCCTATTTCGGTCGTGCGCGAGGAAGGGAGCGTGTTTTTGCACGGCGCGCCCGCAGGCTCTAAGGCAAAGCTGCTAAATGACGGCAGAAACGTGACGCTGGTTTGCGTGAGCTATGCGCGGGTGCCGATTTTGACGGACGAGCAGCTAGATGCGATAAAAGACGACGGTAGGGCGCTTGGCGCCAAAGTTTTCACGACAGAATACAAATCCGCTATCGCAGAGACTAAAGCTTATATCGTGACGGACGAGGCGGCGAGACTGCGCGCTCTACGGCTGCTTAGCGAAAAATACACGCCAAAGTATATGCGAACTTTTGACGTTGCCGCGGCTCACGGGCTAAAGGCGATGAATATCTACGAGCTAAAAATCGCGAGCATAACGGCAAAAGCAAAGATTATTCGCGACTAACTCGCGCCAAATCGGCTAAATTTTAGCCTTAAATTTGTGTTTTTGGGCTTAGAAAGGAGCAAATTTAAATGCTGTCTGGTAAGCCTGGTTTAAAAAATAGTAAAAATACCGGTTAAATTCGTCTCATCCGCTACGAAACCTAAAAGGGCGAATTTAGCACGGTGAAAATTAGATAAAAAATCGTATGTTTTTAAAGGGGTTTCCCTCCAAAAGGAGGGGAAAAATCATTTAGGTAGAGTTGCGATAACTTGCTTCATTTGATCGATAGCAGGTTTGCAAGCTGCTTCTTGGGCGTCTTTAGGTAGCGCGGCGAATTGATTTTTTTGATCTTCGTAAGTCGATTTCATAGCCGCCATTTGCGGATTGTCTTTGGTTTTTTCGACGAACTCGTCAACTAGTTTAAAATACTCCTCGCATGCAGGCGAAAGCTCCGCCGCAGACGCGCTAATGCCCATTATGCCAAGAGCGGCAACTACTAATAATGACTTTTTCATTATGTCTCCTTGTTTGAAATAGACGGGCATTATAGCCTCTTTTTTAAAACGAATATTTAAAAATAAATTTATTTTTTCGGCTTCGCGCTCTTTTTTGGTGCTAAAATCGGCACAGGCGCGGCGTTTGTCTAGTTTAAAAGACCCAAAAAAGATAAATTTAGCCGTAGCGCGACAAAGTAGCCTGGACGCGGAGCTAAATTTAACCCGCCCGCTCCCGCAAATCCGCTTCTTAATTTAAATTTGACTATAATGTCTTAAAATTTAAAAGGAGCAAATTTGCAAAATTTCGCCTTGAAATTTCGTCCGACGAGCTTAGACGAGATCTGCGGACAGCGCGAGCTGGTGGGCGTTTTTAAAAAATTTATCGAAAACAAAAAAATCCCGCACAGTATATTTTACGGACCCGCAGGCTGTGGCAAGACGAGTTTTGCTCGCGTCGTCGCGCGGTCGATGGAGTATGATTTTTACGAATTTGACGGCGGAAATCTCAAAATCGAGGAGTTTCGCAAAATCCTAAAAAACCACGAAAACGCGCTTTCTAAGCCGCTATTTTTCATCGACGAGATCCACCGCCTCAGCAAAACGCAGCAAGAAGCCCTGCTAATCCCGATGGAAAACTACCGCGCCGCCATCATCGGAGCCAGCACGGAAAATCCATATTTCACGCTAAGCTCGGGTATCCGTAGCCGCTCAATGTTATTTGAGTTTAAACCGCTTGCAAGCGAGGACTTTGAAAAGCTGCTTGAGCGCGTGAGAGGCGAAGTCAAATTTGATATCTCAGACGAAGCCAAGGCTTATCTCATAAAAAGTAGCGGCGGAGACGCGCGAGGACTCTTAAATTTACTCGAGTTTGCCGTGAGTCTAGGCGAGGAAATAACGTTAGAGAATTTAAAAACGCTGCGAGCTAACGCCGTTAGTGAAGGCGTTAGTGAGGATGACGTGCATTACGGGCTAGCGAGCGCATTTATAAAAAGCCTGCGGGGAAGCGATGAAAACGCCGTTATGTACTATCTAGCGCGGCTTATAGATGCGGGCGAGAGCGCTGATTTTATCGCGCGAAGGATGGCGATATTTGCCAGCGAGGACATCGGTAATGCAAACCCTAACGCGCTAAATTTAGCCGCTAACGCGCTTGCCGCCGTTAGCAAGATCGGCTTTCCAGAAGCGCGTATAATCCTCGCCCAGTGTGCGATGTATCTGGCTCACTCGCCAAAGTCAAACTCCAGCTACAAGGCCATAAACGCCGCGTTAGCCTACGTAAAAAACGAGCCGCCTCTAGCCATCCCGCCATATCTCATCAACACCGCGCCCGAGGCCAAAGATTACCTTTATCCGCACGATTTTAGCGGCTGGGTAGAGCAAAAATACCTCGAAAAACCGCTTAAATTTTACGAGAGCAACGGCATCGGCTTTGAAAAAACGCTGGACGAGTGGCTGGTTAAAATCAAATCAAAAGGCTAAATTTAGGCTTTACTCCGTCAAATTTAATTTACGGCAGGCATAAGAGTAAATTTTAAAAGAAGCGTAGATAAACGAGCAAAATTTAGCATACATCGCAAATTTAAAGATAGAGGGTGCGCCTCTAGGTGGATTAATGGTGGGAGCTTCGGGAATAAGGCTTTTACGATGATGATTTGTTTTTATTCGCGTGCGGTTTTTAATGCGTTCGGCGTAGATTTTACGCGGTTTAAGCCTATAAGGTAGCGTTAAATTCGTGCGGTAGAAGTAAAATTTGCCGTTAAATTTAAACCTGCAAGCAAGCCCTCAGATAGTCCGCGAGGCATTGCTGGCTTGCCTAATTTTATAAAAATCGGCGCAAAGCGGTAAATTTAACCTAATCAAGCAAAAGGCGGGCAATTTTGGCAAAGACGACTAAGCGATTTAGCGCCAAAGCCTTTTAAAAGCTTTTGATAAAATTTCAGCAAAAACCAGGATCCAAATACGTTTCGCCGTGCTACGTCCGCGCAATAAAAACGGCAAATCGCTCGTAAAGCCGCCTAAAAACGCGTATAAAATTTAAAATTTTAGCCCTGCTAAGCCGTCATCGCGGGACAAATTTAGAAATTATCAATCAAAAACGCCTTAGAGCGCAAAAAATCTGCCGTAAAACCTAGCTAGCAAGAACGCGTTTGTCGCTAGTAAGCCGAAAGTCGGCACAAAATTTTAAGCCAAGCTAAAAAATTTTTCTTATTTATTCTAATTTTATTTTTTTTTAAATATACTTGAAAAATTTTAAATATTTAAAGGCAAAATCCATGCTCACCGATCTCGTAAGCTCCGTAAATTCATTCCTTTGGGGGCCGTATTTCCTCATCGCCCTGCTTTGCGGCACGGGGCTTTACTTCACGATTAGGCTTCGTTTCGTGCAGATTTTTAAATTTAAAGCAGGGCTTTGCGGGCTGTTCGGCAATTTTTCGTTGCACGGCGAAGCGGCGGGAAAATCTGGCATGAGCTCGTTTCAAGCAGTCGCTACGGCCGTCGCGGCGCAGGTGGGCACGGGCAACCTCGTGGGTGCCACAACCGCGCTTATAATGGGCGGTCCGGGCGCGATATTTTGGATGTGGTGCGCGGCGTTTTTAGGCATGGCGACGAATTTTGCCGAGATCTGCCTCGCGCAAATTTACCGCGCCAAAGACGATAGCGGTCACGTGATCGGCGGGCCTGCTTTTTATATCAGTCGCGGACTAAAGAGCCGTTACGCCAAAGCCCTGGCGGCGTTTTTTGCGCTAGCGATCATTTTAGCGCTGGGATTTATGGGAAATATGGTTCAAGCTAACTCCATCTCAGATGGCTTTAAGGGGGCGTTTGGTATACCAAACTGGGCTAGCGGGCTGTTTTTAGCGGCGATTTGCGCCATGATTTTTATCGGCGGCGTCAAGGCCATCGCGCGCGTAGCAGAAAAGATCGTGCCGCTAATGGCGATCCTCTATGTCGCGGTCGGGCTAGTCATCATCGGGTTTAATATCGAAAAAATTCCAAGCGTCGTCGCGCTCATATTTGAAGCGGCGTTTAATCCATCAGCGGCCTGGGGCGGCGCGACCGGAGCTACGATAGCTACGGCGATGAGATACGGTATCGCGCGCGGGCTGTTTTCAAATGAAGCTGGTATGGGCTCTACCCCTCACGCGCATGCCGCAGCCAACGTCAAACATCCGGTCGATCAGGCCGTACTCGGTATTATGAGCGTGTTTGTAGATACCTTTATCGTGCTAAATATCACCGTTTTTGTCGTGCTAAGCGCGGACGTGATACGTTTTGAAAACGGCAAAGCCGTGCTAACTGGCATCGCGCTCGTTCAGGAGGCTTTTTCCTCGCATGTTTTGGGGCATACGGGCGGATATAGCTTTGTGGCGGTTTGCTTGTTTTTCTTTGCATTTACGACGATACTTGGGTGGTATTATTTTGCCGAGATAAACGTTCGCTATCTTTTCGGCGCTAAATTCGTGCGCGTCTTGCAAATTTTAGTCGTCGGGTTTATATTTTTAGGCAGTCTGCTTAAGATAAATTTCGTCTGGGAGCTAGCAGATATGTTTAACGGCCTTATGGTACTGCCGAATTTAATCGCCATCATCGCGCTAAGTCCAGTCGTGGTCAAACTCCTAAAAGACCACGATGCGGGCAAGGAATACGAACAGAAAAACTATGTAAGAGAGCCGAATTTATTTTAGAAAACTTAAAAATTTAATGTAATTTCTATTTTATATATTTTTGCTGTAATTTTAAGAATTGATTTCAGTTAGATTTGTTACAATTTCCTACGCTATCTTTTCGGCGCTAAATTCGTGCGCGTCTTGCAAATTTTAGTCGTCGGGTTTATATTTTTAGGCAGTCTGCTTAAGATAAATTTCGTCTGGGAGCTAGCAGATATGTTTAACGGCCTTATGGTACTGCCGAATTTAATCGCCATCATCGCGCTAAGTCCAGTCGTGGTCAAACTCCTAAAAGACCACGATGCGGGCAAGGAATACGAACAGAAAAACTATGTAAGAGAGCCGAATTTATTTTAGAAAACTTAAAAATTTAATGTAATTTCTATTTTATATATTTTTGCTGTAATTTTAAGAATTGATTTCAGTTAGATTTGTTACAATTTCCTATATTTTTAATCTAAATCTAGGAGATCGTTATGAATGTAACTCAGACGCAAATTTCTGCGCTTTATGTCGGACTCTTCGGCAGATCGAGCGAAGGCGCGGGCAGTAAGGCTTGGCTGGGTGCTGCAAATACGCAAAATTTAAGCGTTTCTACCATCGCAAACACGATGCTAGACACCGTAGCGGCAAAAGAGTTTTTCGGCGATAGCGTAAACGAAAACGCAAATTTCGTCGAGCATATATACGCTAACGTATTTGGCAAAGGCGGAGCTAATCTAGACAAAGAAGGCAAAGCCGGCTGGACGAAAAAGCTAAACGACGGTGAAGATAGAGGAAAGGTTGCGGCCGATATGCTAAAGGCCGCTTGCGATCCCGTTCACTCAAATGCCGCCGACGAAGCTACGAAAAACGCGCATAATCTCTTGATAAACAAGATAATCGCCTCAAACGTCGTAGCCGACCTCATTAAAGACGTTCCAAACGGCGGCGATATAAAAGAGCAATTAAAAGCTTTTATCCAGATAAATAAAACCATTACGCCCCACTCAAACGCGAGCGACGTCAAAAACGCCGTGCTAGCGGGCGCTAAAAGCTTAAATTTGACCGTAGACGAGGCAAAGTTAGACGCTGCGCTAGATGCCAACTCTAAGGTAAAAATCATCTCCGGCGTAACCGGCAAAACAGAGGATGAAATCTCAAAAGAACTCGCTCCAAAACCCGCCCCTACGCCGGATCCTAAGCCGGCTCCTGCACCGGATCCAAAACCTCAGCCCGATCCCAAACCGACCCCGACTCCAGATCCCAAGCCGCAACCTCAGCCTACTCCAAACGATGGCGTAGAGGGCTCACTAAAACAGATGCTAGCATCCGCCTCATCGACCGAGGTCATCGGCTACTCGGCAAAGATAGAACACGGCGGCAAAAAATACTTCGTAAGCATAAGAAGCGCGGATAACGACGGCGTAAATTTAAGCGCCGATCAAAAGATAAATTTATCGGTCCAAAACGGCGCGGTTAAAACCGCCGAGGGCAAGACGCTAAAAGCCGACGTTTATACGGTAAAAAACTTCCCAACTGGCGACAGCTTGGAGGCGGAAAAAGGCACGGCGATACTTGGCGCATTTACCAAAGACGGGCACGAATTTAGCGCCAAAGATCAAGAAAACGGCGTCCCTTACAGCCACAGCCTCCAGCCTAGATCGGGCGTTAAATTTAACGACAACGGCTTTTTCGAGCGGCCGTTTGGCCTGGTAGAGGGCACGACCGACGGCGTCAGCGCGCAAAAAGTAGATAAAGGCGCGGGCGGTATGGTTTATAAGCTCGTAAAAGACGGACAAACGACTTATTACGTTACAAATAAAGAGGCCGTTCCGCATTTTAACTCGCATACAGGTACCGTCGTCATAGAGGGCGCAAAACCCGGCGACAAGGTCAAATTCGCAGGAGGCGCAGACTCGCTTACGCAGGCTCAAAACGAGGACGGACTGCAAGCGGGCTCAAAGCAGTTTATCAAAGACGGCGACGACACTATTCTCTACACTAACGGTAAAAACGCGGGCTTTAGCAACTCGGATGATTTAAAGATCGTATTTAAAGGCGTTAGCATCGATCCAGCCGCAAAAGACGGAGCCTTTACGCTAAAGCAAAACGTTTTAGCCGACGGCGCCATCAAGGCAACCGACGCGCAGGGCTTTACCAAGCTCTTTGACGACGCGCCCGCTCTTAAGCTAGACGGCACGGAAAACGTCTATAAAAAAGAGGGCAAATTTTACCAAGACGCGCAAGCTACCAAGCCTTTAGACGCGGATACGCTAAACGTAAAGGCCGTTAAATTCGCTAACGGCGACGTTTATACCTTTAGGTCTGCGAAAAAAGCGCAATCCAAAGACGCGGTAAAGGCCTACGACGAACAAAGCCTAAGCTCAAATTCGCAAAAAGGCGACGCGCTAAAAAGCGGCGATACGACTTACGAGTTTTTCGACAAAGGCAACGTCGCAAAGATATCAAGCGATGATTTTACGTTTGAAAACGGCGCGCAGTATCTAGGCTCGCTAAATTTAGACGGAGCCAAAAACATAACCAAAGAGTCGTTTTTATCCGGCAAGCTAGGAGATAAAATCCTGCCTAACGCGTACTCAAACATAACTACGGGCGGAGTTAAATTCGAGCTCAAGCAAAACGGCGATATAAAATCTTTAGTCGCAAGCTTTGAAAAAGCTAAGGAGATATTAAGCGGCGCGCTAAAAGACAGGATCGCAGACGGCGCGGTAGAGCTTAGCAAAGATAGCGCGCTAACAAACGCTCAGCTACAAACGTTAGCTCAAAATGCCGCTAAATTTGCTAACGGCGCGGTAAAATCGGCCGTTTTAAGCGCGGCTGAGCTAACGTCGCTTAACAAAGAGGCTGCAGATAAAATCGCAAATTCGGCCGTAACGCTAACGGATAAAGACGCGTTTAGCAAAGAATCCCTAAAGGCTTTAGGCGCGTTTAGCGACAAGCTAAAAGACGGCGCGATAGCTAAAACGCAAAAGCTAAGCGCAGCTGATTTTTACGAAATTTTCGGCAAAGGATTTTTATCCGGCGACAAGCTATCAAGCTATAAGATCGCAGACGGCGCCCTAGATATCGAAGATAGCGCGAATAATTTACAAAACGCGGTAGAAAACAGGCTTAATTATTTTGGCGAAAAGATAAAATCCATAAAAACCTCAGACGGCGCGGAGCTAAAAATCTCGGCTACGAATTTTAATAAAATCGGCGCGGATAAATTTGACGCTAACGATAACATAAAACTAACGGGCGTTAGCTCAAACGATAAGGATGCTGTGCTAAGCGATAAGGTGGATAGCTTTGAAATCAATAGATCGTTAGAAGTAAGTGTGGATGAATACGCTAAATTTGCCGCCAAACTCGTCGGAAAAGGTAAATTTGATATCGCAGACGACTTTAAAAAAATCATGAAATTTTTAAAGACGGCGGACGTTTCAAAGATAGAAACGCTAAATTTAAGCGATAAAAACATCGAACTTAGCGCAAGCGACGTAGAAGAGCTGACTAAGCTTAGCGATCTAAATTTGCATACTAAATACGGCACGCAAATCACGCTAAAGCAAAGCGCGCAAGAGCTAAACGCGGACGGTTCAAAGCTGCTAAAGGCCTTTGCGGGGCTGTCTTTTGGCGCCGGCAATGCCAAAAAACAGATCGACGTGCAAGGAGACGGCGTTTTAGAGCTTGATAAAGATACGTTCGAAACTTTTAAATTTGCCGCAGACGATAATCTAAAAATAACAAACGTGACAGGCTCGGTCTACGCAAGCGACGCCAAAGAAACCTTTGCCTTTAAGCAAGACGCGTCTAGAGTCGTTATAAACGCCTTATCTAACGGCGACAAGCTTGATTTCTCCAAGTTAGCTTCTAACGTAACGTCTATCGGCGATCTAAACGTCGCCGCAGACGCGCAAACGCAGCTACAAGACGGCAAAATTTACTACGTTAGCGGTATGTCGGCAGGCTTTGCGTCCGGATTTGATAAGATTTTCGGCGAAGGCAAGGCGTTTTTAACCAAAGCCGCAGGCAACGAAAAATCGATAATCCTAGCTAAAACTTACAGCGGTTTTGAGATATATAAGGTCGAAAATAACGGCGATAACGTAATAACTAAGGATGAGGTAAAATATATAGGCTCCGTTAGCGCGCACCGCGACTTTAATCTTAGTGCGGATAACATCGTGCTAGCGGCCGCGTCAAAAAGCCTTAGCGCGGCGCAGTTTGCGACCGAAGCGGCAAAAGGCGCCGGCGGGCTAAATTTGCTAGATACGGCGGAAAACATAAAGCAAAATTTGGCGAATTTAATCTCAAACAAAGACAAAATAGCAAGCATTGGCAGCAGCGACGATAAGCCTATAAATTTAACCGCCTCGCAGCTAGGCGAGCTAAAAGGCAAATTTGCCCCTAGCCAAACGTTAAAAATAAGCGAGGCGCTAAAGGACGGCAAAACCGCGAGCGCGGACGGGGGCAAATATATCTTTACTCTGGATAAAGACGAGAAAAACTGGCAGCTGGAGAAATTCGGCGCAGACGATAAGCTTGATTTTTCAAAGGTATTTGAGGGCAAGCAACTAAGCGCGGGCGAGTTTAACCTGAACGCAAACGGGCAAAAAGCGACGCTGCAAGACGGCAAGATCTATAAAGCCGAGCTAAGCTTTACGCCGCCAAATCAAGGCGGCGGCGCAAATAGCGAGCTAAACGCGCTTAAAAAGGTATTTGAAGAGTCGTTTGAAAAAGGCGCAAAAGCCCTGCTCATCGCTAAAAACCTCAAGCAAGAGGGCAACTCGTACTCCTATAACTACGTCTATAAGATCGAGGACGACGGCAACGGCAAGCTAGACCAGGGCGACATCAAGCTGCTAGGCGTCGTAAATGCCAATAACGGCTTTCAAAACAACTACGATATAACCGCGGCTAACGCAGAGCTGTAGTTTTGCGATGAAATTTAGTCGGCCGAGTCGGTCGGCTAAATTTAATTTACGTTTAACCCAAAATAAAGCGCTTGGCTATAGCTACTAGGCTTACATCTATTTTTAACTACAATGCTTCGCTTTTAAAATTTACTGCAAATTTTAAGCTAAAATAAATTTAAAGTATCAAAATGAAAAAATTCTGCTTTATTTGGCTGTAGCGGCGAGCTTGTCGCAGGTCTATGCGGCGCAACCCGCGCAAATGCAAAGCAGCGCGCAGATCAAACTATCGGCACGGGCGGCGGTCTAGTCTTTATCCAGAATCGCTTCAAGGACGGCAAAATCGCCTAGCGCCGGGACGTCATCCAAGACACATCCGAAAAAAGCGAAAACGATGATACTATGTTTTAAATTTAGCCCGTTTTAGGGATAAATCATCCGCAAAATTCGTAAAAAATCCAAATTTAGCCGCCGAGTCGCCGAAAAAACGAGCAAAATTTAAACCGAAACTTAAGGCGACGTTTTGCGCTAAATGCGAATTTAAACCGCCTTTGCCTGATTTTCGCCGCCCGCCGAATTTAGCCTTAGGCTCAAGCTCTACCCGCCGTTTCTAAAACCGCGCTTTTTAGCAAATTTACGCCGTTAGCGATATTGCTCCAGCTAGAAAATTCCGCCGGATTGTGGCTGATGCCGTCTTTAGACGGGATGAAGATCATCGCCGTAGGACAGAGCGCGCTCATATGCATAGCGTCGTGTCCAGCACCGCTTGGCATGATTTCAAAGCTAAGCCCGAGCTCTTCGGCTTTTTGGGCGATTAGCTTGATGAGGCGGCCGTCCAGCGCGCACGGCTCGTCGAAGGCTAATTGTTTGATCTCGCATTTGACGCCGCGCTGTGATTCGATGCGCGAGATTTCGGCCAGGATCTGCTCGTAGGCCGCTTCGCGCGTGCGCAGGTCGATACCGCGCAGGTCGATTAGTAGCGTCGTCTCGCCAGGTACGACGTTCATGACGCCCGGTTTTACCGTGCAGTTGCCCGCAGTTGCCACCACGCCGTTTGCCGCGTTTTCGCGCGCGACGTTCTCGACAGCTAACACTATCTGCGCCGCTGCGCAAAGCGCGTCATGACGGTACTTCATCGCGGTCGTGCCGGAGTGCTGAGCCTGACCCTGTACGCGCACGCTAAATCTGTGCGGCGCGGCGATGGCGCTCACAACGCCGATTTGGATATTTTCGTTATCCAGTAGCGGCCCCTGCTCGATGTGTAGCTCAAAAAAGCTCTCGTAGCCAGGCGTCAAATTTTTGGCCTTTTCGATGCTCGCTAGATCGATACCAAACTCGGCAAAGATCTCGCCTATCGCGCGCCCCTGAAAGTCGCGCACGTCTTTTAGCTTTTCGTATCCTAGCTTGCCGCACATGACCTTGCTACCAAGCGTAGCGATGTTAAATCTGCTCGACTCCTCGCACTCAAAGACGACTAGCTCAAGCGGTCTGCGCGTCTGTACGCCTTCGTCGTTTAGGGATCTGATCAGCTCTAACCCGCCTAAAACGCCCAAAATCCCGTCAAATTCGCCGCCGTTTATCACGGTGTCTAGATGCGAGCCAAACGCTACCGCCGGTAGCTCGGGCTCGGTGCCTTCGCGCCTAGCAAAGATATTTCCGATCGCGTCTATGCGTACTTTTAGCCCCGCTTCCTTGCAGCGCGCGATAAATAGCTCCCTAGCGGCCTTATCCTCGCGCGTGTAGGCTAGGCGGCTCATCCCGGCGCCAAAGCTTGCGTCGTTTACGGCGTTTATCTCGCTAAAAAGCGCCTTAAGTCTATCTAAATTTATACTCATAGCTACTCCTTTTGGTTAAATTTAAGCCAATTTTAGCCGCTAGTTTTTAAATTTTAGCTTTAATATTTTTATTTAAGTATTTATTTGATTATTCAGGGGGGTGCGCTTTGGTTAGAGTCGGTAAAATTTACGCCGCGTATTTACGTTTGCTAAATTTATTCAGCCTCTTTTGCGCTAAATGCAAAATACCGCGCGTAACTCGCCTCGTCGTCTACGTCGCCCAAGCAAATTAGCCCCTCGCTTTTGTCAAATTTCGCTTCAAAGCCCGCGTGATTCACGCTCGTATCGGCGGTTAGAAATTTAAGCCTTGGCAAAGCTAAAAGCGGCGTAATGTCTAAAATTTGATTAAGGTCAAGATGAATATTTTCTAGCGCGCGGCAAAATTTAAGCGCCGATACGTCCGTAAGAGCGTTTTGGCTGAGGTATAGCACGCACAGTTTTGCTAGATTTGCCAAAGGCGAGACGTCCGCGATACGGTTACCGTCCGCGCGCAGGCATTCTAGCTCGCTAAGCTTGCCGATGGGCGCTAGGTCTTGGACGGTATTTACTTCGATATTTAGCTCTTTTAGCTTCGTTAGCGCCGCAAGCGGACGGAGGTCTTGGATGCGGTTTCTATCCAGCCAAAGCTCGGTTAAATTTGCGAGGCGCTCAAGCGGCGAAACATCTGAAATTTCATTGTTTGAAAGCTTTAGCGATTTTAGTTTTTTAAGCTCGCTCAAAAACGAAATGTCTCTGACGCCGCAATCGTAAAGCTTTAGCGTCCTAAGCTCGCTAAGGCATGCAAGCGGCGTAAAATCCGTGATTAAAACGCTAAAAAGCCGCAATTTTTTTAGCTTTTTAAATTTAGCTAGCGGCGCGGCATTGCCGCATGGGGCGTCTAGATCTAGCGCCTCAAGCGAGCTAAGAGCGGGCAAATTTGAAAGATCACGCACGTTTTGCGAGCTGATTTCCAGAGATTTTAGATTTGCAAAATGCCCCAAATCAGCAAGGTCGCCGTCCGTAAATTTATCGCTGCAAAACTGCATTTTAGTTACGCCCGAAGCCGCCTCCTCGCTCACGTAGTCGCGGTTGCCGACTCGGCGCAGCAGGCCGCTATTTTTTAGCCTGGCTTTTGCCTTTTGTTCTACGATTTTGCTTTTAAAATTTATAAATTCGCTCATTTTCTCGTTTAAATTTGACGTCTAAAATATAAAATTTATACGAAATGCCCGTATAAACTACGCTCTCGTATCTGCTGCGAACGATAGGCGAACGAGCTACTTCGTCCGAAAATCTCCTGGCGCCCGCCGTCGCGCTTAAGCCAAAACCGTTGTTAAATTCATAAGTCGCCGTGACTCTGGCGCCTAGCGCGTAGGAGCTGCCAGGATTATAGACCGAGGTCACTGCGCCGCCTAGCTCGCTTACGTCCGTGCCGAAGTAATAATCGCTAAGCTTTCGCGAAAATACGTCGTAAGTAACGGCTGGAACGAGCGAAAATCCCTGCGTAACGGGCAAGAAATACGACGCCTCGGCTCCGTAGCTACCGCCCCGTCCGCCGCCCTGGGCGTAAACAAAGGTCTGAAAACCGCCGAAATTCGCCCCGAATTTGCCGCCGAGCACCGTTTGATGCTCTCTGTCGCGGACGCTGCGGTACTGAGGTTTTAGTTTGCTCGACTTCACGCGCCAGCCGTCAAAAAACCTAGCATACGCGCCCGCAAAGAGATTTTCGCTAAAATTATGCTCATAGCCGACTTCTAGCCCTCTAACGTAAAAGCCCTCGTAATAAGCCTCAATCTGGGGCAAAGGCACGGCGCTTAGGCGGTCTTTGGTATAAAAGAGGTCTTTTTGGACGGCTGCTCCGATGCCGATACTTACGCCGTTGGACTCCTCCTGCGCGCAGGCTAACGCGCCCAAAGCGCAAAGGGCGAATAGATATTTTTTCATTTTTTCTCCTTAAATTTCGGTTTATCGCTTGGTTTTGTTTTAAATTTAGCTTCTTTTTGCGTCGCTGTTTGATTTTCGGGCCGTTTTGAAGCGGTCTTTTAAGATAAAGCTAAAGCGCGATTATTGCTTTTTTAGTCTTAAAATTTACTTGTTTTTTCTTTTTTCGCCTTTTTTGACTCGGTATTTTACCGTAGTGCGTAAATTTAGCAAGCGATTTTGAATTTATTTGACTAAGGCTACTTTGCGGGCTAATCGGCAAAAATTTAGCAAATGAGGGTTAAATTTAAGCCTTAGCCGCGATAAATTTGTGGATTTTTAGGCGACAAAATACTTAAATTTGCTTTGCGCCTTATTTTATCGCTTGATTTCGCGCGTTTGGACGGTTGCGAGTTTGCCTAAATTTAATATAACGGCAAACTCTAGCCGCCTAAAACAACGGTAAAATCGGCATTTTTAAATTTAGCCGCCGTTGCCGTAAATAAAAACAAGCGGCTAAATCCGAGCGCTTATTGCGGCGAGCCTGTTTTGCCGCTTATACGAGCTGCGCGCCCTGTCCTTTTACAATCTCGCCGATAACGTAGCCATCGGTGTTAGCGAGCACGAAGTCCGCATTTTCTTTTGGAGCCACTATGATCATACCAACGCCCATATTAAACGTCCTCATCATTTCGGCGGGCTCAACCTTTTGCGCGATGATTTTAAAGATTTCAGGCGTGCGGATCGCTGCATGCTCGATCTTCGCACCTAGACCCTCAGGGAATACGCGCGGCAGATTTTCCACGACGCCGCCGCCCGTGATGTGCGCGAGCGCGTGGATCTTGTCTTTTAAATTTAAAAAGTCGCCGACGTAAATCCTGGTCGGCTCCAAAAGCATGTCGATGAGCGCGCGACCGTCCACTTTGTCGTCAAATTTTAGCCCAAGCTCGGCGATCACTTTGCGCGCGAGCGAGAAGCCGTTTGAGTGTAGGCCGCTGCTAGGAAGCGCGATGAGCACGTCGCCTTCGCGTACGAACTTGCTGCGGTCGATCTCGTCCTCTTCGGCGATACCCACGGCAAAGCCTGCGAGGTCGAAGTCGCCCTTTTCATACATCGAAGGCATCTCGGCCGTCTCGCCGCCGATAAGCGCGCAGCGGGCTAGTTTGCAGCCCTCGGCGATACTTTTTACGACCTCTTTGGCATCCGCGATCTCGAGCTTCGCCGTCGCGTAGTAGTCGAGGAAAAACAGCGGCTCGGCGAAGTTGCAGATGAGGTCGTTCACGCACATCGCGACGAGATCTTGGCCGACGCCGTCAAATTTACGCGCGTCGATCGCGAGTCGTAGCTTTGTGCCCACGCCGTCGGTAGCGCCTAGGATCGCGGGCTTTTTGTAGCCTGCAGGCAGCCTTACCGCGCCGCTAAACGAGCCGATACCGCCTAAAACGTGCGGAGTTTGTGTCGCTTTTACGAACGGTTTTATCGCGTTTACGAAGTCATTTCCCGCGTCTATATCGACGCCTGCGTCTTTGTAGCTTATCATTTTTGCCCTTTATTGAAATTTGATTAATTTTAGCCAAAAATTGCTAAAATCGGAGTAAAAAATCGGAGGTAAAATGCCGCAATTTAAACATGCAATCGTTATCACGGGCAGCATCGGTAGCGGCAAAAGCACGGTTTGCGAGATACTGCGCGAGCGAGGATTTGAGATTATAGACGCGGACTCTATCGCCCACGAACAGTTAAATTTGTGCGCGAGCGAGGTCGCGGCGGAGTTTGGAGACGAGGTTTTAAGCGGTGGCAAAATCGATAGAAAAAAGCTCGGTGCGCTAGCGTTTAAGGATGCGGGCAAGCTAAAAATTTTAGAGCGAATTTTGCATCCAAAAATCAGGCTTGAAATTTTATCTCGCGCGGCAAAGCTAGAAAGCGCGGGCGGGACGTATTTCGTAGATATTCCGCTATTTTTTGAAAGGCGGGACGCCTACAAAGAGTTTTCGCGCGTAGCGGTCGTTTATGCGCCAAAAGATACGCTAATCTCGCGCGTGATGAAGCGAAACGAGCTTAGCTACGACGCCGCAAAACGCCGCGTAGAGCTACAAATAGACATAGAGCAAAAACGCGCTGCGGCAAATTTTACGATAGAAAATACCGGAGATTCTGAAAATTTAAAAAACGAAACGCGAAAGTTTTTAAGCGAAATTTCATCCAAACCCCGCACGTAAGATTTAAGTATAAGTTTGCGCTTATTAAATTTTAGCTATAATCCAGGCTTCATAGATGGGTGTCCGAGCGGTTGAAGGAGCACGCCTGGAACGCGTGTAAAGTGCAAGCTTTCGAGGGTTCGAATCCCTTCCCATCTGCCATAATCTTATAAAACTTAATCCAAAAATTTTCCGCAAATTTAAAAATCAAGAACAAAAAATGATAAAGATAAAACATATAAACGAAGATGATTACGCGCGGATTTTCGTATTCGGCGATCTGCACGGCTGTCTCGGGCTTTTTAACCTGATGCTTAAAAAGATAAATTTGAGCAAAAAAGATCTGATAATCATCCTAGGCGACAGCTGCGACCGCGGAGAGGACACGATCGGACTTTATAAAAGATACGCAGAGCTTATTAGAAACGGATACGCGCTGATCCACGTACTGGGAAATCACGAAAAAATGATAATGGACGGGTATTTCGGCGGCGACGCGCTAGATCATCAAATTTGGCTTAGAAACGGCGGCGACAAAACAAAAAGATCGATTTACAAGCGAAATTTAAATAGGTTCGCACTCTCGTGGCTCAAGGATTTTATCAGCGATATGCCCCACGTCGTAAGCTCTGAAAAAAGCATATTCGTCCACGCAACCTTTGACGGCGGCAAAAGCGAAGAGGAGCAGGACGAGGACTATGTGCTATGGAGTATAGAGCCCTTTTGGGAGGGTAATAATACCGGCAAGAGGATATTTCACGGGCACGTAGCAAGCGAGGAAAATAGGATAACCAGGCGCGAAAATAACGTCTTTTCGATGGACGTAGGGGCCGTGTTTTTTAAGCGCCTAGAGATAATGGAGATAAAAAGCGGCAAGAAATTTGAAGTAAGCCTGTAAGTTTAAATTTAAGCATAAATTTAGCATTTTAATAGGATAAACGAAGCTAGGCTTGCAAATTTAGCAAGATTGCGCAAGCCGTATCCGTCTCAAAATCTAGAGCTTATAGTTAAATTTAGCCGCACGGCTTATACCGTCTTAAATTTAATCCAAAAGCCAAAAAAGCAAGCAAATTCGCAAATTTAATAGGCAAGGATTATTTGCTTAGCTGCCGTAAATTTTAAATACATTTTAGGAAAAACGATGATTTATTTTACCTCCGATTTGCATTTCGGACATAGCAACATCATGAAATTTCATCCGTGTTTTAGGCTTTTTTCTAGCGTAGAGGCGATGGATAGAGCGCTCATTCGTCTCTGGAACTCGCGCGTAAATCCCTGCGACACGGTCTATAACATAGGCGATCTAAGCTTTCACAAGGATATGCAGACTAATATATCCATCTTTAGCAAGCTAAGCGGCAAGCACGTCCTAGTGCTAGGAAATCACGACAAAGCGATAAAAAAGCACAAAGACGAGCTGCTAGGCATCAAAAAGCAAGACGGCAATGCGCTGTTTGAGGAAATTTGCGAATACAAAGATATAACCTTGCAGCACGGGCAGGATAAATTTCGACTCGTGCTCTTTCACTATCCGATATCCGAGTGGAATAGGGGTCACTACGGCTCTATCCAGCTCTACGGCCACATCCACGCAAATATCGCAAATATAAAAGGCAAAGCGCTAAACGTCGGCTACGACCTGCACGGCAAGATTTTAAGCTTTGAGGAAATTTATGGTTTCGTTAAAGACCTGCCGCCGTTTGAATATAGCGAACACAGGATGTTTAGCGAAGAAGATAGCGTAGAGAGTAGAAGCGCAAGGATAAAAGAGGTTTTAGAAAGGCTAAATTTCGACCCGTCTTAGTCAAATTTACGCTTTACATACAAAGCAAATTCAGGCGGCAAAATTTAAATTTGCGCCCGAATTTGCCGATTTATAAAAACGTTAGGAGCAAAAATACGCCCAAAATCAAGCGATAAATCACAAACGGCATCATCGAAATGCGCTGCAACATCGCCATAAATAGCCGCACGCAAAGATACGCGCTAACGCCGCTAATCGCCGCACCGATAGCAAGGTCGCTCCAAGGTAGCGCATCGGGCATCTTAAAGACTTTAATAGCCTCCAAACCGCCTGCTAGCACGATAACCGGGATCGAGAGCAAAAACGAAAAATTTGCGCTCGCCGTTCGAGAAAAGCCGAGCATCAGCGCCGCCGTCATCGTCACGCCTGAGCGCGAAACGCCCGGTATGAGCGCGATTGCCTGCGCTAGGCCGATGATTAGGGCGATTTTTATCGTGATGGCGGCTTCGCCCTTTGCGCCGCTTTTTTTATCGGCAAAGCCCAAAATTAATCCAAAAACTATGGTCATAATAGCGATCAAAGCGCCGTTTCTAGCGTACTGCTCGATAAAATCGCCAAAGGCTAGGCCAAACAGCCCCACGGGGATCGTGCCAAAACCCGTCGCCCACACGAGCGTACTTTGTCCGACCGTCTTTTTTTGAGCGATCGAGGCGAAAAAATCTCTCAAAAGCGCGGCGATGCGGTCTTTAAAGTAAATCAAAATCGCAACCAGCGTGCCTACGTGAACGGCGACGTCAAAGGCAAGCCCTTGATCCGCCCAACCAAGCAGCTTTGGCACCAGCACTAGATGCGCCGAGCTAGATACGGGCAAAAACTCGCTAATGCCCTGAACTAGGGCTAAAACGATGATATGCGAGAGTTCCATTTTATACCTTGATTAAAAATTTAGTTGTTTTACGCAAATTTAGCGGCGGATTTGAGATTTTTGCCGCGGGTTTAAAAGTCGTAAAGACGCGATTTTAGCAGAAAAATCATAAATTCTTGCAACTAAAATTTCGCGCCGGGTTTTTATATCCGTAAATTTGCCTCTTAGCGTCATCGTTTTTTGCGCTATTTGTATTTATCATCGGTTTTTATTTTTTACGTTTAAATTTCTTCGGTAGCAAAACGCCGCCTATCTCGTGTTTTTGCTCCAGTCTATCTAGCGCCGAAATATCTTGTAAATTTTTGGCCCAAGCAATCTCTAAATGCTCTAGTTTGGTCATATTTTCTATGCCGTCCAATGATTTTATTTCGCTGTAAAATAGCCTCAAATCGCGTAAATTTAACAAATCCGCAAATTCGCTCAAATCGCTATTTTGTAGCCGTATAGGACGAGGACTTCTAGCTGCTTGGCTTTGCAGATATTATAAACGTTGGGCTTATAGCCGTCTAAAACCAGCTCTTTTAGCGCCGTTATTTTGGAGACGTCTATCTCAAATTTATGCATTTTCTCCGTGCTTATAGATAGCGTTTCTAAATTTTTAAGTCGGTAAAGAGCGTCAAGGTTGCGCACCTGAATTAAATTAAAATTAGTCGTGATGGATAACCCACGCAAATCAGGATAAAGCGATAAATCTCGTAAATCCAAGACCACTTCGTCGCTAGTACGCGCAGTTTTGCCCTCCATACGTTTTGGTATCATGAAATCAAAAGCCGACCAATCGCGTATTCGTAAGGAGCGTTGATTTTCCTTGGCGCAAAGAACGCCGTCTCTGACGTACTGTGGTAGCGTCTCGACCCAGTTATCTTTTAGTGGCGAAGATAAATCTCGTTTAAAAAAATGCGTGAACATAATATTTCTTATTTCGGCGAGCATTGATTTTTGCGATTTTTATAGTTTGGCTCAAGTTAAAGAGACCGAAATCTCGGACATCTTCGCACGGGATTTGTGCCGCTTAATCTTGAGCACCTCTCTACCCGCAGGATCAAAGACTACCCGTGCCGTCTGCGGTAAAGCAAATGCGGCTTGATAAATCGTAATCATAACTTAGATCGTGCCCGTTTGAGCCTGACTGCGAGTTTAAGCTTTTTTAAAGACGCTTTTGCGCCGTAAATTCTAGTCGCTGTGGTTGCGGGAGATCGCTAAACCTATCTTTTAGTATCTTTGCGCGTTTAAATTTGTAGATAGTTTAAATAAATTCACACTTTAACTATCACCGTAAATTTAGGCAAATTCGGCTATATTTGTGGGCTTATAAAAACTGCGTACGACCTTGCCTTTCGGCCGAATTTGCCTAGTTTTTGAGTCGTTAAATTTACGAAAATTAAAAAGGGCGAGCGCATAAAAATCGCTTAATAATTCCCCGGCAAACTTAAAGCCAAAATCCTTTTTGTAAGCACGGCAAATTGAGCATCCCGCAAACCGCGCAAAAGCGCAATTTGCAGGCTAAATTTATAAAATTTACTCTTTTGTTTTTGCCATTCTGCGGCGCATAGTCGGATCTAGATAGCGTTTGCGCACGCGTATGTTCGTCGGCGTGACCTCGACTAGCTCGTCCTCCTCGATCCACTCCAGAGCGCGCTCTAGGCTGAGCTTTCTAGGCGGTACGAGCTTGATAGCGTCGTCAGAGCCGCTAGCGCGTACGTTGGTTAGGTTTTTACCTTTGATCGGGTTTACGTCCAGATCGTTTGGACGGCTGTGCTCGCCGATGATCATACCCACGTAGGTCTTGGTCTGCGGATCGACGAAAAGGACGCCGCGATCTTGCAAGTTCCAGAGGCTATACGCCAGCGTCACGCCGTTTTCCATCGACACTAGAGCGCCGTTACTGCGGTGCTCGACGCTGCCTATTAGCGGTCGAAACTCAAGGAAGCTGTGGTTCATGATGCCCTCGCCCTTCGTATCGGTCAAAAACTGGCTTCTAAAGCCGATTAGACCGCGTGCGGGGATCTCAAATTCGATGCGCGTCTGTCCGTCGCCGGTCGGGTTCATCGAGACCATCTCAGCCTTTCTGCGTCCGAGTTTTTCGATCACGGTACCGCTAAACTCGTCCGGCACGTCGCATACTAGCAGCTCAAACGGCTCGCAGCGCACGCCCTCGATCTCTTTGATGATGACTTCCGGACGTCCGAGGCAAAACTCAAAGCCCTCTCGGCGCATATTTTCGGCCAAAATCGTGATTTGTAGCTCGCCGCGGCCGCTAACCTTAAATTTACCCTCGCCGATGTTTTCGTAGCGCATCGCGATATTGGTTTTCATCTCGCTGGCTAGACGTTCGTCGAGTTTGTTTGAGGTTACGTGCTTGCCCTCGGTACCCGCTAGCGGACTGTCGTTTACGCTAAATACGACGCTAAGCGTAGGTTCCTCGATTTTTAGCGGATCAAGCGGCATCGGAGAGTTTGGATCCACGACGCTATCGCCGACGTCCAGCGCCTCAAAGCCCGCTATCGCCACGATATCGCCTACTTGTGCCTCGTCTATATCGCGGCGCTCAAGACCCAAAAAACCGATGAGTTTTGAAATCCTACCCGTCGTTTTCGTGCCGTCTGCCTTAGCGAGCATCACGTTTTGGTTTTTAGAAATTTTACCGTTGAAGATACGCGCTATGCCGATTTTACCGACGTAGTTGTCATAATCAAGCGTGAAAACTTGAAGCTGCAAAGGGTTGTTTACGTCGCCGCTAGGAGCCGGAACGTGAGACAAGATTGTCTCGAAAAGCGGCTGCATATTTACGTTTTCGTCGGCCAAATTTAGCTTCGCGTAGCCGTTTCTAGCCGCCGCGTAAACGACAGGAAACTCTAGCTGCTCGTCGTTTGCCTCAAGCGCTACGAAAAGGTCGAAAATCTCGTTTATCACGCGGTCCGGATCGGCTGCGGGTTTGTCGATTTTATTTACGACGACGATCGGGCGAAGGCCGAGCGAGAGAGCCTTTTTCACGACGAATTTAGTCTGCGGCATTACGCCTTCTTGCGCGTCTACGAGCAGCAAAACGCCGTCGACCATCTTTAGCACGCGCTCTACCTCGCCGCCAAAATCGGCGTGGCCCGGGGTGT
The DNA here is from genome assembly GCA_963529235.1 of uncultured Campylobacter sp. Classification (GTDB taxonomy): domain Bacteria; phylum Campylobacterota; class Campylobacteria; order Campylobacterales; family Campylobacteraceae; genus Campylobacter_A. The sequence continues at coordinate 41,928 of CAURYE010000010.1, forward strand.
CGATGATGTTGATTTTGGTGTCTTTGTAGCGGATCGCGGTGTTTTTCGATAGGATCGTTATGCCGCGCTCGCGCTCGATGTCGTTGCTATCCATCACGCGTTCGCCGACGGTTTGGTGCTCGTTAAAAGTACCCGATTGTTTCAAAAGCTCGTCAACCATCGTAGTTTTGCCGTGATCGACGTGAGCGATGACGGCGATGTTTCGTATCTTTTCCAAATTTTTCTCCGTTATTAAAATGGGGCTGATTGTAGCTAAATTTTCCTTATAAAAATAATAAAGCCGTTGTGGAACGTTTCTTGCATAGCTCATGAAAGCTAAATTTAAAGGGTTTTTATGCAGACAACTCAAAACGATATTTTATCATTTGACGCGAGCATCAAAGGCGGCGTAAAAAAACAGAGCAAAAATGCGCAAAAAGGCGGCAAAGAAGACGGCGCATTTCTCTCTATGGTGCTAGACGCGGCCGCTAAAAAGGGCGAAAATTTAAGCGAAAAAGATCTAAAAGAGATGGCAAAAGCCGTAAATTTATCCGCCCAAACGGTTCAAAACGGGCAAATCAAAGCGCCTATCCAAAGCACGGACGTAAAAGAAATTTTAGGCGAAGAAGCGGCGGAAAATTTGTTTGAAAACGCGACTTTTATGCAGCTTTTGCAAATTTTGGAGATGCTTAGCGGCGGCGAGAAAATCAGCAAATTTCCAAATTTTGAAAACCGCTTAGCCAAAGCGCTATCAAGCGAAACGACGCTAAACGAGCTAAGGGGAGCCAAAAATCTAAACGAGCTAATAGAGATCGCAAACAAGCTAAATTTGGGTCTAGAAAATATCGAAGTGACGCAAGCGCAGGCCGATGAGCTAGGCGAGAAATTTCCGAGTTTGGCGAAAAAAGATTTCTTTGAACCAGTAACTCCTAAGAAAAATTTTGCATTTAGCGAGCTAAAAAACAAGGTCGAAGAGGCGATAAACGCAAACGAGCCCGAGCCAAAAGATACGCTAAATAAGCTACTAGCCGCCGTGCAAGAAGAGCAAAATAAAGCACAGCCCAAAGACGCCAATACAAAAGCACAAGATACGCAAAATTTGGCTCAAAACTCCAAAATCATAAAAGAAGCGGCAAAAAACGAGAACGAGAAAGAGGTAAATTTAAAAGACGAAAAGCCAAGCCTCAAGGCTGAAAGCGAGTTAAATTTGTCCGCTGCAAAAAGCGAAAAATCGGGGCTCGGCCAAGACTCTAAAAAGATAAATTTGCAAAATTTGCTATTTCCGGAGCGCGAGAGCGCCGAGGAGCAAGTTTTGACCGAACCGCAAAGCGACGGTAGCGAAAATAGCGAGCTAAACGCGATGGTAAAAGATGTAATCTCAAACGCCAAAGCGCAAACTAGAAATTTCCAAGCCGTGCGCGAGACGTTTGATAACTTTAGCTCAAATTTAAAAGAGCAAGTCGCGGCCTACAAATCGCCGTTTATGCGCTTTAACATCACTCTAAATCCGCTAAATTTAGGCGAAGTCGAGATCACGATGGTAAACCGCGGCAACAATCTGCACATAAATTTTAGCTCCAACACGCAGACGATGAACCTCTTTTTACAAAATCAGGCCGAGTTTAAAAACAGCCTCGTAAATATGGGTTTTACCGAGCTTGAGATGAACTTTAGCGATCAAAATCAGCAAAAAAAAGAACAAGGGCAAAAAAGCTACAAAGGCTCTAAATTTAACGCTGACGGCGCAGATCAAGTCGAAGCGGCGGCGCCTCGTTTAGAGCTCGTCGTTCCGCGATACGTGTAAATTTGGAATCAAATTTGCTTGAGATATAAAAATTTAAAGGATAAAAGATGTCAAACGGACTAGAAACCAATAACTTCACGGTAAACAACCAAGCCGCTAAAAAATCGGCGGACGCCCTACAAAAGGCCGCAGGAACCAATCCAAACGCCCAGCTAGACAAGGACGCTTTTATGAAACTTCTTTTAACTGAGCTTCAGTATCAAGACCCGACAAGTCCGATGGATACGGAAAAAATGCTAACTCAAACCAGTCAGCTAGCTTCGCTTGAAATGCAAGAAAATACGAACAAAATGATGCAAAAGCTAGCCGACCAGCTAAAAAATAGCACCAATATGTACGCCGTCGGAGTGCTAGGCAAGATGGCTAAAATCGGCGATAGCGGCATCGTAAAAGAAGAGGGCTCGGGCGTCAAATTTGCGGGATTTTTAGAAAGCGCAGCAAAAGGCGGCACGATAAATATCAAAGACGGCACCGGCAAACTCGTAAGAAAGCTAGAATTCGGCCAAGCTAGCGCCGGAGCCAATACCTTCGAGTGGGACGGCAAGGATAGCGCGGGCAACGATGCCAGAGCCGGCTCATACACGGTAGAGATCAGCTACACCGATGCGGCGGGCAACGTCAAAAACGGCGGCGTAGGAAACTATCTCGTAGAAGGCGTCAAATTTATCGACGGTATCGCGCAGGTAAAGGTCGGCGGACAATACGTCAGCATCGACAAAGTAAAAGAATTTACCGAGCCAAAAAAAGGATAGGACGATGGTAAGAAGCCTGTATAACGGCGTTAGCGGCGTCAGAACCCAGGGGTTTAGTATGGACGTGTGGGCGAATAATATCGCCAACATAAATAACGTCGGCTTTACTGCTTCGATACCGGAATTTAAGAGCATTTTTTATCAAACCTCCTTTGCTGCGGGCAATAACCCGACCCAAGACCAAATCGGTCTGGGCGCTACGGGCATGACGACGGCGCTTAGCTTTTACAAGCAAGGTCCGTTTATGAAAACCGATAACGTCCTAGATATGGCGATCGGAGGCAAGGGGTTTTTTGGCGTAACGAACGGCTCAGGCACCTACTACACGCGTGCCGGTAGCTTTGGCGTAGACAAAGAAAGATATCTCGTAACAAATCAAGGCAACTACGTCCTAGGTACGCAAAATACGCTAACGCAAGTCGCTCCAAGCCAGGGCGCGATAGAGGCTTTCGGTAGAGTAAATGGACGAGCCGCAGTCACGCAGGCCTATACGCTAGGCGCGGATACGACCGACCTTGACGTCGGCGACATCGGCTCTCAGGGCAAGATTCGCCTACCGGAGTTTTTGTATCTGCCGACCAAACCGACGTCAAAGGTGACTTTTAAAGGCAATCTAGACTCGTCTTTTAAAACCGAGCCGGTTACTTTGCCAGTCGATGGCGCTACATATAATAGCAACATAGATAATGCTTCTAGAACTATAAATTTACGCGGACGAGTTATGCCTGACGGTACGATTACCCGCCCTAGAAAAGGCGATCTCATCACCGTAACGGCAACCGACGCAAACGGCAAAACGGCTGAATTTAGCGCTCCGATCGATGAAAACGGCAACTGGAGCATAAGTAGGAGCTTTGAGAGAGATTTTGATCTAACGACGGCACCGAATTTGACCGCTAAGATAAATACGACCAAAGAAGCGGCAAATCGGGAAAAATTCGTGACCGAGCTTTTAAATGCGGACGGCACTAAAAATAAACTTGAGCTAACGCTAACAAAACGCGTCCCCCAGGGCGCTAACGGTACGGTTTGGGATGCCGCAGCAACCGTAAAAGACGCGAGCGGCGCAACGATCTCAAACGCTAACGGCGAGTTAAATTTCGACCACGAGGGCAGGCTTGTTGGCTCTACTTTGGGTGCTTTAGATAATAACGGCTCTCAAGTCGAGCTAGACTTCGGCACTCCTGCGGCCGCGGGTCAAATTTACTCGGGCATCACAAGCACCGCGCAAGCAAAAAGCATTTCTGTCGCCCAAAACGGCGTATATGAGGGGGTTTTAAAGGATTATTACACCAACGACTCGGGAAACATCCTGGCTAAATTTACTAACGGAGAGGTTCGCTCCGTAGGCAAGGTCGCGCTCTATCACTTCCAAAACGAGCAAGGCCTTGCAAAAATGGGCGACAATATCTATTCGCAAAGCGCGAATTCCGGCGCGGCCTTTTTCTACAAAGACGCAGGCGGCAAAAGCATCTACGGCGCCAAACTGGCTAGCAGCACGCTCGAGCAGTCAAACGTCGATCTAGCCCAGGCGCTAACGGAGGTCATCGTCACGCAAAAAGCCTACGACGCTAACGCCAAGAGCATTACGACCAGCAACGAAATGCTCCAGCGCGCAATCGAACTAAAGCGCTAAATTTAACTCGCAAATTTGACGCGGGTTAAATTTGGCCGTAACCGTAAAAGCCAAATTTAACGCGCTCAAATAGCTTTTTTCAAGATACCTAAATAAATTTTTAGCTAAAATCAGCCCCAAATTTTATAAATAAAGAAAAAATTATGAACCGAAAACGAATTTATAACCCTAGCTCAAACGAAAATTTGACCGATCGCCGCGTATTTAACGGCAATCCGCACGGCATTTTAAATTTCACCAAAGCAAAATACCAGTGGGCGCTCAAGCTCTGGGACCTGATGGAAGCTAACACGTGGTTTCCAAAAGAGGTCGACACGTCGGGCGACGTACGCGACTACGCCTATAACCTCACGCAGGCCGAAAAGCGCATGTACGATCTAGTTTGGAGTCAGCTCATCTCGATGGATAGCTTCCAAACGAACAACCTAGCCGACAACATCAACCCGTATATCACCGCGCCCGAGATCAACGCCTGCCTAGCGCGCCAAGCCTACGAGGAGGCTAATCACTCCAAATCCTACGCCGTCATGGTCGAGGCCATCTGCGATAACACCGATCTCATCTACGAGATGGAAAAGCACGACGAGGTTTTGCGCGAGAAAAATGACTACATCTCAAGCGTTTACGAGGAGCTTGCGGGCGAAGTCACGGACGAAAAGCTGCTACTTGCCATGGTGGCGAATCAAATTTTAGAGGGTATTTATTTTTATAGCGGTTTTACGGCGATTTATGCGCTGGCTCGTGCCGGCAAGATGCTAGGCAGCGCGCAGATGATCCGCTTTATCCAGCGCGACGAAATCACGCATCTGCTACTATTTCAAAACATGATAAACAGCGTCCGCACCGAGCGTCCCGATCTTTTCACGCCTGAGACGGAAGCTAAAATTTACGATATGTTCGAGCGCGCGGGCGAGCTTGAGATCAAATGGGGCAAATACATCACGCAAAACCAGATCATGGGCTTTACCGACGACATCATCGAGCAGTACATCCGCTACCTCATCGATCAGCGCCTGGTCGCCATCGGGCTAAAGCGCCGCTACAACGTTCCTCACCCGATCAAATGGGTCGATGATTTTGCTAAATTTAACGACCAAAAGTCAAATTTCTTTGAAGCAAAGGTGACGAATTACAGCAAAGGAAGCATCAGTTTTGACGACTTTTAGTCCGAATTTATACCCCATCGTCCTAACGGCGCCCTCTTGCTCCCAGCGCCAAGACGAGTTGCTCGAAAAAATCGCCGCCGCGCCCGAAAATTCGGTTATCTTAGCTAGCGAGCTGTGCGTTAGCGGATATGATTTCGACGGATTTTTTAGCGGGGCAAACCGAGCAATGCTAGGCGGCTCGATCGGTAGCTTTGACGCCATACTTTTTGAAGCGATCCAAGAAGCGCTAACTCCCGATAAATTTCTCGGGCTCACGCATCTAACGAGTCTAAACCGCGCCAAAGGACTCGCGCAAATTTCAATCACGCAGGCGCAAAAAAACGAAATTTACAACGAATTTATCCTGCTAAACAGCCAAAACGTCTTTTACACGCAAAATAAATCAAGGCTTTTTCGCCCAAATTTAGAGCACGAAATTTTTGCCGCCGGAGACGAGTCTGCGATAAAGCCGTTTGATTTTAAAGGGCTAAAAATCGGCGTTTTAATTTGCTTTGAGCTTAGATTTTCAGAGCTTTGGGCACAGCTAAAAGGCTGCGATATCATTTTAGTGCCGGCCATGTGGGGCAAAGCGCGCGATGATGCGTATTTTACGCTTTGCAAGGCTCTAGCGCTTGCTAATAGCTGCTACGTCGTAGCCGCAAGCTCGCTTGATTTGGAGTTTTCAGGCGTGTTTTTGCCAAACGGTGAATTTGCAAAAGAAGCTAAATTCGACCCAAACCTAATCCTTGAAACCAAACGAAATTTGGGGCTTTTATGACCGCTCTTGAAAAATCAAAATGCGTTGCTATGGCCGACGAAATCAGCGATATACTCACTTTAACGCCCCCACTTTATAAGGCTCTTTGCGACACTCCGCGCGAGATATTCGCTCCCGTCGCGCACCGCGCATACAGCCTAGACGCTCAGCCCATCGGCGGCAATCAATGGATCAGCTCGCCTCTAACGGTAGCTAAGATGACGCTGGCGCTTGAGGCCGAAGGCATCGATAACGCCCTAGAGATCGGCTGCGGCAGCGGTTATCAAGCGGCGATTTTATCGCATTTGGCGCACAGGGTTTTTAGCGTCGAGCGCATCGAAAAGCTCGCAAGCGAAGCCAAAAAACGCTTCGAGGCGCTTGAAATACGCAACATCCACGTGAGATTCGACGACGGAAACGTCGGTTGGAAAAGCTACGCGCCCTACGACAGGATCTTGCTTTCAGCAGCAGCGCAGCAGGTGCCGCAGACGCTTTTTAACCAGCTAAAAAACGGCGGCATTTTAGTAGCCCCTATCGAAAAAAACGGCAAGCAGTTTATCGTCAAATTTACAAAAGACTCTCGCGGCGAGATAACGCAAAAGGAGCTTGACGAGTGCCTTTTCGTGCCGCTTTTGGGCGGGATCGAGTAGGGCGGAGCGTCAAATTTGACGCTTTTTTCGCATTTAAAGCCTGCGGCGCAAATTTCGCTAGTCCCGCAAAGCCATAAATCTTAGTCGCGAAACAAACCCAATCTAACCTAGATAACTCGCAAAAGGCTCTTGGCTAGACTGCTTGGCACTTAAAAAACAAGAATGTAAGAAAATCGCTTTTTGCATGAGGCCTTTGAGGTATTATGCGAATTTATCCGAAAGCAAACCCGTGTCTTACTCGTAAATTTATATTTTCGCGTCTAAATCGCCCGCCTTCATCGCTAAATTTTGCGCTATTTTTGGTTGCGGCACCGTTAGCGTTCCTCATCTACGCTTTTTGATTTGATTTTTGGAGCGCGTTATTTTAGAATGCTCGTGATTTACAAAAAGCAAATTTAGCAATCTTTGCTCACGCAAGCTTGGTTTAAAAGCTAAACGGGCTAAAATAAATCAGTGTGCCGCCGTCTGCTAAATTTAACGAAACCGCCTAAATTTAGCTGCGCTTAGAAGGTGCGCACTTGCTGCTCGCCTGCGATTTGGAGTATCCACTCGGCAGATTTTACGAAGCGTTTTACGACGTCGTCGCTCCAGCTAGATATAGCAAAATCATGATACGTAAGCGAGTCCAGCCCTAAAATCTCGGCCGCGACCGCGGCCAATGCCTCTTCGCCCAGCTCGCCTTTTAGCTCGTTAAATTTATTTTGCCAGCCGCTTGGCGCAGCCGCGCCCCGCGCGCTATCTAGCCATTTTAGAACCTTGACGCTTAAGCTAAATTTACCTTCAAAACACGCGGCGTTTAGGACTTTATTTACGACTAGATAGCAGCCTTGGCGGTTTTTGGGGATAAAGTTTTTAAACAGCCGTACGCCCCTTTCGTCGCCGTCTTTTACCTCGCAGGCTAGCTTTTTAAATACGGCTATATCGTGGTGAAACTCCTTGTCGCCGATGATGCAAAGCAAATTTTGTATGATTTCTAGCTTTGCGTCATCGTCCGCGCGCGCGAAAATTTTATTTTGTTTTTCGATTTTTAGGGCATTTTCTAGCAAATAGCCGTTGGGAGAGACGTAAAAATTGTGCTTTATGTACCGCGTAAGCGCCGTAAATTCGGCAAGGCAAAAGCTTGCTTCCGATATGCGCCGCTCTATCTCGTCGTATAAAAATTTGCTCATGATTCCGCAAATCGCAGAATCTAAATACCCGCTTTGGATAATGTTGTTGTAGTAAATAAGCTTGGCTAGAACAAAATTTCGCGCGCTTTGGCTAAGGTTTGCGGCGAGAGTTTCTAGCCGCGAGGCCAGATCTTTGATGACGTCGTCGCCAAAAACATCTAGCTTGCTTTGCCTTTGCAAAAGTAGTAAAAACCAGCTCCAAACCGCGTCAAATTCGGCTTGAGGGACGTTTAGCTCGCTTGCTAGGATTTTTGACTTTTCCTCATCATCGCTCAAAAATTTAATATATTTTACGTTTAGATTTTGTTGCATTCGTTTCTTCGTATCTATGTTTTAGTCGCTTTTTACGGCTTTTAGATGTATTTAAACAAGCCTTTATGTTTAAAAAACACTTAAATTTGAGCATCTTGCGTCAAAAGGGCAAAATTTGCCCAAGCTATTTTTAAAGCTTGCTCGCTAAATGGTAATGCTCGCAGGCGGCGTAAATTTAGCGTTTTTAGGCTGAAAATCGCATTTGACGCGGCTTATTTTATATGCGAGCAAATAAGATGTATTCGGCGAAATACGGCTTAGGCAAAGACCAAAACCGGCTTTTGCCGTTGCCGGTAGCTTGGTGTTTCGGTAAGGTACGCTAGTTTTTATATGCGTTTGCTGCTATGCTTTGCCGGGTTTTGACGAGTTTGCCGCGTTTGGCCAGAGCTAGGCAAATCAACCGCATGCGGCCAAAGAAGCTAAATTTGGCGGTAAATTTCGTAAAAAGCGGCCGCAGTTTGTTTAAAAATCGCTCTGCGCCCCTCGCCGCATCAAAAAGCTTGTTAAATTTAAAATTGCGCTTGCATTTTGCCGTCAAACCGCGGCGATGCGCCAAGTTCGCAAAACAGCAAGTGAGGGGCGACGAATTTAGAAACGACTTTTTGCCTGTAACGCGTGAAATTTTTAAAACGTCGTGCGCGGCAAATGAAGGAAAATCGCAGCGTAAATTTGCGCGAGTGTCCAACAATGCTACGTATAAACGCAAAAAATTGGCTCGCAAGCCTAGGCGAAAGTAGCCAAAATACTACAAAAATTTTGCGTCTAAGCGTTAAATTTTAATCAAAAAGCGAATTTTGCCTTGCTTTTATCGCGAAGCTTTTGCGGTGGATATCGCAGTATCCGCGTTCGGCGATCGCACCCAGATGGACTTTTGTGCCGTAGCCTTTGTGCGCGGCAAAGCCGTATCCCTCGTAAACGCCGTCCCACGCCGTCATCAGCGCGTCGCGGCTTACCTTAGCTAGGATGCTGGCCGCGCTTACTTGCGCCACTTTGCCGTCGGCTCCGACCATAGTTTTTACGCCCGTGCCGTAGTTTGCGTTGCCGTCGTAGAGCAACTCGCAGTCCGCAAAATGCGACTTAAACAGCCGCAGTGCGCGCCTAAGACACTCGCTGAGCCCCAGCTCGTCGATCTGCTCGTTTGAAAAATACGCGATGAGAAATTCCGAGCTTCCCGCGATCTCTTTAAACAGCTCCTTGCGCCGCTTTGGGGTTAGTTTTTTTGAGTCGTTTAGCCCCGCTATCTCGCACTTTAGCACGCAAGCAGCTACCGCCATGGGGCCTGCTAGCGCGCCGCGGCCGGCCTCGTCAATGCCGCAGAGTTGGGTATTTAACTTGCCTTTTAACATTTTGTTAATGTAGTCTATAAAAATACCTAAAAGTACGGTAATATTTTGCCGTATAATCATATATATTAGCCATAATAAATCGTTAATTAAAGGTCTATTTCGTTAATTGATTTATAATATTGTTAAAAATATATTTTACTAGTTCAATCATTTTCTCTTGTTTTTTATATATAAGATCTGTTAAAAGGCTATCTGAAATGTCTGTTTTAATATTTTTGGTTACTATACAATTTTGTTGTACCCAAAAAATTTCGTAATCGAGACCCGCAACTAGCCTACAAGTCTCTCCCTTGCTTCTAGTGGCGCAAATGATTATATCGCACCCTATTTCTTTAAAAAACGGTAAACTTTCAAATAGTCTAGAATTAGGATCGCCCTGGCTTTCTATTCCTATTTGTAGTTTCTTTTTATTATGAATTAACTCATAGATTTTAAAAATATCTCCAGTATCGTTTGAATCTCGAAATTTTTGCCCCGCATGCTCATTTACTGCTATGCTATATGTTTGTTGTATTATCTTATCAATCTCCTTTATAACGCTAGATTTTCCGCAATTAGCTATCCCGTGGAGAGCTATAATAACTTTTGCACCCATAAATTACTCCTTGATAATGATTAAGATATTTCCATAAAATTATACTAAGACAATAGATAAATTTGCCTAAAACAGCCCGAAATTTCGCTTTAGATGCTCTTTGATGGGCTCAAGCGGTAGCGAGATCTCGCTACCTTTGTCGTCCGCTATGCCGTCAAAAAAGGTAATCCCACTTGGCGAAAGCGTAAAATTTTCGTTCGGAGCTATCTTTTCTTTTACGAAAATCGCGGTCAAATTTGCGTCGTCTAAATCCTTAAAAACGTCGCTCAAATTTATCTTTTTTAGATTTTTTAGCCAGACGGTTTTGCAGATTTTCCCGCCCTCTCCGAGTTCGCAAACGCTTCTTATTTTGCCGTTTTGATACTCGAGGCTATTTAGCGCGCTTGCGGCGTTTTTTGATGGATCTTTGAGCCATGCCGATTTAAAAATTGCAAGTTTTTCGGCGAGAGATTTTTTGTTATTTTGCGCAAATTTAGGCGCGTAAAAGTCGCTCGCGACGGCCTCAAATCGTACCCCGTCTCGCCCGATCTCTTGCAGCCCTAGCGCGGCAAAATCATAGCTCGCGACCTGTTTTATCACGGCTTTTCGCGCCTTGCCTCTGATCGCTAGTTTGCCCGTTAGTTCGCCGTTATCCGCTTTTACGCTTAGATTTAGCCACTCGGCGACCGCGCTTACGGCCGTTATAGCGGCGCCCGATTTTTCGATGCCGCCTTTACTGAAGTCGTATCTGGCGCCCTCGAAAAAGACGTGCCCTTGAAATTTAGGCGGTAAAATGACGCCTTTGTCGCTAAAATTTTCAAACTCGGCCTCAAGCTCGTTGATGTAGAGCTCAAATTTGCTCCCGTCCGCTTCGCCCGCAAATTTATAAATTTTGCCCTCGTTTTCGTGTCTGATCTCGTAGCCTAGCGCCAAAACGCAGGCTAAAAATAGCGCTATAGCCGCTCTCATAAACTCTCCTTATATACCTAGCGCCCAGCGCGAAAACGGCGCCACCTCACATTTTATGCCCTCTATGCTCGTCTCGCCGGAGTTCGCCACGCTGATTGCTTGCAATCTATTTATACCTAAATTTTTTAAATTTGCGTGCAGTTTTTTAAATTTTAAAAAGACCAAATCCGCATCGCTAAACGGCGAGCAAATGATAGCAAGTTTCCTTTTTGGTAGGAAAAAATCAAGCTCTTTTGTATAAAAAATCTGCTCGTTAAATTTGGCCAGCTCGCAAAAAACCGTGTTGTTAAAATTTTTAGCAAAGTCCTTTTTTAGACTTAGTGCGCTTTTAAACGCAAAGTCGTTAAAATAAAGCCTTTTTGCGGCGTTTGGCTCGTTAAATTTTTCTACCAGGCTAACCGCGCTCATATTTTCCAGCTCGCTAAGCGCGCCGTAAACGCTATCTTTTGAAATTTTGCGGGCGGATTTTAGCGTGCTAAAAATCTCAAAAACGCTCACGTTTTGCGCCTGAGCTTTCGCGCACTCTTTTAGCACGGCCAGCTGCGTGGCGGAGAGTGAGGATTTTAGCGCGGTTTGTAGATTTGCCGCAACGGTTTCGGCGTCGCAAAAGGCCGATGCGGGACTCCTGCCGTGAAGTAAAAAGTGGCTAAAAAGCGTCTCGGGATCGATCTTTTTAGAAAAAAAAGCGATAAACTCCTCGTAGTCTAAAAAATCCAAATTTAGCTCGCTAAAGCCGTTTAAATTTGCGTCTTTAAACCCAGAAGCAACGATAAAATTTTGCAAATTTAGCTCTAAAATCGGCTCAAATTTATCCCAAAATCTCTGCTCGAAATCATCGATTGCTAGAATTTTTATCTGCGGATTTTGGCGTAAAAACTCGGGCAAATTTGACAAAATTTCATCCGCGTCTATGCGAAGGTCGCCTAAATTTACGTACAAAAACTCTTTGCTCTCAGATGCCGACAAAAATCCCGCGATCAGCGAGGTTTTACCGCTTCCTATTCCGCCTTTTATCAGCGTTTTGGGTGCGGTGATCTCAAATTTTCTATTTATAAATTTGACGTTTTTCGGCGGGCTTTGATAAAGCGCGTTTAGAGTTTGCATTTTTAGCCTTTAAATTTGGAAAATTATAGCGAAGTTTCCTTATAAAGAGGAAGATAATTAAAATTTAATGCCGAAAAACGATCAAAGATTACTCAAATTTAAAAGAAAATGCGTTAAATTTGAATGATAAAAATGCGGGCAAATTTTATCCGAACCAAATTTGTACCCAGATAAACCTGCTCAAATTTATCCCAAATCAAATTTAAATATTTCGCTTCAAATTTTCAGCCAAATTTACAAAAGCTTCCTTATAAAAAGGAAATAAATCTATTAAATTTTACTAAATTCGCTCAAAATATTGACTTTAAAAAGCCATTTGGATAAAATCCGAGTCTCTTACATAAGTAAGAAGTGTCGTATGTTTGCGACAAGTTCTATTCAAAGGAAAGAAAATGGAAAGAATCAGGCTTAAGCTTAAAGCTTATGACCATAGAGTTCTCGACCGCACAGTTGCAGCCATAGTAGAAGCTGTCAAACGAACGGGCGCCGACGTCAGAGGTCCGGTGCCGATGCCTACGAAGATCAAACGCTACACGGTCTTAAAATCACCACACATCAACAAAGACTCACGCGAGCAGTTTGAAATGAGAATTCACGCTAGAATGCTAGATATCGTAGCGGCTACGCCCGATACCGTCGACTCGCTAACAAAGCTTGACTTAGCCCCTGAGGTTAACGTCGAAGTCCGCGCGATGGGCAAATAAAGGCGAGGTGAAAGATGGAATATATCGTAGAAAAAATAGGCATGAGCAGAACGGTAAACAACCCAAGCATCCCCGTTACGCTTCTAAAGGTCGTAAACGCTAAAGTTTGCGAAGTGAGCGAATGCGGCTGCGCTATAGTAGCTTATGCTAAAGGTAAAGCAAAAAATAAAGCCATAGAGGGTCAGCAAAAAAAATATGGACTAACGGCTGAATTTAATAAATTCGCAACCCTACAAGTCGCCAATAAAGAAGCCGGCGATCTTGATATTAGTCCGCTTAGCTCGGCTAAAATTTTAAAAGTTAGCTTCAGCTCAAAAGGTAAAGGCTATCAAGGCGTCGTAAAAAGACACGGCTTTGCGGGCGGTCCGAAAAGTCACGGTTCTCGCTTCCACAAAAGACACGGCTCTATCGGTAACCGCGAGTGGCCGGGACGCGTTCAGCCTGGTATGAAAATGGCCGGACACGCCGGAAACGAAAAAGTTACCGTTAAAAACGAGATCGTAAGCTTTGACGCCGAAAACGGAATTTTGGTTTTAAAAGGCAGCGTCGCTGGCTATAACGGCGCAATGGGCAGAATAAGGATAGTAAAATGAGTAAAGTTTGCGTATTAAACGAAAAATTTGAAAAAGCTAGCGAGCTTGATCTGCCGGCTAATTACGCCCAGATCAACCCGCACAACCTATATCTTTACGTTAAGTCTTATTTGTCCGGTATGCGTTCAAATTCGGCTCACACCAAAACCAGAGCTTTCGTAAGCGGCGGCGGTAAAAAACCGTGGAGACAAAAAGGTCGCGGCGGCGCTAGAGCGGGCTCAACCAGAACTAACGTCTGGGTAGGCGGCGCAGTGGCGTTTGGTCCGAGCAACGAGCGAAACTATTTTCAAAAGGTCAATAAAAAGCAAAAAAGATTGGCGCTTGAGTTCGCGCTAAACGAAAAAGCTAACGCGGGTAAAATTTTCGCGGTAGATAGCATAGAGATCGTAAGTGGCAAGACTAAAGACGCTGCTAAAGTAATCAGCGCGTTAAATTTGAGAGACGCTTTGGTCGTAAAAGATCTGCTTGACGACAACACGCTATTGGCGTTTAGAAATTTATCAAACTGCTATCTAATCGATGCGAGCGAGATAAACGCTTACTTAGTGGCGACTTACGGTGCCGTCGTTATCGAGAAGGCCGCACTTGAATCTATAATAAAAGAGGGCTGAAATGGCAGATATAACTGATATCAAAACGATTTTATATACGGAAAAAACTCTCGGTCTTCAAGAGCAAGGCGTGGTCGTCATACAAACTTCGCCTAAGATGACTAAAAACAGGCTGAAAGAAATTTTGAAAGAGTATTTTGGAGTAACGCCGCTTCGCGTAAATTCGCTTAGAATCGACGGAAAAGTTAAGCGTTTCAAAGGAAGAGAAGGACAACGAAGCGAGATAAAGAAATTTTACGTTAAGTTGCCTGAAGGCTCAAGCCTAGAAAACACGGAGGCGTAAGATGGCGATAAAAACCTATAAACCTTATACACCTAGCCGCAGATTTATGACGGGCTTATCGAGCGAGGATATCACCGCTAAACCTAGCGTGAGAAGCTTGCTTGTAAAGATCCCTGTAAGCGGCGGTAGAAATAATAACGGAAGAATAACTTCTAGACATAAAGAAGGCGGAGCTAAGAAGCTTTATAGAATCATCGACTTTAAACGCCGCAAATTCGGTATCGAAGGTAAGGTCGAAGCTATCGAGTACGATCCGAACAGAAACTGCCGCATCGCACTTATCGCTTATAAAGACGGCGAGAAACGCTATATCATCAAACCAAATGGACTAAACGTTGGCGATGTCGTAGCAGCAGCCGAGGCGGGCCTAGACATAAAACCCGGCAACGCAATGAAACTAAGAAATATCCCGGTTGGTACTATCGTACACAACGTGGAGCTAAAACCGGGCAAGGGCGCTCAGATGGCTCGTTCAGCCGGCGGTTATGCTCAGCTAATGGGTAAAGAGGAAAAATACGTAATGCTTCGCTT
>CAURYE010000011.1:0-55200 GCA_963529235.1 uncultured Campylobacter sp.
TTTAAGATTTAAGAACTTCACGGGCTAAAATTTGATTAAAATCTTAGTCGGCGTTCCTTTTTTATAAATGCTCACTGAATACAAAAGGCAGACTAAAAACGAAACTACCGATAAACCTCGCCGTCGATTATCGCCATGGCTTTACTGTCCTTGGCTAGCGGCGGAGTGTAGAAAAAGCTGTGGCGAACGACCGTACCGTCGTCATATTTTAGCGTTAGCTCGCCTTGATCGAGCGTGTATGAGCCCTCGTCGCTGCGCGATTTTGAGCTGCCCCCGTCTATGCTGCCGCCGGCGGTACCCGAGGTTGCCATAGCATACGACGATCCGCCCGAGCTAAAGCGCCCTTTGCCGTCAAAGCAGTAGTATCCGCTCACGCCTACGCTCACCGTATCGCTGCCGCCCGACCAGCCGTACAGGGACGACGAGCTATCCTTGCGAAACGAGAAGCACTCTTTTGGCATTTGGCTTGAAATTTGCGCCTGGAACATATAATACCCCGTGCCGATTGAGTTCCACAAAAAGGTGCAGTCGTCGTTCTCGCAGTAGTAGCTCGTATCGTAGTCGTCGTTGCTGGTTATCGTTAGGATGCCGTCTTTGACCTTATACGTTCCGTCGATGCGCGTGCGCCAGTCGGGCTTTTCTAGGCGGCTAGCGTAGGTGCCGTCATCGCGTAGGTAAAAGGAATAATCCTCGCTCGTGTTTAAAAGCATGTTAAATTTCGTACCGCCAAATACCCCCGAGCCTTTTTTGCTTGCCCCGGCGCTACTATGTTTGACGCTAGGATCTTTTGCTGGCTTTGCGGACTCTCCCAAATTTGAGCTTGATTTGCTTGCTTTTGCTTGCGTGCTATTTGCGCTTTTTTTAAAGACGAACAAGACCTCTTGGCCGTCCGCGACTTGTTTGTATTCGAGCATGCCGTCTTTTAGCCAAAACTCGCCCAGTCCTTTAGCGCTAAGCGCGTATTTGCCGCCGCCTAGACTTTCATAGCCGCTTTTGCCAGCACTTTTGTTGCACGAACCGTCCGGATTTACGCCCACGATGCCTACCGTCGCTTCATCGCCGCTGATCTCAAAAAACGAGTCGCCGAAGCACTTTTGTCCCGCGACTTTAAAGCTCTGCCCCTGCGCCTTTAGCGAGACTAGCTCCCATCTGCCCTCGATCTCACTTAAATTTGACCCGCCGAGGCCGGCTTGATTTACGGCGCCGTTTACGATGCCGGCTAAATTTACCTCGTCTTTTTTAAAGGTAAATACGACCTCTTGCCCGTCCGCGCCTTGTTTGTATTCGAGCGAGCCGTTATTTAGCCGCAGCTCGCCGCCACCAAGCGAGTATCTGCCGCCGCCTAGGCTTTTTAGGGCAAAGTCGTGTTCGGCTTTTTCGCAGGATTTGTCGCCCGCGCTACTTAGGCTTAGGCGCACGTTATCGCCGCTAGCCTCGATAAAAGAGTCTTCGAGGCACTTTTGTCCTGCCGTTTTAAATGTCTGTCCCTGCGCCGTAACCGAAACGATGCTCCATCTGCCCTCTATCTCGCTAGCGCTTAAATTTAGCCCGAGGCAAAGCGCCGTGAGGATTGCGAAAAATTTAAATTTAGCCATATTTTTCCTTTCATAAATTTAGTCTTGGTTTGCGCGAACCCGTCCGCAAATTTACCGAATGCGGCGAATTTGCTCGGGTTTTGTTATTCGTCCAAAAAATATATCACGCCGTCTACGACCACTCCGCCCGCTTTTCCTTCGCTAGTGGGCGGAATGTAAAAAAAGCTATGTCGCTGCGTCCGTCCGTCGTCGTATCTGAGCGTGAGCTCGCCCGCATCCAGCGTATATGAGCCCGTGCTACTGCTAGATCTTGTTCCGCCGCCGCCCACATTGCTCATGGCGGCGGAGGAGTAGGCCAAACTGCCGTCCCTGAAGCGGCCTTTGCCGTCGAAGTCATAGTACCCGCTCACGCCTCCGCCAACGACGTCCAAATCGCCCGAGGCGTTGTAAACGGACATGGAGCCAACGGAGGTGAATGAGTAGCTGCCCTTTGGCACCTCATTCAAGATTTGAGCGTTAAAGAGATGGTATCCGCCGTCGCTCAACAAAAACGTGCAATCCGCATTCTCGCAGCTATATGTGCTATGCTCGCCGTCGTTGGCGGTTCGTACGATTTTTTTGCCGTCTTTTTTATACGTGCCGTCGATGCGCGTGCGCCAGTCGGGCTTTCCTAAACGGCTCGCGTAAGTGCCGTCGTCGCGCAGATAAAAGGATATGTCAGTATTGGTGTTTATGAAGAACCACTTGCCCGCAAACACGCCCGTGCCTTTTTTGGTGGCTTTTGCGTCGCTATGCTTGACACTAGGGTCTTTTTGGGGTTCTGGGGTTTTGCCTAAATTTGAGCTTGATTTTGCTTGCGCCTGATTTGAGCTAGCCTGCGCCGCGCGGCTTTTTTTAAAGGTAAACAAGACGCCGCCCGCGCTTTGTTCGTATTCGAGCGAGCCGTTTTTTAGCCTAAATTCGCCCGCGTCGTTATCTAGCGCATACCTGCCTGCGCCAAGGCTTTTGTAACCGCTTTCTCCCGCACCTGTTTTGCACGTGCCGTCCGGATTTGCCGCTACGATACTAACTATAGCTTTGCCGCCTGCGATCTGGAAAAACGAATCCTCAAAGCACTTTTGGCCCGCCGTTTTAAACGTCTGCCCTTGCGCTGCGACCGAGTCGATCTCCCATCTGCCCTCTAGCTCGTCCGCGCTCAAATTTGAGCCGGCTGCCGCAGCTTTGTTTGCGGCCGCGTCTTTTTTGAAAGAAAAAACGATAAATTTGCCGCCGTCTAAGGACTGCTTCATCTTTAGCGCGCCTTCTTCTAGCCAAAACTCGCCGATAGGCCCCAGCGCGTATCTGCCCGCGCCTATACTTTTAAATGCGTAACTTGCCGCGCCGCTTTTGCACGCGCCGTCTTCGCCTACGGAGCTAAGGCCTAGCTTTGCCTCGCGGCCGCTAACCTCGAAAAACGAATCCTCAAAGCACTTTTGCCCCGCCGTTTGCACCTCTTGCCCGTCTATGTTTGCCGAGACGATGCTCCACCTACCCTCCAGCTCGCTAGCGCTTAAATTTAACCCGAGGCAAAGCGCTGCAAGAGCGGCGAAAATTTTAGATTTAACCATATTTTTCCTTTTCGGTAAATTTTATGAAAAAACAGTGGCTGATTTTAGCATCTAAGGATAAATCTACGAGAATTTAAGCAATGAAAAACGAAAGCAAGCTCGGCTTTTTGCGGCGAATTTATCGTTCTGCGCCTGCTTTAATCTCGCGGTTGTCGTAAATCGGCGCAAAAGCGTTTTGCAAAGCGGTTAAATTTATATTTCGCAAGATCTCGGTATCTAGGCTAACTTAAGCCTTTACGGGGCGATATAAATTTGAGCTAAAACGCGCGGCGAGATATCTTTAACCGGCGCTAAATTTAGCGGCTAAAGCGCTTTTTAAAGTCTAAAAATACGCCTGTAAATCGCGTTATCGATATCGCCGTCGTCCAAAAACTCCAAATAATCATTTCGCATCTCCTCGCTCATAGCGTAAAAAGGCGAAACGGGTAGCAGGCACTCAAACAGCGATGCGCCGCCGCAAAACGCGCTGCCGCCGTCGCCGCCTTTAAAGTATATCGGCGCGCTAACAAGCTCGACCGGGTAAGGATCAAAGGCGATGAATAGCCCGAATAAATTCGGATCAAATAGCGAAAATTTCGGATTTTCTGGCTGGTCAATGTGTGGTAGCGCTACCTTGTCGGGATCAGGCTCGTCGCCGAAACGCCAAAGCGTGCGCGCCCCGCATCCGGCTAGATATTCCCACTCGTCCTGGCTTGGTAGGCTAAAGCCGTTCTTGCGTAAATTCGCCTCAAGCTCCTCGTGCGTGACGTCGTCAAACAAAAACGCGCGAATTTTGCCGTCTTCGCGAACTAACTTTATCGCGCTCCAAACCGTCATTTCAGAAATATCTTTGTCTTTACCGCGCGAAAAATTCTCTATCTCGTTTGCATAAATTTTAAGCCTTTCGTCACCTAAATCCACCTCGTACCAGCTAAGCTCGGCGGGTTTTCTTTCGGCTAGCATAGCGGGGATTTTGACACGGCGAAGCGGCGAGGTTTGTTTCGCTACGAATTCGCGCAGGCTTTGATCCTCGGGGCAAAAGTCGCATTGTTCTTTAATCTCTTTTGCCGAATTTTCATCTAAAACGGCAAAATCATCCCAGCCAAGCTCGGGCTCGTCCCCCGGGATAAAAACGAACTCGCTTCCCTCAAAATCAAAAACGCCTGTCTCAAAGCTATGCTCGCCGCACGTAAATTTGCTTAGATTTAGAAATTTAAATTGCGGATATGCGGCGGATATTTTTAGCATCGCGTCTTGCTTTTCGCTAGAATTTAGCTTTTGGAATTCTACTTTGTTCATCTTTTTTCCTTTTAAAATTTAACGCATTTTAGCGGACGAATCTAAAAAATGTTTAAATTTGGGCGAGCGGCGCGGCTAAATTCGGCTTTTAGTTGGGCGACAAGCGATCAAATAGGCTAAAACTATTTGCGAGTTAAAAATGGGGCAAATTTAAAAATCAAAAAGAAAGAAGCGAAGCGCTAAATTTAAAAAGAGCCCGGAAAAACGGGCCCTATTTTTAATGCAGTTTAGACCAGACTTTGCGTTTCCAAAGCCATCCGAAGATGCCGAAAATCAAAAAGTAGATCATCGCATTTATGCCTAGGCTTTCGCGCTCGGCCTTTTTAGCGTCGCCGGCTTTTTGCATGTAGGCTACGATTTGATCCTCGCTAGCCTTGCTTAGCCCTACGCGAGGCATCGCTGTGCCTGGTAGCATCTTTTGCGTATCGTTTATAAATTTATGCAGATAATCATTGCCCTTTGAGCGAATCATCATCGACAAATCAGGCGGGTTTGAGCCCATATACGCGGCTAAATTTACGCGGTTGCTTAGCGCGTATTTGTTTTCGTATTTCATGTCGTGACATCTCTGGCAAGCGTCGCGAAATACCTGCTCGTCGCTGATTTCTTTAGGCGCGATAGACTTTAGATACGCGACTATATCGGCGATCTCGGCATTTGGATCTTCTCCGCCCGCTCCGAAAAAGGCCGGCATCGGATAAGGCTTTTCGTCGTTAAATTTGTGCGTTAGCTTTAGCGCCTTTGTCGGGTCTTTTATAAGAGCTGCCAAGAAATGCTCGTCGTATATCGCTCCAGCGGTGCTAAGATCGGGCGGTACGACGCCGTGAGCTTCGCTAAGCTCGGCGGCGCTTAGAGCGTTTGGCATACCTGCGGCCTCTACGCCGTGACAGCCCGCGCAGCCCGCGTTAGCAAAAGTTTCCGCGCCTTTAGCGGCGTCTCCTTTGGCTAAATTTATAGCCTTTACTTCTTTCCAAAACTCCGTGTAGTCCTCAAGAGATTTTTTTGCTTCTTCTAAATCTTTTTTCGCTCCGGCGATTTTCTTTTCGTCGTTTAGAGCTTGCGCGGCATCGAGAGCTTTTTGCCTGGCTTCTACTACGGATTTAGCTTGAGCCACGTCCTCTGCGCCCAGGTCGTAGTCAGCTGCGGCTACGTGCGGATGCATGACGCTATGCGCATAGGGCTCTATGCCCCAGTACGCTACGCCGGCAAGCGCGACTACGATTATAAAAATTTTTAGTTCTTTCATTTCATCGCTCCTTTTTTCTCAAGCGTCGTTATGATAGGCAAGACTACGAAAAGTAGGATAAAAAACGCTATCGTCGAGAAAAAGCCTATCCAAGCGTTTGAAATGCCTAGCGTTACGCCGTCGGCAGGCAATTTGCCAAAAATCGTGAGGATAATCATATCGACGATTAATAGCCAAAACCATACGAAAAAGCCCTTTCTCTCGTGAGCCGGAGCCACGACGTCGCTTCTGTCGTAAAGAGGCATGAAAAATAGCGCCACGCCCGCGATCGCAAATGCGATAAGGCCGATATTGTAGGCTTTAAATCCGAGAATATCGAAGAAAAATCCGCGTAAAATCTCGTACTGCCACAAGAAGTACCACTCAGGATAGATGTGCGGAGGCGTTTTTAGCGGGTTGCCCGGCTCGAAATTTATCGGATCCATCGCAAAGTCGAAATGAAAGCACACGAGATAGAAAAAGAAAATCATGAAAAAGCCGATATACATGAAGTCTTTAGACAAGAAGCCCGGCCAAAACGGAATAACTTTCGCGTTTTTCGTATCGCCGCTTAGGTATTTTTCGGCTTCTACTTCAAAGTCTATCTCCTCGCCCGTTTCGTTATTTACGTGCGGAACGCGAAGCGTATAAAAGTGTATCGCGACGACTGCTATAAGCACGATCGGCAGCAAGCAGACGTGAAGCATAAAAAATCTCGTCAAAGTCGGATCGCTGACGGCGTAGTCGCCTCTGATCCACTCGACTACCGCATCGCCGATAACCGGGATGCCGCCGAATAAATTCGTAATAACCATCGCCGCCCAGTAGCTCATCTGTCCCCAAGGTAGCATATATCCGCTAAACGCCTCGGCGGAGAACAAAATGAAAAGCAGCATGCCGCTGACCCAAATCATCTCGCGGCCTTTTTTATAAGAGCCGTAGTAAATCGCCGTAAAGGTGTGGATATAGATTATGAGAAATACGACCGAAGCCGCAACCGCGTGGATATGGCGCCATAGCCAGCCGTACTCGACCTCTTTCATTATGGTCAAATTTACGCTGTCAAAGGCTAAATTTATATCCGGTTTATAGTACATAACTAGCATAAATCCGGTAAAAATAAGCAACGCAAAAAGCGTCGTGAGTATAACGCCCATCGCCCAGAGGAAATTTATATTTTTCGGTATCCAGTATTCGCTGACGAGGACTTTCATTAGCTTGTTTAGGGCGATCCTTTGATCCAGCCAGTCTAAAACGCCCGTTGATTTTCTGATGTGCATCTTCCCCTCCTTACGCTTGAGCCGTTAGTTTTTCGTATTCGGGGCTGGTCTCGCCCAAAACGAGTTTCGTACCGTCTATCTTAAACGGCGGTATGTCTAGCGGGCGCGGAGGAGGGCCGAAGGTATTTACGCCGTCTGCGTTAAATTCGCCTCCGTGACAGGCGCAAACGAAAAGTTGCTTGCCCGGTTTCCACTCCGGGATGCAGCCAAGATGCGTGCAAAGCCCGATCGCCACCATATATCTAGCGCCGTCTACTACGACGTCGCGCTTGTCGTTAGGCGCCATCGAAGCATCCTTTTTTAGGATAAATATCGGCTTTTTGCGCCACTCTATTTGGCGCATCTCACCCTCTTTCATCGGGCTGAGATCTACGGTCGTAAACCCAGCCGCCTTAACGCTAGGAAGCGGATCCCAGGTCTTTTTGACGGCTACGAGGGTCGCCGCGCCGCCGACTGCGGCCACCGCCCCGAACGCCAAACCGATAAAATCTCGTCTTTCTTGTTTTACGGACATTACCTTCCTTTCAGCAGTTTTTTAAAAAATACTCGCCATTATACTCTTATGAAAATTAAAATTTTATTTTTCCTGCAAATAGTTTAGATATTTAAATTATTTTTTAAATAATCATTTACTATTTTGCCTTTTTGAGGCTTTTGCGGGTAAAATTCTGGAGTAACCTGGCTTTGACGATTAAATTTGACGCTTCGCGGGCCAGCTAAATTTAAATTCGGTTTTATTCTTCTTGATTTACCCGCGCCGTAAAATTTGACGCCGAGCGGCTTTAAATTTACGCCGTCAAATTTGCCGTTTTTAGCGGACGATGATTGGTTAAATTTGATTTAAAGACGGTCTTTATTCAACAACTCGTCCCGCGCCTCAAATGATTTTTTGTCCAAAGATGTGTTTGGCTGCGAATTTATCGTTATTAAGGAGCAAAACAGGTAGGCGGCAATGCCTAAAACGAGCATAATTTCACCAAAAACGATTAAAAATAACGCCGAACGCAAAAACAAGCATGATGGACGACAAGATAAACGCCGCATGTAAAGCATAATCTTTAACGATTAACGGCTCTTTGCCGTAATCTCTCGCAAATTTTATCGCGTCTGGATTTGCTAAATTTGAGCTTCGGTAACCGCTGCGGGCGTTTAAATTTCGTCTGCGCCGCTCAAATTTTACCTCTTAAAAAGCTTAAATTTATGCTAGCTTTTTGCTTTGTCAAGGGGCGCTAAATTTACTGTGACTCCCTAGCATTCATCTTTATATAGATATGCAAAATATCTATCGCTGCGGGCGTGATACCGCTAATCTCGCTGGCGGCAAAAAGCGTAGGTGGGTTAAAGGTTTCCAGTTTTTCGACTACTTCGTTGCTTAGCCCGCTGATACCGCGGAAGCTAAAGCCCTCCGGGATACGCACTTGCAGCATATCTTTCATGCGCTCTATTTGGCTTTTTTGCTCGGCGATGTAGTGCTGATACTTCGCCTCGACTAAAATTTGCTCTAAGCTTGCCTCGTCCATACCGGCGAAAATTTCGTCTAAATTTTGTAGCTTTTCGCGCGTGAAGCTCTTGCGCGCTACGATTTTTTGCAGGCTTACGTTTTGGCTGATTATATCCTCGCCCAGGCTTTCTAAAAGGGCCAAATTTTGCTTTGAGGGCGTGATTACGGTCTGGTTTAGATACGCTAGCCCGCGCGCTAAATTTTCGCGGATTTTCTCTACCCTCGCGTACGTTTTGGCGTCTATTAGCCCAAGCCCCCGCCCATAGCCGCTAAGGCGCAGCACGGCGTTATCCTCGCGCAGTAGCAGCCTGTACTCGGCGCGCGAGGTAAACATGCGGTAGGGCTCTTTCGTGCCTTTGGTGACTAGATCGTCGATCAAAACGCCGATGTACGCCTCGTCGCGGCGCAGCACGAGCGGCTCTTTACCCTCAAGCGCGAGAGCGGCGTTTATGCCCGCCATCAGCCCCTGCGCGGCGGCCTCCTCGTAGCCCGTGGTGCCGTTTATCTGGCCCGCGAAATAAAGCCCGCCGACAAGCTTGGTTTCTAGGCTGTGTTTTAGCTGCGTAGGCGGCGCGTAGTCGTACTCGATCGCATAGCCGTGGCGCACGATGCGCGCGTTTTCAAAGCCCTTGACCGAGCGTAGCATCGCTACTTGCACGTCGTAAGGCAGGCTTGTAGAAAAGCCGTTGATATAGTACTCCGTCGCGCTAGCCGTCTGCGGCTCGATAAAAAGATGATGCCTGTCGCGGTCGCCGAATCTATTTATCTTATCCTCGATGCTTGGGCAGTAGCGAGGACCCACGCCTTCTATCTGCCCCGTAAATAGCGGCGCTTTGTCGAAATTTGAGCGGATAATCTCGTGCGTGGTTTCGTTGGTGTAGGCGATGTAGCAGGGCAGCTGCGTAGGCGCGAAGTCTTGCGTGCGGAAGCTAAACGGGACGGGATTTGCGTCGCCGTCTTGGATTTCAAGCGCGCTAAAATCTATGCTTTTAGCATCCACGCGGGGGCAGGTTCCCGTTTTTAGTCGTCCTAGCGTAAAGCCGTGATCTCTTAGGCTTTGGCTTAAATTTACCGAGCTAAACTCGCCCACGCGGCCGGCTTGTAGTTTATTAAATCCGACGTGAATTAGCCCGTTTAAAAAAGTGCCCGTCGTGATGATGAGCTTGCCGGTTTTATACTCGTTGCCTAGGTGGGTTTTTACGCCCGATATTTGCCCGTTTTGCGTTAAAATTTGCGTCGCGATTTCTTGCGTGACGTCGAGATTTGGCGTATTTAGCAGTAAATTTCGCATATAGACGCGGTAGCGATCCATATCGATTTGAGCGCGGCTGCCGCGAACGGCGGGGCCTTTGCTCTCGTTTAGCACGCGAAACTGTATGCCTACGGCATCGGTCGTTAGCCCCATCTGCCCGCCCAGCGCGTCGAGTTCTTTTACCAGATGGCCTTTGGCTAGACCGCCCACTGCGGGATTACAGCTAGTCGCGCCGATTTGCTCGGCTAGGATGGTGATTAGCAGGGTTTTTTTGCCCATTCTTGCGGGAGCTAGGCTGGCTTCGATACCCGCGTGACCGCCTCCTACTACGATGATGTCATATTCTTGCATTAAATTTACCTTTAAATTTTTGGCGGATTTTATCTAAAAACAGATAAAAATCACGCAAATTTACCGATTAAAATAGCGAATTTATCTTAGGCCGGGCGTTTTGGGGCGGCTTGAGCGAATGCAAATTTAATCAATTCGAACCTCGAACCTAAAGGGCGTAAATTTAGTATTAGTTATTACGAGTTCAAATTCGTAAGAGCCAAACTTTTAAAATTTATACTTAAATTTTTGCTTAAGCTTTTTAGAATATTTTAGGACTAAAATGCTCTCTTTTAGTACCTGATAGTTCGTGCGTAATATTTTTATATTCGCATAAGTTTAAAAGAAAGCCTATATTACCGTAAATTTAAAAATAAACTTAAAAATAAATAATTCATAAAAATTAATCTAAAAAATACAAAATTTGTCAGATAGATGACGGAAATAAATTTTTAAAAGTAATAAAATTGCTTCAAGATTTAAGAGTAATCAAGAATCAAAAAACAAGTAGAAGGGAGAATTTATGAAACGACATAAATTTGTGATCGCCGATTACAAACGTTGTATCGGTTGCGCTACTTGCATGGCGGCATGTTTCCGTAGCGCCTATGAGCGCGGCAAGCTCTCAAAGGCTAGGTTAACTGTATTGCGCCAGGCAAAGGGCGTCATGCCGACGCAGTGTCGCCAGTGCGATGACGGTCCTTGCGCGAACGTGTGCCCTACCGGGGCGCTAAGGTTTGACGACAACTACATCGAGCTTCACGAAGAGATTTGTATAGGCTGCAAACTCTGCACTATCGCTTGCCCTTACGGCGCGATAAGCTCAAGTGCCGAGCTCATGCCGTCGGTTAATTACGCGGTAGAGCCTAAGTACTACCTCGAGATCGAGAGCCAGGCGGGCGCGAAAAACACCGCGATAAAGTGCGATATGTGTTTCGGACGCGAAAACGGTCCTGCGTGCGTCGAGGTTTGTCCGACCAGCGCTATCATCATGGTCGATCCTTTGCACAGCCATCACAAGCTTGGCAACAAGATCGAGCAAGAGGCCGCTCAGGCTTTCGTCGATAAAATTTTACGCGGAAGCGGAAATTTAAAAGAGCCTCACGTTTTAGCCGATATCGGCGCTCAGGACGTGGACGGCGAGGGCGATGTCATCGTCATCAAGGAGCTTGACAAAACTCCTAGCGAGCAGGCAAGAGAGCAAGCGGCGTCAAATTCGCGCGCTATGAACGACGAAAATAGCGGCGCAAAAGGGGGTGCGAGATGGTAGGCGTGTATCTGCTTTTCTTAGTTAGCGCCGCCGTTAGCATCCTGCTCTACGGCGCTCAAAAATCAGCCGTAAAAATCGGCTTTGGACTAAGCGCGATCAGCTGTTTTTACGCGCTTTGCTACTTCGTGGCGCACATGGGGACGATACAGGGCTTCGCTCTTGGCGGCGATTTTTTGTATACGCCAAAATTCGAGCTAACTCCGCTTGGAAATTTCTTTAGCTTCGTAGTCGTCTTTATCGGCTTTGCCAGCAGCGTCTACGGTATGAGCTACGCGGAGGAATACATCAAAAAAGCAAGCGTAGGCGTTTTTGCCTGTTTGTTTAACCTTTTCATCCTTTCGATGCTTCTAGTCATCAGCGCAAATAACGTATTTTGCTTCGTCGTTTTGTGGGAGCTTATGACGCTTATCTCGTCTTTCCTCATCCTCGTAAACGACGGCAAAGGCACGCTAAAGGCGGTGATGGTGTATCTTGGCATCGCTCAAGTCGGCGCGTTTTGCATTACTTGCGGACTACTAATAATGGCTCACTACGCCGGCAGCGCCGAGTTTAGCAAATTTGCCCACCTAAATATGCCGACTGCGGCTAGCGTCGTGGTGTTTATACTATTTTTGGTCGGTTTTGGCAGCAAAGCCGGTATGTGGCCGTTTCACGTATGGCTACCGATGGCTCACCCGGCCGCTCCTTCAAACGTTTCTGCTTTAATGAGCGGCGTTATGATAAAGGTTGCGCTATTTACTCTAGTTAAATTTACGCTTTTCTTGCCTTTAAGCATTTACTTTGGCTTGACCGTTTTGATTTTGGGTGCCGCTAGTTCGCTTTTTGGCGTTCTTTATGCTCTTTGTCAGCACGACTACAAGGCGCTTCTTGCTTATCACTCAG
The DNA here is from genome assembly GCA_963529235.1 of uncultured Campylobacter sp. Lineage (GTDB taxonomy): Bacteria > Campylobacterota > Campylobacteria > Campylobacterales > Campylobacteraceae > Campylobacter_A. The sequence goes on from CAURYE010000011.1 coordinate 12,161, forward strand.
TTGAAAACATCGGCATCATCTTGCTCGGTCTTGGCACAGGTTTGTACGGTCTGGCCGCCGGAAATATGACGCTTGCCGCGATCGGATTTTTAGCCGGATGCTACCACGTGGTTAACCACGCGATATTTAAAGGACTATTGTTTCTTTGCGCGGGTTCGGTTTTGCACGCTACGCACACTCGCGATATGGACGTGCTAGGCGGCCTAGCTAAAAAAATGCCTTGGACGTCTGTTGGTATGTTTATCGGTATCATGGGTATCGCGGCGCTTCCTCCCGTTAACGGCTTCGTATCAGAGTGGTTTACCTATCAAGGTATGCTTCAAGGCGCGCTAGAGCAGGGCATCTTTACTAGATACGCCTTTACGCTCTCAGTCGTCGCGCTAGCGCTTACGGGCGTGTTAGTCGGCATGCACCTTAAGCTTTACGCCGTAATCTTTGCGGGAACTCCAAGAGATCAGAAAATTTGGGAAAACGCCAAAGAAAGCCCGATATTTATGGTGCTTGGCATGATCGTGCTAATGATCGGCTGTATAGGCTTTGGTATAGGAGCTAACGTGGTCGTCGGCTACATCCAAACGGCCGTAAATTCCATAGGCGGCGCAGGCGGTTACGTAGCTAGCCACGGTATAAATTTGACCTCAAATTTAGGCAGCGTGGTTTCTACTCCGCTTATAGCTATCATCTTATGTTCTACTATGGTTTTGCCTTTTGCAATCTTAGCCGTGATGAAAGCAAACCGCGAGAAGCCTCGCGAGACCGATCCTTGGGCTTGCGGATTTAAGTACAGCTCTCGCATGCAAATGACGGGTGGCCCTTTTACGGGCGATCTAAGGCGCATAATGAACTGGCTGTTTAAAGGCGAGAGAAAAGTCGTGACTAAAGGCTATTTTAACCCGGTCGAGTATCACAACCATCCAAAAGATATCTGGTGGGGACTATTTTACGAGCCGGTGATTAAATTTACCGAAAAGGTCGCCGATAAAATAGGCATAATGCAAAGCGGCTACACCAACGTTTACGCGCTATATATCCTCGTATATCTTTGCGCGATACTAGCGGTTAGCTACTTTTTGATATAGGGGGCGTGAGATGGAAATTTTACAGACTATACTTTTGATGATATTTCAAGTAGTCGTCATCGTCTTGGTTGCGCCCTTGTTTGACGGTATGGCCAGAAAACTAAGAGCCAAACTACAATCAAAACAAGGTAGCGATTTCTTCCAAACGTATCGCGACATCATAAAGCTTTTTAGACGCGGTAGAACCGTACCTGCATGCTCTCACTGGGTATTTAGGCAGGCTCCGTTTTTCTTGTTTGCTACTTCGGCGGCGATACTGGCGGCTATTCCTATTACTTATAGTAAAAGCACGATTTTTGGAGCGTATTCCGACATATTCGTGATTCTTTACCTAGGCGCGCTGCTTCGCTTTGTTTTCGGCGCTGCTTCTATGGATAGCGGCAACCCGTTTGCGGCTACCGGCGGCGGTAGAGAGCAGATGCTAGCCGTCTACGTAGAGCCGGTGATGATAATGTGCCTAATCGTAGTTATGCTTGCAGCCGGAACGTCAAATTTAGTAGAAATCCAATCAATGGTAAAAAGCGGCCAGATCGGATATCAGATCCCAAGTTTTGCGGTTGCTTCGATAGCGTTTTTGTGGTGCATATACGTTGAAACCGGCAGAAAGCCTTTTGACCTAGCAGAGGCTGAGCAAGAGTTGCAAGAAGGCTTGCTAGGCGAATACGCGGGCTCTGATTTAGGCCTAGTTCAAGCTTCGCTTATCTTAAAACAATTTGCGATGATCGGACTTTTCCTTTCGATTTTCGAGCCGTGGAATTTTAGCAATCCGTTTTTAGCGGTGATAATCTTCGTCTTAAAAACGGGAGTGTTTTACGTAGCGGCCGTGTTTATAGATAACTTCGGACCTAGATTCCAGATGACTTCGAGCTTACGTAAAAACGCTCTAGCTGCTCTAGCTATATCTTTTGCGGCTTTGACGCTTTACGTCGTGGGGGTGTGAGATGAATATTTTAGATACTTTGGCTATCTGTATGATGGTAACGTCTTTGGCGGTTTTCGGGCTAAGAAGCCTAAAGCTATCCGTCATCGTTTACGGTGTTCAGACGCTACTATTAGTCGGGATATTTTTTACGTTGTCGTCTAAATTTAACGCCGAGCAACTATCTACGTGGGCGGTCGTGGCGTTTTTTACGAAGGTTTTATTCGTGCCGGCTATCTTGCTTTGGCTGATTAAAAATCTTGGCGTCGTACACGAAGACGAGCCCGTAGGTGGCTTTTTTGTGAGCCCCGTTATAGCGATGGGTTTTAGTTTGGCTTTAGCGATGAGTATTAATCCGATATTTTTGGAGTTTTCGCTAATCCAAGAGAAAATAATGCTACTAGCCGCGGTTTGCGTATTTATGATGGGGGTTTTTGGCTTTATGCTTAGAAACTCGTTTATCAAGCAAATTTTAGCTTATTGCCTTTTTGAAAACGGCATACATCTAAGCCTAGCGCTCATGGCTTACAACTCAAACGAGCTCGTCGAGCTTGGAATTTTAACCGACGCGATTTTTGCGGTTATCATTATGAGCGTTCTTGCGATTAGATTTTATAAAGCATACGGCAGCCTTGATACGTCTAAGGCTACGAATTTAAGGGGATAGAGATGGATAGTTTAACTTTGATATTAATTTTACCGCTTCTTGGAGCGATACTGCTATTTTTCTCTCCGAAAAATTACGCTTTTTTGAGTTTGCTTCACGTAGCAGTTAGCGCGGTTACGTCTTTAGCCTTGCTATTTAACGTAAGCAAGGTTCTAACGGGCGGTACGTTTTACGCGCACGATAAATTTTTGTTTTTAGACAGCCTTGGCTGCGTATTTTTGATACTTATCGCGGTTACGGGTCTACTGGTAAATTTATACGCGACCCACTATATGAGATGGGAGCTTGAAGAGGGACATATAAATTTAAGTGCGCTTAAAAAATACTACGCGCTTAGCCACGTGTTTATCTTTACGATGAGCTTAAGCGTCATCTGTAACAACGTCGCGTTTATGTGGGCCGCGATCGAGGCCACTACGCTTTCATCGGTATTTCTAGTCGCGATCCTAAAAGATCAAAAATCAACCGAGAGCGGCTATAAATACATAGTCCTTTGCTCTATCGGCCTAGCGTTCGCGCTTTATGCGACCGTGCTTGTTTACTCTGCGACCTTTGCGGAGATAAAAGACAGCGAAGCTGCGATGCTGTGGACGGGCATAATGGCAAACGCTAAAAATTTAAGCCCCGACGTCGCTAAGCTAATCTTCGTCTTTGCGCTTATCGGATTTGGCACGAAAGCCGGCCTTGCTCCTACGCACACCTGGCTTCCCGACGTTCACGCCCAAGGCCCAGCTCCGATTTCGGCTTTGCTTTCAGGCGTTTTGCTAAAGTGCGCGATGTTAGCTTTATTTAGATACTACGCTATCGCGGCTCAAGCTACGGGTATGGAGTTTGTTCAAAGCGTGATGATAGTTTCCGGTCTTATTACGCTATTTGTAGGCGGAATTTTCCTAATCAGGCAACACGACGTAAAAAGGATGTTTGCCTACCACTCTATCGTGCATATGGGCGTTATAGCTTTTGCTTTGGGAGTGGGTGGACCTTTCGGGCTATTTGCGGCTATATTCCACTGCCTAGCTCACAGCTTTACCAAGGCTCTCGCATTTTGCTCAACGGGCAATATCGCTAGAATTTACGGACACAAAGATATGAGCAAAATGGGCGGTATGATAAAGATAGCTCCCGTAACTACGATGATGTTTGGCGCGGCGGTTTGCTCGCTGGTAGGCGTGCCCGCGTTTGCGATATTCGTTAGCGAATTTAACGTCTTCGTCGGCGCCGTAAATAGCGGTCAATACTTTAGCGTCGCTTTATTTGCGATAGCTCTTGCCATCATCTTTATCGCGGACTTCTCGCACTTTAACTTAGCAAGCTTTGGCGAACCTAAAGGCGCGGTCGTTCATAATAAAGAGATGAGCATATTAGAAAATTTACCGCTTATCCTGCTTTGCGCTTTGATTATAATCTTTGGCGTTTGGCACGTGGATAACTTTTATGCGCTGGTTGAAAACGGCGTTAAGATAATAACTGGAGAACTATTATGAGAGGCGATAAATTCGTTGAAATTTTAAAAACAAAGGTAAAGGTTTTAGAAGTAACCCGCCAGGCCGACGACCAAATCACGGTTTTGGTCGATAGAAACGACCTTCCGCTTGCGGTTAAGACCCTTTACTACGATATCGGCGGTTTCATCTCTACGATGATACCTAGCGACGAGAGAACTATAAACGGCTGTTTTGCGCTTTACTACGCTTTGTCTATGGAGGGCGGCAAGATGATGGAAGAAGACGACTTTGCCGCCGAGGATAAGTGCTTTATCACCGTTAAAACGCTAATTCCGGGCGTCGATCCGACTTTTCCGTCCGTTACGCCGCTAGTGCCTGCTTGCGTTTGGTACGAAAGAGAAGCCTACGATATGTTCGGCCTAGTAGCCGAGGGCTTGCCCGATAAGCGTAGATTGGTGCTAAGCGACGATTGGCCGGACGGCCTTTATCCGCTTAGAAAAGACGCGATGGACTACCGCTACCGCCCAGATCCCGTCGCCCACCAAGACGAGCCCGATACCGAGTTTTTATTTCCAAAAGGCGATAGCGTCATCGACGTGCCGCTTGGACCTTTGCACGTAACTAGCGACGAACCGGGACACTTTAGGTTATTTTGCGACGGCGACGAGATCATAGACGCGGACTACCGCCTCTTTTATCAGCACCGCGGTATGGAAAAGCTAGCCGAAAACCGAATGAATTACGATCAGATGGGATATCTTGCAGAGCGCGTCTGCGGAATTTGCGGCTACGCTCACGCGATTGCATGTATAGAAGCGGCGGAAAAAGCTATCAGGCTTGAAGTTCCGCTAAGGGCGCAGGCTATCCGCGTGATTTGCCTTGAGATCGAGCGCCTTCACAGCCATCTTTTAAACATCGGTCTAGCTTGCGAAGTAACGGGTAACTATAATGCGTTTATGCATATCTTTAGGGTACGCGAGTACTCTATGGAGTTGGCCCAGCTAGTAACGGGCGGCCGTAAAACCTACGGTAACGTCATCATGGGCGGACTTCGCCGCGATATGACCGATAACGAGATAAAAAAGGGCATCGAGATGATAAACAAGCTCGACGTTCAAATTTCTGAAATTTGGGACGCGGTTATGGACGATAAACGCCAAATCGCGCGCTGGAAAGGCGTGGGCGTGCTAGATAAGCAAGTAGCAAGAGACTTTAGCCCCGTGGGCCCTAATATGCGAGGCTCTGGTCTAAAGCGCGACAACCGCTACGACCACCCTTACGATTTCTTTAAAAATATCGAATTTAAAGTCTACGTAGAGCACGGCGGAGACGTATTTAGCCGCGAAGTCGTTAGATATAACGAGCTAAAAGAGTCTATACATATCATCAGGCAGTGTTTGGAGCTAATGCCTCAAACGCCGATATCAATCGATCCAAAAACGATGATAAAGCCTGAAAATTTCGCGCTCGGACACGTAGAAGCTCCTCGCGGCGAAAACGTCCACTGGATCATGCAAGGCAGCGCGCAAAAAGTTTTCCGCTGGAGATGCCGCGCGGCTACTTATAACAACTGGCCTAGCCTTCGCTATCAGTTCCGCGGAAATAACATTTCAGACGCGGCGCTTATCGTTTGCTCGCTAGATCCGTGCTACTCTTGCACCGACCGCGTTACCGTAGTGGACGTAAATACCAAAAAGAGCAAAATTTTAACCGAAAAAGACCTTAAGAAATTTTGCCAAACGGGCAAAATTAGCAAAAAGGATTTAAGATGATGAAGTTATTTGACGTAACCGAAAAATACGGAAAGGCGACCTACGCCTATCCGTTTGAGCCTTATAAGGTGCCCGAAAATTTCCGCGGGCAGCCGTTTTACACCTACGAGCTTTGCATAGGTTGCGCGGCGTGCGGCGTAGCGTGCCCTAGCAACGCCATAGAGCTAAAGATGAACGAAAAGCAAGACAAGCTCGTTTGGCAGTTTGACTGCGGACGATGCATATTTTGCGGACGCTGCGACGAGGTTTGTCCAACCGGCGGCGTGCGTTTAAGCCAGGGTTTCGAGCTTGCGGTTAAATTCGACAAAAGCGCGCTAATCCAGCGCGGCGAGCTAGAGATGCAAAAGTGCAAATGCTGCGGCAAACCCTATACGCCCGTTCGCCTTATCAACTATACTTTTTCAAAGCTTAGCACGGCAAATTTGCTTCCGGGCAGACTAGAAGAGGCTAAAGACTATCTATATATCTGCCCCGAGTGCAAAAAAGCCCAAGCCGTAGAGCGCATAACTAAAGACGTAGAGGAGGGGATAAAATGAGCCTTTATCAAGTTCCCGAAAATATAAAAACGGCAAACGACCTAACCGCAAAGTTAGAACATCTAAAAAATATCAAACGAAGCTTTAGCGTCTACCGCATCGACTGCGGCAGCTGCAACGGCTGCGAGATAGAAATTTTCGCCGCTATCACGCCGATGTGGGATCCGGAGCGCTTTGGCTTTAAGCTAGTAGCCAACCCTCGCCACGCAGACATTTTGCTCTGCACCGGCCCGGTTACGCGCCAGATGTACTATCCGCTGCTTCGCGCTTACGAGGCCGCGCCCGATCCTAAGATCGTGGTGGCCTTTGGCGCATGCGGCAGCACGGGCGGTATCTTTTACGACGCTTATAGCGTTTGGGGCGGTATAGATAAGATTATCCCCGTAGACGTCTATATCCCGGGCTGTCCTCCGCATCCTGCTAGCGTCATCTACGGCCTTGGTATGGCTCTTGGCATCATAGATCAAAAGCTACAAAAAAGAAGTTTCGAACAAGACGACTGCAAAGCCCCCGCCGTAAAAGAGTCTATCATAGGCGATATACTTTTCGAGCGCGATTTGGAAGCCGAGGCAAAGAGGCTAATGAGCTATATCTTCGGCAGGACGCTGTTTGCCAAGTATATGGACGCGGCCAAAACTTCTCCTAATATCCACGACGTAGCGGCTACTAAAAAAGTAATGCTAGAGGCTATCCATAAAGAAGAAGACCCTAGATACGCCGAGTGTATGGGACTGCTTTACAACGACGTCTATCTAAAATACGCCAAAGCAAAATGCGATACGCAAAACGCCATCGACGTCAAAAAAGAAATTTGGGATAAACGATGATACGAGTCTATAAACTCGCCCGCCGCCACATGGACGAAAACAAAAAGATGCCAAAAGAGCTAAAAGATATCAAGCTATTTTCAGTCTGCGTCGGACACGGCGTGGGGACGGTGGACTTTAGCGAAAAATCGCTCGAAATACCCGACGAGGAGTTTGAGCGTATCGTAGCTAGCGGCGGCGAATACGTCAAATTTAAACTGGGAAATTTAAGCAAGTATTTTGAAGTGGAGATATTTAGGGAGCATGCGGCAAGGCTCATCCCCGAGCTTTGCGAATGCGAGCTAAAAAAAGAGCTTGAAAATCTGCGCGAGGGATATCTGGTGCTTAGGAAGGACTTTTGATGAAAATTAGCTCAAATTCAGCAAACGCTTACGGGTTAAATTTAGCGCGCGGAGGGCTTTTGGGATGAAAAAGGCTTTGCTTTGCATCGGCAATCCCTTGCGCGGCGACGACGACGTAGGCAACGAAACCGGTCGGATCGTCGAGGCGAATTTGAAAGATTGGCGGGTATTTTACGGACAGGACGTACCTGAAAACGAGTTTGGCGCGCTTCGCGAATTTGCGCCTGATATCATCGTCGTGGTAGACGCGATGAGCGGGTTTAAAGACGGCGCGATCGAGTTTTTCGATCTGAGCAACGAGCGCGACTATATCTACTCGACGCACAACCTGCCCACGCCCGTACTTTTAAGCTACCTGCGTAAAATTTGCCCCAAAACGCTGTTTTTAGGCATTAGCGTTTTGCTTGAAAACGTGCTTGATTTTAAAGAGGGCTTAAGCGAAAACGCAAAAAAAAGCGCGCAAAAAGCTTACGAGCGCATTTTAGAGATAGATAAAAATTTAAAATAGGAGAAGGACATGTTAAATCCTGCAGAAACCGCGCAAGCGGTGTCAAATTCGATGGAGCATAAGGCGCATACTCCGTTAGTGAGCATTATTTTTCTGGCCATTATGGCGGGCGCGGCGATTGCTATGGGCGATATTTTCTGGGCGCACTCGACCGTGGGCATGGCTGAAAAGCAGTCTATAGGACTGGCAAATTTCATCGGCGGCATCACCTTTAGCTGCGGACTTATGATGGTCGTTTTTTACGGCGGACATCTATTTACTAGCTCGGTTTTAAGTGGCGTTAGCGCGTATGAAGGCAAGCTAAATTTAGGAAAGACCTTTAGCTACTGGGCGATCGTTTGGGTTTTTAACTTCGTAGGCGGCGCGCTAATTGCGTATATGTACTACTACTCTGGCTTACCGCTAAAATACGACGGCTACATCTTGCAACACTTTATACCCTCAGGAATAGGCAAGGTTACCGCGCCGTTTCACGAGCTATTTATCCGCGGAATCTTTTGTAACGTGTTTGTTTGTATGTCTATCTGGACTGCGACCAGCGAGAGCAACTTAGCGGGCAAATTTTTTGCCATTATGTGGATGATCGGCGCGTTTGTCGCATGCTCTATGGAGCACTGCGTGGCAAATATGTTTATCATAACAGAAGCCATCATCGCTAAAGCTCACTACATCGCGGCAAACGGCGGAGATATCGCCGCTGCGGCTACGGCTCTAGGACACGGCATAACGGCCGAAAAGCTAGAAGCGCTAAACTGGGGAAATTTCATCGGTAAAAACCTAGTTCCCGTTACGCTGGGCAATATCTGCGGTGGACTTTTCTTTGTGGGACTAGTTGGATTTATGGCGAATAAATTCGACATGAAAAAGAAGTAATTCTCCATAAATGAACGGATTTTAAAAGTAGTTTTTGATTAAGGCGCTCGGTCACATACTATATGTATGCTCCCGTCACGCCTAATCAAAAACTATTTAAACTACGCCTATTGCGTCTGGAATACCTATCTCGCATCTTACTAAATTTACAAATTTAACTACATCAAATTTAAAAACAGAATTTAGCGCCTTAAAGATACGGGTCTAGGCGCGTAAATTTAATTTAGTCCGTATAGCTTTGCAGCTTTTCGTAATCCGCTATCAAAATTTCATGCGGGGTTATGCGCCTGATGATGTCGTCTCTGATTAGTTCGTTAAATGCGGCGCTTGCGACTCTGCGGTTTTGCGACTGCTCATCAACCGCGCCGCAGCGCTTTTGCCTAGCCTAGTTTAGATAGGCAAATTCGGCTAAATTTTACTAAACGTACGCGCTAGTTAAAGCCTTTAAATTTAAAAGCAAATTTAATCTAGCTTGGTTTGATAACTAAAAGACAGTCTAAATTTCGCCGCGGCAGCCAAAAACCGCGGTTAAAACGGGCGAATTAGCGCGCAAAATTTGCCGGGTGTCAAGAGTGTGCAGTATTTGCTAGAGCCTTACCGCGTATCTACCGCTTACAACGCTTTTTGCGGCTTTGCCGGCTAGCTAAGCTTTAGAGCGTTTCTGCGCCCGCAAACTTCGCCTGCACCCGCAGATACGAAATTTAGCGCTTTAAAGCGGCGAATTTAATCCTTAAAAATCTTCAAAAATGAGTAAACATCGCGCACGCCGTTAATGTGCTTGGCGTACCATATCGCGTGTTTTTCCTGCTCGATGTCGGTTATGATGCCCGTAAATACGACGTTGCACTGCACCACGCTCACTCTCACGCTCGTACCGCTTATTATGCTGTCTTTAAAAAGATTATTTTTTAAATTTAGCATTATGGCGAGGTTGCCTTCGCATTCGCCGCCGTCTTTTGGGAAGCGTATGTACGTGTAGATTTTATTTACGCCGCTTGTATTTTTGGCTAATTCCACGAGCTTTTCTTTGTGCTCGGCGTCCGGTACGACGCCGATGAGGTAGACGTCGCCGTAAAAGCTCTCCACGTCCACGTTTAGGTTGCTAAGGCCGCTCGTGCCTAAAATTTTAGTCTGAATTTTGGTTTTTACGATTTTATCTTTGGCTATGGAGTAGATGCCCCGCTCGTCTTGGCTCACTTGATAGGCGTCGTATACATTTATGCCCGTTAGCGGCGTCACGGTGGTGAAATACTCTAAGCATCCGCCCAAAAAAATAGCGGGAGCCAAAAATGCGAGAGCGCGTAAAATTTGCCGTAAAAAGAGCCTAAAATCCATCGCGAGCCTATAAAATTTTGCCTAAATACTATAAAAATCAAACTAAAATTTATATAAATTTGGCTATAATCGCCATCGTCATCTAAAAATGCGGAGGATAAGGCGATCTGGTGGCGTCCGCGGACTTCAAATCCGATGGTGGGGCGGTTGACCGCTTCGCGGGGAGTTCGATTCTCTCATCCTCTCGCCAAACCTCTACGTTTATTATCTTAAAACAAGCAAAATTCAGCTACAATAAGCCGTTTATGTAAAATTAATTTAAGGTTTTTCTTTTGGCTAAGTCTAATCTCGATAAAAATGCCCTTTCTTACGCCGTTTTAAGCAAGATATATATGGTAAATTTTATCGTTATCGCCGCATTAATTTGCGTGGCCGGCTTTGGCGTAAATTTGAAATTTGAAGACGTAAAAGGCGAAATTTACGCCCAGAACGCTTATTTTAGCAACTTTTTGTCCGAGCGTTTTGCGGCTGCCGATTCAGAGCTAAGGCTGATAGAAAAATACCTCGCCGCAAATGCCGCCGACGTTAAGACGGTATTTGAATTTTCTTTAAATAATAGCCCGGAATACGTCGCGTTTTTTATAGCCGATAAAAACGGCGAGATAAAATTTACGACCGATGAGAAACTAGGCGCGAAATATAGAGGTTTTTTCGCATCTAAGCCTTGGGCGGACGCGGAAGCTGGCGAGACGCTTCGCTCTAAATTCGCCCTTGATAAAAGCGACTCCGCATCGAGATTTACCGCGATAAAGATGAGCAGCGGAGAGATTTTAGCAGTACTGATAAATTATTCTTTCATTTATGATGAATTAACCAATAACCGCGGCTTTGGTGGCGCGAAATCATTTGTCGTCTCAGAGGACGGCGAGATACTTTTTCACGGCGATACTGAGCTGGTTTTGGAGCGTAAAAAGATATTTGACGTATACGGCGCGCCTGCTGATTACATTGGCGGAGGGATAAAATTTGCGCTAAATTCGCCGCAAAAAGACGTTTATCTCGCGACAAAAGTGCCTAACGAAGGCGTTGCGGCCGTGTCTTATTATCCCTTAAACAAGCTCGTGCGCGAAAATTTAATTTTTCTGCTAGTTTGCGGCGTATTTTTAGGCGCGGGTTCGCTCTTTACGCTATTTTACGCTAAATTTATGAAACAAAACGTCGTAAAGCCCATCTACGTCATCAAAAATCTAACGCGAAAAGCAAGGCGCGGCGAGGAGATAAGCGGGTATTTAAAATTCGGCGAGATAGACGATTTTGAGCAAATAGCAAGCGACGTAAAGAGCCTTGCTGACGAGCGCGAGGCGAGCAAAACGGCTCTTGAGAGATACTCGAGTAAGTTTGGATTTTTGTTTGAAAAAGGGCCTTTTATCTTGCTTTTAATCGACGCAAAAAGCGGCGAGATACTGGAGGCTAGCGCGAAGGCTTGCGAATTTTACGGACTTAGCGCGGAGGAGATAAAGGGTAAAAATTTAACCCTGCTAAACGCGCCGGATTTAGCTCAAATCAAAATTTTGCAAGAGGACGGCGCGCAGATTTACGAAACGAGCCGTATCGCGGCGGACGGCCAAACTAGACAAATACGCATCCGCAAACAAAACTACGAGCTTAGCTGCGGCGAAAAGATCGGCTTTTGCGTGATAGAAGATATCACGCAAAGCGACGCTTTAAAGAAAAACGCGGCGAAGGAAGATTTGATGAGCGAGCATTCGCCGACATTTAGCGTCGCGTGGAAAGGCGGGCTAGTAGGCGCGGTATCGGGCGTCTCGCATAGCGTCAAGCGCGTTTTGGGCTATAAACCAGCAGAGATGCTTGCTGCGGATTTTGACTTTAAAAACATCATTCATCCGGATGATTTGGATAAATTTTTAAACGAATTTAATATAAAATTTAGGCTCTACGGCGCGAATTTGCGCAAAAAGGAGTTTGAGAGCTTGCAGCCTTGCAGGTTGATGAGGAAAAATTTAGAGAGCGTAAAGTGCGATATTTTCGTTAAATTTATCTCGCAAGACGGCAAAAATATCGACGAGGCGATCGGATATTTTATCGAATGCGATTTATCGCGAAACCTAATCTCGCTACAAGGCGCGGCGTCTAGCTTATCAAGCGGACAAGGCTTGCGCGGCGAGGCGATTTTGCGCCTTTTGGCAAACTCTAGCGAGGGCGTGGCAACGGTCTTGTTAGACGGAACTTTTGCCGGCGTAAACGATGCTTTTTGCAAAGTATCCGGATACGAGAAGAGCCAGGCCGTCGGCAAGCCGTCGAATTTATTAAAGTCCGGCGTACACGACGCTAAATTTTATGAAAATATGTGGCAAAGCCTGCTAAAAAACGGTTTTTATAGCGGCGAGGTTTATAACAAGCGCAAAAACGGCGAAATTTATCTAGAGCAGCTTAGCATAGTTACGATTTTTGAGGGCGGCAAGCCCGCGTATTTCGTCGCGGCGTTTCACGAGCTGCCGTGGAGAGAGCCTGGAGCGACCGAAACGAATCAAAAGCAAAGGAGCAAGAGTGAGCGAATTTGACGCGAACGTTTACGAGCACGAGATACCAAGCGGCACGAGGCTGTATTTCGGGCAAAGCGCGAAACTAAAAAGAAAGATCGAGCGCGCGGCGAGCGAAATTTTAGAAAAAAACGGATTTCACGAGATCGTGACGCCGTTTTTCTCGTATCATCAGCACCTAAGCGTGCAGCCCACGGCTCTGGTGCGCTTTAGCGATCACGAAAATCACCAAATCAGTCTGCGTGCCGATAGCACCGTGGACGTCGTGCGTATCGTGCTTAGACGCCTAAAAGACACCGAGCCTAAACGTTGGTTTTACATCCAGCCCGTTTTTAAGTACCCCAGCGCCGAAATTTATCAAATCGGCGCCGAGCTAATCGGCGAGAGCGATCTGGCTACTAGCGTCAAGATCGCAAAGGAGCTTTTTGAGTCGTTTGACCTCGCGCCCGTGCTGCAAATCAGCCATATCGCGATCCCGCAGATCGTGTGCAGGCTCTTAAATTTACCTATTTCGATATTTGAGCATGGCGAGATCGAAAAAATCCTAAATCAAAACGAAGAGTGGCTAAAAAGGCTAGCCTTCGTAAATACGGTGGGCGACATCGACGAGATTTTGCCGCTGGTTCCAAGCGAGATAAAAACCGCGCTGCTTGAGATAAAAGAGCTAGCCCAAGCGGTAAAATATAAAAATTTAAGAATTGTTCCGTTATATTATTCAAAGATGCGGTATTATGACAAGCTGTTTTTTAGATTTTTAGACGGCAACGCCGTGCTAAGCGGCGGCGGCAACTACGAGATAGAAGGCATCAAAAGCAGCGGATTTGGCGTATATACCGACGCGTTAATCGAAAATTTAGATCAAAAGGAGAGAGTATGAGCAAGGCTGACGTGATAGTGGGCGTACAGTGGGGAGACGAAGGCAAGGGCAAGATCGTAGATCTGCTAAGCGGCGGCTATGATATGGTGTGCAGATGTCAAGGCGGGCACAACGCGGGCCACACGATCGTCGTAGAGGGCAAGAAAATCGCATTGCATCAGGTTCCCTCAGGCATACTTCATAAAAATATAATCAACATCATCGGCAACGGCGTCGTGCTCTGCCCGGCCGAGATAATCGAAGAACTAAAGCAGTTCGGAGACGTTTCGGGACGACTATTTATCAGCGACAAGGCGCATTTAAATTTGCCTTATCACGCGCAAATCGACCAAGCCAAAGAAAAGGCCAAAGGAGCACACGCTATCGGCACGACGGGCAAGGGCATAGGGCCTGCGTATAGCGACAAAATCAGCCGCAGCGGACACCGCGTAGGGGAGCTAAAAAATCCAGAAAAGCTTTGCGACGCGATTTTGGCCGATTTTGCGGCAAATAAAGCGTTTTTAGACGTTTTAGGCGTAAAAGCGCCTGCGCGCGAGGAGCTTTTGGGCGAGCTAAAGAGCTACGAGGCGGCGCTGGGTAAATCTATCGTAGATACCACGCACATGGTTTGGGAAGCCATAGACGCGGATAAGAAAATTTTACTCGAAGGAGCGCAGGGTACGCTGCTGGATATCGATCACGGCACGTATCCTTTCGTAACTAGCTCAAACACCGTAACCGCAGGTAGCTGCAGCGGTATCGGACTAAGCCCTAAAAATGTCGGCGAGGTAATCGGCATCATCAAAGCCTACACAACGCGCGTTGGTAACGGCGCTTTCCCGACCGAGGACATGGGCGAAGACGGCGAAAAGATACGCGATATCGGACGCGAATACGGCGCAACGACTGGTAGACCGCGCCGCACGGGTTGGTTTGACGCGGTCGGCGTGAGATATGCTGCTAGGCTTGACGGCGTGGATAAATTTGCGCTGATGAAGCTTGACGTTTTAGACGGCTTTAAAAAGGTAAAAATTTGCAAAGCCTACGAGAAAAACAGCAAGATAATCGAGTATTTCCCAAGCGATTTGGAGGGCGTAAAACCGGTCTACGAGGAGCTTGAGGGCTGGGATAAGGTAGGAGGGGCGCGTAAATTTGACGATCTGCCCGCAAATGCAAAGGCCTTTATAAAACGCATCGAAGAGATCACGGGCGTAAAGGTCGGCATAGTGTCCACTAGCCCGGAGCGCGAAGACACGATAGTTTGCTAAGATGAAAAGCAAATTTACGCAAATCGTAAATATAAAAAAGCGAAATTTAGACAAAATCGAGCTAAATTTGGCAAGAACCAGAAACGAAGCGGCGATGATAGAGGGCTTCATAGCGCAGGCTACCGAGCAAATCTCAAATTTTGAAATACCATCCAGCGGCTCTGCGGCCGATCTGCGCGGTTCGCTGGAGCTTCTGGGCGCTATGCGGCGAGAGAAAAATCTGCTAACCGAGCGGCTAGAGCTAACGAAAAAAAGTATCGCGCACCTTGAGCGGCAGTACAAGGCGGCCAATCTAGAGTACGAAAAGATGAAATACCTGCAAACGCAGGACTTTAGCGCGCAAATAGAAAAGATAAAAAAGGCCGAAGCGGCGGCTCTGGACGAGTTTGCGACGATGAATTTTACTAGGCAAAAAGAGGCGAAGGCTTGAAAAAATTTTTGATTTTACTAACTTTAAATTTATGCGTTTGGGGCGCAAACGGCACAAATGTTCAAAACCCGGCGCAAAGCGGCTTTAAGATCCCGGTGGACTGCGTTTTTATCTTTGAAACCAGAAAAGACGAACTAAAAAGAGAGCTTGCTCAAATAGACGAAGCAAGGCAGGCTTTGGAGGCTTTTCGTGCTAGTTCGGCGGCTCTTTTTGAGGAACGAAACGCCAAACTAGCCGCCAAAGAGGCCGAGATAAACGCGACTCTAACCCGCGCGCAAGAGGAAAAAAAGCAGACCGAGCAGCTGATAAAGAAAAACGACGAAATCCTAAAAGAGCTAAAAACTATGACTAGCGACAAGGTCGGCGAGACCTACGGCAAGATGAAAGATCAAGCCGCCGCCGACGTTCTAAGCGCGATGGATAGGGCGGACGCGGCTAGCATCATGTATTCGCTAAGCCCTAAAAAAATCTCTGCGATAATGGCTAAAATGGAGCCTACCGCGGCGTCTGAAATCACGCTTTTAATCAAGCAAGGCCCGCCGTTTATAAAGGCTGAAAAAAACGTAACGCAAGAGGTCTCTCCGACCTCGCCAGACGGCCCCGCGGGAAATCTGCTAAATTTGTAAATTTAGAGCCGCGGCGCTCTAAATTTATCTTAGTTCGCGTCTAAATTTGACCTCAAATTCGCCGCGGTCAAATTTAACGCTAAAGCCTAAATTTAACTAACATCCAGTCTTAAAAACGCCAAAATCGCTTTTATCCGCGCGGCGAATTTGGATTTAAAATTTACTAAAAACAAACTCCCGCCAAAACAAAAACGCCGTGAGATTTTAGGTATTTCTTACCAAATTTTGGTTAAAATCAAGCCCAAAAAGAGAGGTAAAAATGCGTATAAAACTCCCACACACACCCTACATCGCGCACAAAATCGCTATTGATTTATTAAAGTCCGGATTCGTAAATTTAACGCGCGGAGTGGAGCCGGTAGCGGCATGCGCGAAAGAAGTTTTAGATGAAGATTTACAAAAAGAAAAAGCGCTTGAAGAGCGCGTAAATGAGGTGCTAGCCCAAAACGAAGACGATATGGAGAGCATGCAAGTCGATAGAAAAAATATGTTTTGGCTCGTGAAAAAGAAGCTAGCCAAAGAGTACGGCGTCATCCTTTCTTACGAAGACCGTTTTAGCAACGTCGCTCATCTCGTGCTACAAAATGCTTGGAAAAAGGGACTCATCGACTACTCGGTCTCCGAAAACCGTATCAAAAACATCATCTACGGCTCGATCGAAGAGTATCTAAAAACGTATGAAATTTTGCAAGACGTAGTTATCGACAAGATCGACGGCTACAAGCGCAAGCTGATCCCGGGCACCGAGGAGTACGATATCGTATTTGAGCGGCTCTACGAGGACGAGCTAAGAAAACGAGGCATGCTGTGAGAGCTTATATCTACCTTGAAAACGGCGTTTTTTTGCAGGCGAAGGCCTTTGGCGCGAGCGGTACGGCTAGCGGCGAAATGGTCTTTAACACGAGCCTAACGGGCTATCAGGAGATCATGAGCGATCCTAGCTACGCGGGGCAGTTTATCGTCTTTACGATGCCAGAAATCGGCATAGTAGGCGTAAACAAAGACGATATGGAGAGCGCCAAAATCCACGCTAGCGGCGTTTTGATGAGGGACTTTAACTCTACGCCGTCAAATTTTCGCTCGCAAAAAAGCTTGGAAGATTTTTTCAAAGAGCAAGGCAAATTTGGCGTTTATGATATCGACACGAGATTTTTAACCAAGATGCTACGCGATAACGGCGCGCTTCATGCGGTGATCTCGACTGAAATTTCAGACGAAAAAGAGCTAAAAAAACTACTCGAAAACTCGCCTAGAATCTCAGAGATAAACTACGTCGCAAAGGTGAGCACGGAGCAAATCTACGCTCACGAAAAGGGCGCCTGGGATCACGCGAGCAAAGCCTACTCCGCGCTAAAACCAAACGGCAAAAAGATCGCCGTCATCGACTACGGCGTAAAGCGAAATATCCTAAACGAGCTTTGCGAAACCGGCCTTGAGACGCAAATTTACCCGCACGACGTGCAGGCTGAAGAACTCATCGCTAAATTTAACAAAGGCGAGATAAACGGCGTGTTTCTCTCAAACGGCCCGGGCGAACCCAAAGCCCTAAAAAACGAGATCGCGCAGATAAAAAAGCTGATCGAGGCGAGAGTGCCGATTTTTGGTATTTGCCTAGGCCATCAGCTGCTTAGCAACGCATTCGGCTTTGAGACGTACAAGCTAAAATTCGGTCAGCACGGCGCAAATCACCCGGTTTTAAATTTGCAAACCAAATCAGTCGAGATAACGGCGCAAAATCACAACTACAACGTTCCAGAGGAGATCGCGCAGGTCGCCGAGATCACGCATAGAAATCTTTTCGACGGTACGATCGAAGGCGTGAGATACAAGGATTATCCGGTATTTTCGGTGCAGCATCACCCCGAGGCTAGCGGCGGACCGAGCGAGAGCAAATATATCTTTAAACAATTTTTAGAAATTTTATAGTTGCTAGTCTCGGTCAAATTTGAGCAAAATTTAGAGTTAAATTTGCGAGTCAAATTTAACTCTAGCGCAGCTAAAATTCGCAAATGAAATCTATCGGTCAAATTTGATGAACGGCGCGGAGTTTGTTTCGATTTTGAGCGTCGCGGCGCTTAGCTCAGTGGGTCACTGCGCGGGTATGTGCGGCGGTTTTGCTATCGTGCTCGCGCGGTTTTTGAGCGGCAAAGGTAAATTTTTTAGCGCAGCGATGATAGCGGGATATAATCTAGCTAGAATTTGCGCTTATATGCTACTTGGCTTTATTTTCGGGTCGTTTGGCGGCGTATTTACGCTATCTCTTGCGGCGCGAGGCTACTTATTTTTTGCCGTCGGCGTTTTTATGGCGGTTTTGGGCGTGGCGCTCATTAGGCGCGGGACGCTACTTAATTTCATAGAGAAAAACGCATTTTTATCCAAAATTTTAAACGAAAAAATGAAAGCTGCGATTGCGAAAAATAGCGTGCTTGGGTTTTTAGCGCTCGGGTTTTTAAACGGGCTTTTGCCGTGCGGAGTGGTTTATTATTTTTTAGCTTTAGCCGTAGCTAGCGGCAGCGGGGCAAAGGGCGCAGCCATCGCCGCGACTTTTGGCGCGGTTAGCTTTTTTGCGATGAGCTTTTACGCGCTGGTTTTAAAGGTCGTGAGCGAAAAATTTAAAAAATACGCGCTAAATTTAAGCGGGGCGGCAATAATAATTTACGGAATTTACCTGGCTTTTATAGGATTTACGGCGAGCAATGGATAACATCAAAGCAAGATTTAAGCAGTATCAAGAGGCTATCGAGGCTAGTAACATCGTCTCAAAGACCGATACTAACGGCACTATCACCTTCGTAAACGACGAGTTTTGTAAGATGTCGGGCTTTACGCGCGAGGAGCTAATCGGCGCAAATCACAACATCGTGCGCCATCCCGAGGTGCCAAAGGACGTTTACGCGCGGCTTTGGGAGACGATTTTAGCCAAAAAAGTGCATAAAGGCACGATAAGAAACCGCACCAAAGACGGCCGCGACGTCTATCTAAACACGACCATTATCCCGATTTTAAATTTAAGTGGAGAGATCGAGGAGTTTCTTGCGATCAGGCATGACGTGACGGACGTGATAAACCTAAACAACGAGCTTGAAAAGACGAAAAAAGAGCTGTTAAATTTAAACGAAAATCTCGAAAACAGAGTCGCCGAGCAGACGGCCAAGCTCGTAAATTTAAACCAAAATCTAGAAAATTTGGTAAAAGCCGAGATTAAGAAAAACGAGGAAAAAACTAAAATGCTCTTTTTGCAGTCGCGTCTAGCCTCGATGGGCGAGATGATCGCAAATATCGCTCACCAGTGGCGCCAACCGCTAAACGAGCTTAGCATTACGCTTTTTAAGCTAAAAGAGGGCGTCAAAGCAAACGAGAAATTCGAGGCTGGCTACGAGCACGCAAAGCGCGTGATAAAGGGCATGTCGCAGACGATCGAGGATTTTAGAAACTTTTTTAACGTCGAGCGCGAGAAGGAGGTTTTCTTGCCCTCGGCTGCGATAGAAAATGCGCTAAAGATGGTGCAGGGAACCTACGAAAAAGAGGGCATAGATGTAAATTTGGAGCTAAAAAGCGAGGGGCGAATTTACGGTTTCGAGTCGCAGCTTTGCCAGGCCGTGATCATACTGCTTTCTAACGCCAAAGATGCGCTGGCAAATAAAAAAAGCGATAAAAAAGTAACTCTAAGCTTAGAAACAAAGGATAAATTTGTTATCATAAGAGTAACGGATAACGCAGGCGGCATAAAAGAGGAGATAATGGACAAGATTTTTGAGCCGTATTTTACCACCAAGCACCCAAGCTTAGGCACGGGTATAGGATTATATATGCTAAAAAGCATAGTTAAAAATCACGGCGGAAGCGCCGGCGCTAAAAACGTAAAATTTGGAGCGGAATTTGAGATAAAGCTGCCGCTAAAGGATGGAAAATGAAAAATTTTAAAGAGCTAACGCTACTGCTGGTCGAGGACGAGGATAGTATAAGGGAGTCGATGCAAGAGGTTTTCGGCGGCGTATTTCAAAAGGTCATTTCGGCCTCAAACGGCGACGAAGGTCTTAAGAAATTTAAAAAATTTAGCCCCGATATCGTGATAGCCGATATCATGATGCCTATCATGGACGGACTTGAGATGTCAAGGCAGATAAAAGAGTTCTCAAAAAACACGCCCGTAGTGATCCTAAGCGCATATAGCGAAAAGGAAAAACTGTTAAAAGCTATCGACGTAGGCATCGATAAATACGTGATCAAGCCTATCGACATGGACGAGCTTTTCGCCTTGCTAGAGCAGATCGTAAAAACTAAAATCATAGGCGCCGATATCATCGAGATTTCTGGCGGATATTCGTTTAACCAAACCAAAAAAGTGCTCGTAAAAAACGGCGTCGAGATCGCGCTAACCAAAAAAGAGCTGGCCTTTATCTCGCTTTTGGTTAAACGTATCGGCACGCTCGTTTTAACCGAGGAGATCAGAAACGTGGTGTGGTTTGGCGAAAAGGTAAACGATCCGGCCGTTAGAACATTTATCAAGCGAATACGCGATAAAGTAGGCGCCGGTCTCATCAAAAACTCGCCGGGTCTTGGCTATAAAATCGAGCTAAAAAAGTAAAATTTGAAACGTAAATTTAGGTCGGTTAAGCGATTTTACACTAAAAATCTAATAAAATAACAATCTAATAACAAAATAAACAAAGGAGGATATCGATGCGACTAGACAGGGCGCTAAGCTACGACTACACGGTCGCCAAGTATTTTATGTTCGCGACGATACTGTTTGGGATAGTCGGTATGAGCGTCGGCGTTTTCATAGCGTTTCAGATGGCGTACCCGGACTTAAACTATCTCGCGGGCGAATACGGCACCTTTAGCCGCCTAAGACCGCTACACACGGCGGGCGTGATATTTGGATTTATGCTTTCGGGCGTTTTTGCGACGTGGTACTACATCGGACAGAGGGTTTTAAAAGTCTCGATGAGCGAGTCGCCGTTTTTGATGGCGGTAGGCAAGCTGCACTTTTGGATATATATGCTGGTTATGGCAGGCGGCGTGTTTAGCCTGCTTGCCGGCGTTAGTACGTCAAAAGAGTACGCCGAGCTAGAGTGGCCGCTAGATATCGGCGTGGTCGTACTCTGGGTGCTTTGGGGCGTTAGTATATTCGGCCTTATCGGTATCCGCCGCGAGAGGACGCTTTATATCTCGGTTTGGTATTTTATCGCGACGTTTCTGGGTATCGCGATGCTTTATTTGTTTAACAACATGGCCGTGCCGACCAAACTGATTTCGGGATACGGCAACTGGTGGCACTCGGTCTCGATGTATGCCGGAGCCAACGACGCGCTAGTGCAGTGGTGGTATGGGCATAACGCCGTGGCGTTTGTATTTACCGTGCCGATAATCGCTCAAATTTACTACTTCCTCCCTAAAGAGAGCGGTCAGCCGATATTTTCTTACAAGCTTTCTATTTTCTCGTTTTGGAGCCTCATGTTCCTTTATCTTTGGGCGGGCGGACACCATCTGATCTACTCTGCGGTGCCTGACTGGATGCAGACGATGGGTTCCGTGTTTTCGGTGGTTTTGATACTGCCGTCCTGGGGATCTGCGATAAATATGCTTCTAACGATGCGCGGCGAGTGGCAGCAGCTTAGAGAAAATCCTCTTATCAAATTTATGATTTTAGGCTCGACGTTTTATATGTTTTCTACTCTTGAGGGGCCTATTTTAGCGATCAAGTCCGTAAACGCTCTAGCACACTTTACCGACTGGGTGCCCGGACACGTGCACGACGGTACGCTAGGCTGGGTCGGCTTTATGACGATGGCGGCGCTTTATCACATGACGCCTCGCGTATTTAAACGCGAAATTTACTCAAAATCCTTGATGGAAATTCAGTTTTGGATACAGACTATCGGCATCGTGCTTTACTTTTCGTCGATGTGGATCGCGGGCATCACTCAGGGTATGATGTGGCGCGCGACGGATGAATACGGAAATTTAGCCTACTCGTTTATCGATACGGTGATAAACATCGTGCCGTACTACTGGATCAGAGCCGTAGGCGGTCTGCTATATCTGCTTGGATTTTTTATATTTGTTTATAATATCTACAAGAGCTTTGGCGCCAAAGCGCTCGAAAAAGAGCCGCTAAGCGCGAGTCCTGCGGGCGTAAAGGAGGTTGCTAATGTTTAGTTGGTTAGAAAAAAATCCCTTCTTTTTCGCGGTTATGGTTTTTATATTTATCGCCTATGCGGGCGTGATTGAGATACTGCCTGATTTTGCCAACAGAGCTAGGCCTCTAGAGGGCACCAAGCCGCCGACGGTTTTACAGCTTGCTGGTAAACACGTGTATATGAAAGATAGCTGTAACGCCTGCCATACGCAGCAAATTCGACCTTTTAAGGCCGAGACCGATAGATACGGCATGTATTCGCTTAGCGGCGAGTATGCGTTTGACCGCCCGCATCTTTGGGGGTCAAAGAGGACCGGCCCCGACCTTTGGCGCGTGGGTAACTACCGCACTACCGACTGGCACGAAAATCATATGAAAGACCCGACCTCCGTAGTGCCTGGTTCCATAATGCCTGCTTACAAGCATCACTTTAGCAACAACGCCGATATCGAGACGGCATACGGCGAAGCGGTAACGACGAAAAAGGTATTTGGCGTACCGTACGACGTAGAGGGCATGCCAAAACTAGGCACCTACGAGGAGGCGCAAGCAGCGGTCAAAGAAGAGGCCGCCGCTATAGTTGAAGAGATGAAGGATGAAGAGGTCAAAAAGGCCTTTGAGCGCGGAGAGATCCGCGAGATAGTGGCGCTCATCGCCTATCTAAATAGCTTAAAATAGGCGAATTTATGGATGCGCAGACTCTAAGAGATATCCAAGGATACGGAGCTTTTATCTTTCTAGCCGTGTGCGCCGCGCTTCTTTACGGGTACTATTTTCATCTGTATAGATCCGAAAAGAGCGGCAGGCGAAACTACGAAAGATACTCCGACCTCGCCCTAAAAGACGGTATCGACGAGGAAATTTTAGAGTCTGCGTCCATAGAGCAAAACGCTAAAAAGGAAAAATAATGCAATGGTTTAATTTAGAAGATAACGTAAATTTACTGGGGCTTATCGGAGCTATTGCTATCGTTTTAGCCACGGTTTTCGTCGTGAGTCGCTTGGTCGGGCAGATGAAGGTAGCAAAACCTAAGGCCGAGCTTAGCGAGCATAGCTGGGACGGCATAGGCGAGTACAAAAATCCCGTACCGCTGGGCTGGGCGATAGTTTATGCGATATGCATCGTCTGGGCCTTGTGGTATATGATCGCCGGCTATCCGGTAAACTCCTACTCGCAAATCGGCGAATACAACGAAGAAGTCGCCGCCGCAAACGCTAAATTTGAAAAACGCTTCGCAAACGTAGACGCCAAGACGCTTCACGCTATGGGCGAGAGCCTGTTTTTGGTGCAGTGTTCCTCCTGCCACGGCATAACCGGCGACGGCATAAACGGCAAAGCCGCAGACCTCTCCAAGTGGGGTAGCGAAGAGGGGATATTTGACACGATAATGAACGGCTCAAAAGGCCTTGAGTACCCGATGGGCGAGATGCCTGCGGGTATGGCGGACGAGGAGGGCGCAAAAGCGATCGCGGCCTACATCGCTAAGGAAATTTCGGGCATAAAAAAGACCAAAAACGAAAATTTGGTAGCTAGTGGTAAGGAGCTTTTTGCTACCTGCGCAGCCTGCCACGGCGAGGACGGCAAAGGCATGGAAGGCAACTCTCCCGATCTATCTAAATACGGCACAGCGTCCTTTGTCGAGGACGTATTACAGCGCGGTAAAAAGGGCGCTATCGGTACGATGCCTAAATTTAGCGACGGCAGACTAAACGCCTTGCAGCAAAAAGCCGTCGGCGAGTACGTCATCTCGCTTTCTAAAGGAGAATAAATGGAAAACACGAATCGAAACGTTTTCGGTCTACACGGCGTGACGGGGCTACTCATCGCGACCGGGCTACTGCTAGCGATCCTAGCGGCGCTCACTTACTACGCGATCAAGCTACAGCAAGAAGTCGCGCAAAAACCCTACTCGCTAAACGCCTCCGAGCTAAAGATGAAAAGCGCGGATAACGCCAAGCAAGTGCGCGTAAAGGAGTAAATATGCAAGCGATTTTGGAGAAATTTATCGTCGCGGGACTCATTGCGGCGGCGGCATTTACGGCGTGGGCGGTGCTAACGCCAAATCACCTTTTCGTCGGATGAAATTTGATAAATCAAAGAGCGCAGACTCTGCCGCTCTTTTTCAAATTTTAGATTTAAGCGGCGCGCTTTGTGTTTTGCGCGAAAATACGCGACTGGGCCGATGAAATTTATAAATTACGCTCGCTCAAATTTAACTATCCTTTTTTGCTTTCTCGCGCTCAAATTTGCAAATTTGACCCGCGTCTTTTTTATCTTTTTGCTTTTTATTTTTTACGGCGCGGCGACTTTGCAGGGCTCAAATTTGCCTCGCGAGATAGTCTTGGTAAATCAAAATATATTAAGCCCCGCCGTGAGCGAGAAAATCACGGTTTTAGGCGAGGAGCTAGCTAGCAAAAGCGGCGTGTTTGCGGGGGTTGCCGTTTATGAGAACTTGGAGGGCAAAACGCTAAAAGAAGCGGCCGCGCAGCTAAATTTGACCTCGCCTTACGCGCTTTTGATGCTTGCTAAAGCGGAGCATAAGGTGGAAATTTTTGCCGACACCCAGACGCTAAAGCTTTTTGATAAAGAGAAAATTTTAAGCCCGTATCCAAGCTCGGGCTCTATTTTGCCGATACTGGCGTCCAAAAACGGCAAAGATATCTTTAACGCCGCCGTGCTAAACGGCTACGCGGATCTTGCTGAACAGATCGCCGCGAGCAAAGGCGTTAGCTTGCAAAACGCTATCGGTAGCCAAAACCGTCTGACGCTAGATGCGTTTAGGATTTTTATCTACGGCTCTATCGCGCTTGTCGTTTGCGTCGCCGCGTTTAGAAAATTTAGGAGGAAATATGGCTAAAAACTACTGGCCTCACGCTATCGTTATCTCGCTTATTTTGATAGTCGCCTCCTGCGTAGCGACCGTCGCTCTGGCCGTCAAAAACCCTGTGGAGATGGACGAGTTTTACTTTGAGCGCTACCAAAACGTCGATGAAAATATAAACGAGATCGAGGCTAGTCAGCGCAGGTTTGACGCCAAGTACGCTCTTAAATTTGAACCGGAATTTGACGGATTAAATGGGTATTTTAAGATCGCTGTCACGCCAAAAAACGGCTCGCTAGCGTCAAATTTCACGTACGAGATTTTACTAACCAGACCCGCGACGAACGAGCAAAATCAAAATTTGAGCGCTAGATTCGACGGACAAACTTTAATAACGCAGCCCGTAAAGCTCCCAAAAAAAGGCAAATGGCAAATTTTGCTAAAAATTTCCGACGCAAACGACACGGGCTTTTATAAATTTAGCTTCGAAGCGCGCTAGTTTTCTTTGATTTTCAGCCGCTCTGGGCTATCATTTCGCCAAAAAACAAAGAGCCTCTATGCAAAATTTAGACAAACTTTATATCTTTACTAACTCCCGAAAGATCCGCGAATTTAACACGAAATTTCAAAACGAACTCGTGCCAAAGGCTATGACGATAGCGCAGTTTGAGCAAAAGGCCGTGCTGGTGCCGGGGCGCTTTGAGGCGGACGAGGCGTACGCGCTGGTGCTGATGCAGCGAGCCTGCGCTAGCGTGAGAGAGGCCTCCGAGAGGCTGCGTATCCCGTCGGAGTTTTTTGCATTTTTAAAAAACAACGACTATCTTTTTAGCTTTTTTAAGGAGCTTGCTATCAGCAAAAAGAGCGTGGCGGATCTGAAATTTAGCGATATTTACGCTGATTACGAGGAGCATCTGGGTATCCTCGAGGCGGTGCTTGCGCGCTATAAGGAGCTGCTCGCGGCCGAAAATCTATACGACGGCATCGCGCTACCTGAAATTTACCGGCTAAACGGCGGGTTTGTGAGGGAATTTCGCGAGATTTATCTTGAAGTAGATGGCTTTTTGAGCGAATTTGAGTGGGGGCTGTTTAGCGAGATCGCAAAGCTAACGACGCTAAAAATCATCTTTCAAACCAGTAAATTTAACAAAAAACTGATCCTAAAACTAGCCGAAATTTCCGGCATTGACGCGAGCGAGTTTAGTCTATACGGCGAGTTTGAGCTAAATTTGAGCTCGCGCGAGCTAA
Organism: uncultured Campylobacter sp.; assembly: GCA_963529235.1. Classification (GTDB taxonomy): domain Bacteria; phylum Campylobacterota; class Campylobacteria; order Campylobacterales; family Campylobacteraceae; genus Campylobacter_A. The sequence goes on from CAURYE010000011.1 coordinate 38,355, forward strand.
AAAAAACTGGCGCCGTGCGCAAAAATCCGCTTGTTTTAAAAAGGAGCTTTAGCGCCAGAAGCTTGCAGGCGGCCTACGCGATGGCAAAGGCTAGCGAGTTTGTGGCTGATGGCATCAAGCCTGAAAATATCGCCGTTATCCTGCCCGATGAGAGCTTTGCCGAGATATTGCGCCTGCACGACCGCGGCAAGATGTTTAACTTCGCGATGGGCGAGAGCTTCACGCGAACGCGTTTTTTTCAAATTTTAAAGTGCATAGTAACCGCAATAAACGACAAAATCCGCGTAAATTTGAGCGAGGATAACTACGCGAATTTTAACGAATTCGAGTTTAATCTGCACGAGCTTGGCGCCGGCTCCGATCTGTTTGCGAAATTTAAAAACGGTTTTGAAGCGCCTTGCTCGTTTGAGGATTTTAGGGCGCTTATGGAGGAGATTTTGGCGCTTGAGAGCGACCCCGCCGCCGCGCAAAAAACGCGAGAGGAGCTATTTTACGTGCAGAGTTTGGCTAGGTATTTTAGCTTTACGCTGCGTCAAATTTGCGAGATATTTTTGATAAAGCTAGCGCGCTTAAGGCTTGATCACGTAGGCGGCGGCAAGATCGGCGTCATGGGCGTTTTGGAGAGTCGCGGACTTAAATTTGAGGGCGTCATAGTGCTTGATGTTAACGACGATTTGGTGCCAAAGCGCAGCGTAAACGAGATGTTTTTAAGCTCGCGCGTGCGCCAAAAGGCGGGCCTCATCGGTTACGTAGACCGCGAAAATTTGCAGAGATTTTACTACGAGAGCCTAATCGGCGGCGCGAAAAAAGCGGCGATATGCTACGCGGCAAACGAGGAGAAAATCGCATCGAGATTTCTCGGCGAATTTAACGCCGTGGAGGACGCGAGATTTAGCGACGAGAGCTATGCGGCGCTGTTTAACGGCGAATTTGACGCAAAGGCTGATTTTACGTGCGAGCAAAAACTTGACGGCGAGATGAACCCGCATCTTAACGAAAGAAACGAGGCTAAGTCGGGACAAGCAAAAACCGCCAAAGAGCGGAGTTTGTTTGAATTTGACGCGGAGGGCGAGCTAGATTCGGACGCAAATTTAGCTAGTAAATTTGACGACAACGCCGCGCAAAACGAAATGTCTGGCGAAAATCTGCGAGCGCTAAATTTTATAAAATTTATTCGAAAAACGCCTGCAAAGCCTAAAATTTTCGAGCAAGACATCATCGTCAAGCACGATTTTTTCGCTATCCCGCTCTCTTTTAGCAGGCTAAATACCTATTTGCAGTGCCCGCGGCGGTATTATTACAGATATATTTTGAACGTAAAGCCGCCCGTGATGCCGCAAACGGCGTCCGCGGCGGACTTTGGCAACTCGCTACACAGGGCGCTTTTTGAGTATTACTCTAAATTTGAGAGATTTGACCTCGCTAAATTTGAAACGGTGCTAAGAGAGCTAAACACACCGCCGCTAGAGCGCGAGATAACGATGATAAAGATGGAAAAATTTAAGGCCATAGAGGACGCGAGATATGAGGTGGGATGGCGCGTGCAGGGACTTGAAAAAGAGCTTGATAGTGTGTTTGCAGGCGTGCGCATAACGGGTAAAATCGACCGCATAGACGGGCGCGGCGGCGAGCTAGCGGTGATTGATTATAAAAGCGGAAAATTTGATGCTAAATCCTTGCAACTACCGTTTTACGAGGCGCTCGTGGGTAGGCCTTGCGAGGGGTACTTTTACGATCTAAAAGATAATATGAACTTGGTGGCGGGCGAGGCTAGCACGGAGGCGCTTGCAGAGGCGATCGAGCAGCTAAAATCCATCAATAATACGCCGATAAATTTCGGGGAGGCTAAGGGCGCGATGAGCGAATATGAAGACTATAAAATTTTAGTGAAAGGCGAACTATGAAGCCGTTTTTGGCCCTCGAGGCGAGTGCGGGCAGCGGCAAGACCTTTGCGCTTAGCGTGCGTTTTATTGCGATTTTGCTATCGGGTGCCGACGCGCGCGAGATCACGGCGCTAACCTTTACCAAAAAGGCCGCCAACGAGATGAAAGAGCGCATCGTGCAGACCTTTTTGCGGCTCGAGGAAAAGGGCGCGGAGCTAGTCGAGCTGGAGCAAATTTTGGGCGCGGGCAGGGATGAAATTTTAGCCTTGCGCGACGCGCGGGCGACTCATTTTTTAGAAAGCGATCTAAAAATCGGCACGTTTGACTCATTTTTTGTGGGCATCTTGCGCAGCTTTTGTTTAAATTTGGGACTAAGCGCGGATTTTGAAGTGAGCGAAAATTTAAACGAGCTGCAGCGGGGCGAGTTTGTCGCGAGCGTAAGCAAGGATATGCGGCTATTAAAAGCGCTTGCGAATTTGATAGCGACGGCCGAGCGCAGTCAGAGTAGCTTTTTTGAGAGCTTGGAGATGTTTTACGAAAATTTCGGCGAGCTAAAAAGCAGCGAAAATGCGGCGTTTCCAAACGAAAGCGGCGTTGCAGCAGCGCTAAGAAATATGCGCGAATACGTCCTAGCTAGAGGCGGCGGCAAAGACGCGCAAAGCGCCGTGAAAGAGGGGAGCCCCGGCGAAATTTTAGCTCGCTCTTTTATGTCGCGCGCAAGCCTTGATTATCGCACGTTTTCTAAAATTTATACGCCGGAGCTCGACGAGATGTTTTTTGAGTTAAAAGCGCGGCTAAAGCGATATTTCGACGCGCTAGAAGAGTATAAAATCGCCGAGCTGGCTAGATTTTTAAAAATCTACAAAGAGTGCAAAATCTCGCTAAACAAAAGGCTAAATTCGCTCGCATTTAGCGACGTGACGCGCCTAGTTTACGAGCTTTTACGAGGCGGCGAGACGGACGCGCAGATGCTTTATTTTAGGCTCGATGGACGGATAAATCACCTACTCATCGACGAGTTTCAAGACACCAACGTCGCGCAGTACGAGATCATGCGTCCGCTCATCGAAGAAATCGTCGCCGGATACGGACAAAACGGGCTTGGTAGCTTTTTTTACGTCGGCGACGTAAAACAGAGTATTTACCGTTTTCGCGGCGGTAAAAAGGAGCTTTTCGGCAAACTGATGCGAGATTTTCCGCAGATCAAAGCGCAAAATTTGGAGGTAAATTACCGTAGCAAAAAGGCGCTGGTTAGATTTACGAACGCCGTGTTTGCGGGTAAAATCGAAAATTTTAAACCGCAAAGAACGCTGCAAAAAGAGGGCGAGCGGGTAAATTTGGTAGGGCAGATGCCGTATTTTGAGGCGGGGGCGGACGATCTTGGCTTCGTGCGAGTATGTAGCGGCGATGACGTGGCGGTAGAGGCGGCGCAGCAGGTTAAATTTCTCCTACAAAAAGGGGTCTGCGAGGATGATATCACCGTGCTTTGCTGGAAAAACGACGATATAAATAAAATCTCAAATTTGCTGAGCGAGGCGGGCGTAAAAAGCGTGAGCGAGGGCGTGACGGCGCTGCTAGCGAGCAAAAACGCGCGCGCAGTAGCGGAATACGCTAAATTTTGCCTATTCGGCGAGCGAATTTACAAGGTAAACACCGAGGCGATCCTAGACGTAAACGCCGTAAAACTAAGCGTAAATCCGCAAAAATCGGCGCTAGAGAGCTTACACTATCTAGCGGTCAGGCTCGGCGTAGATATGAGCGATGCGGACGTTTTGCGACTACTTGAGCTGGCGCAGCCGTATTCAAATTTGACCGAGTTTGTCTATAATATTGATAGATTTGAAGCTAAAGCGAGCGCAAAAAGCGGCGAGGGCGTGAAAATCATGACCGTGCACAAGTCAAAGGGGCTGGAGTTTGAAAACGTGATCGTGTGCGATAAGATGGGCGCCGGACGGCATGACGGGTCAAATTTCATCGCGGAATACGACGCGGGTACGGGCTCCTGGCATGTGCGCCATAACGTCAAAAAGCAGTGCATCGACGAGGATTTTGCAAGGCTAAAAGAAAAGGCGGCGCGGCTCGAGCGCGAAGAGGATATGAACAAGCTCTACGTCGCGCTAACGAGGGCGATCAGCGGATTAATCATCGTTAAAAAAACGGACGCAAACGGCAGAAATCCGAGCTTTTTTGGGGCGTACGAGAGTAGCGGCGAGATTATAGAGTATCTTGATTTGGTCGATTTTAGCTTCGGCGAGCCTACGCCTAGCAAGGCGCGAAATTTGACGGCGCCCGGCAAATTTGAGCCTATAGAGCTAGCTCAAATTTCAAAGCAAATCGTAGATGAAACGCCAAAAACCGAGGGCAAAAATCAAAAGGCGATTTATTTTGGTTTGGCGCTGCACTATCTGCTTGAAATGGCGGAAAAATTCGACGAGGAATCGCTACAAACGGCGCAAATTTCGATGCGAAACGCTTTTCATAAATTTTTGGACGAGGGCGAGCTGGATGAAATTTACGCGCGCGGGCTAAATTTGATAAACGAGCCTAAATTTAAGCAAATGACGCAAGCAAAAAGGATATTGAAAGAACAGCCTTTGCGCTTTGAGGGCGTACTAAAGCAGCTTGATCTGCTCTGCTTGGACGAAACGCAAATCTGCGTGATCGACTACAAAACGAGCGATAAAAACATAGATGAAAATATCGCGCAGGTTGAGGAGTACAAAAAAATACTAGCTCAAATTTATCCGAATTTGAGCGTGAGGGCGGCGATATTTTACGCTTTGCGAGACGAAATTCGAAGCATTGATATTTAAATATAGCTTAAATTAAGCTATCTGTAAGGTGCATTTGAATACAATCACGACTTAAAATTATCTAAAGGGTAAGAAAATGACGAAAATAACAAAACCAAACGAAGTGGAGCGCGAGTGGATCGTGCTTGACGCGGCAGGCAAGCGTTTTGGTAGATTGCTAACCGAGGTGGCTACGCTACTTCGCGGTAAGCATAAACCAAATTTCACTCCGAATGTCGATTGCGGCGATTACGTTATCATAATCAACGCTTCTAAAGCCGAATTTACGGGCAACAATAAAGCCGAGCAAAAGCTTTATCACCGCCATTCTGGATATTTTGGTAGTACTAAAAGCGAGAAATTCGGCGAGCTTTTGGCTGACAAACCTGAAAAACTGTTCAAGCTAGCCGTTCGCGGAATGCTTCCAAAAACAAAACTCGGCAGAGAGATGATAAAAAAACTAAAAGTTTACGCCGGCAGCGAGCATCCGCACACGGCTCAAATAGCTAAAAAAGAAGGAAAATAATCATGGCGAAAGTTTATGCAACCGGTAAAAGAAAAACTGCCGTAGCAAAAGTCTGGATAAAACCAGGCAGCGGTAAAATTTTAGTAAACGGACTTGATCTAAACACTTGGCTAGGCGGACACGAGGCTATCAAGCTAAAAGTGGTTCAACCTCTACTTTTAACAAAACAAGAGGGTTCTGTAGACGTAACCGCAACTACTCTAGGTGGCGGATACTCTGCTCAGGCTGAGGCGCTAAGACACGGCATTTCAAGAGCATTAGCTCTATTTGACACCGACTTTAGAGCGACTCTAAAACCAAAAGGCCTACTAACTCGCGACTCACGCGTCGTCGAGCGTAAGAAATTCGGTAGAAGAAAAGCCAGAAGAAGCCCGCAATTCTCTAAACGCTAATAGTTTGCTAAAGCCGTTTCGTCGGCTTTTAGATTTCGGAGATGAGGCATATGGTTTGGAAAGACCGATATGTATCAAATTACGTGTTAAATTTAGATTTATAAATTAGTGATAAAATCAAAAAATAGTCTCGTGAAGAAACGGGACAAAAGAAAGGATAACTTATGAAAAAGATTGCTCTTGCTTTAGTTGCTGCTACTGCGCTTTTTGCCGCTGATTCAGCTTACAATTACGAACTAACTCCGACAATAGGCGGCGTTCATCCTGAAGGAAATTTGGGAACAAATGAACAATCGGCTATAGGTTTAAGAATCGGAAGAAACCTTGAAAATTTCTTTATAGACCACGTAGAACTCGGTCTTAGCCACACTAACAAGATAAGAGAGTATGGTGTGGACGGAAAGGCTACTAGATATTTCGTTAATGCTATTAAAGATTTCGGTCTAACTGAAAAACTATCTCTTTACGGCTTGTTTGGCGCTGGATATGAGGATGTCTCAAAAAAATTCGTCAAAAACGATGACGGCGGCTTTGGTCAATACGGCCTTGGTTTGAGATATCAAATTACCGATAACTTTGCTCTACGCGCTGAAGCGGTAGATGCTATTAAATTTGAGCATGCAGATCACAACCTATTCTATACGCTAGGTTTTGCAGTTGGCTTCGGTGCTAAAAATGCTCCTGTAGTTGCAGAGGCGCCAAAAGCTGAGCCTGTTTCAGCTCCTGTAAGCCTTGATGATGATAACGACGGTGTTTTAAACGATGTCGATCAATGCCCAAATACACCGGCAGGCGTAGTAGTTGACGAGACTGGATGCGAGAAGGTTATCGTTCTTAGAGATATTGGCGTAAACTTCGCATTTGATAGCTACAAAATAACTCCAAAATATCTTGAAGAGATCAAAAAAGTAGCTAACTTCATGGGTGAAAATCCAGGCTACCGTGTAGTTCTAAGCGGACATACAGACAGCATTGGCGCTGAAGCTTATAACCAAAAACTATCTGAAAAAAGAGCAAATGCAGTTGCTAAAGCTCTTGAAGAACTTGGCGTAAGCGCAGATAAGATCACTACCGTAGGATACGGCGAGCTTAAACCTGTCGCTTCAAATAAAACAAAAGAAGGACGCGCTGAGAATAGACGCGTTGAAGCTAGATTTAACAAATAATTAGCCTAGCTTAATAATGCATGGACGAGATTAAATTTGAACTTATTTGGTCATTAATCTCGTCCTATTCCTTAAAAATCTTAGGCTCTATCGCCATCTTGTTTATAGGCAAATGGCTAGTAGCTAAAGTCTCAAATTTTATATCAAAATTAGTCACTTCCTCTAGACTTGACGAAACCCTTTCAAATTTTTTACTAAATATCATAAAAACGCTTCTTATGGCTTTTGTGATTATAGCTGCGATCGCAAATTTGGGCGTAGAGACGTCTATGTTCGTTGCGGCGCTAGGCGCTATCGGTCTTGCTATCGGTATGGCATTTAAGGATACTTTTTCAAATATCGGCGCAGGGTTTTTGATAATATTTTTTAGACCGTTTAAACTTAAAGATCATATCGAAGTCGCGGGCGTGCAAGGCGCAGTCAAAGAGATCAATATGTTTAGCACCGTTTTACGTACGGCCGATCACAAAACCATCATTATTCCAAACGGACGCATCATAAGCAGCAACATAATAAACTTCTCAAAAGAGGGCACCAGGCGCGTTGAGCTCGTATTTTCCATAGATTATAAAGACGATTTAAAGCTTGCAAAAGAGATTATTTTAAACCTAGCTACCGAAAATAAAAAGATACTAAAAGAGCCAAAGCCATTCGTCGGAGTCGGGAGTCTGGGCGAAAATAGCGTAAATTTGACCGCTAGATTTTGGTGCGCGAGCGATGATTTTTCGGATGTGCAGTTTGCTATGCTAGAAAGCGTCAAGCTCGCATTTGACGCTAAAGGCATCTCCATACCGTCGCCACAGCTTAGCATCCGCTATCAGGGCAAAAGGCAAGACGAGCAAATTTAATCACTCGGTTTTCTTGCATATTTTATGCTTGCGTACTTGCATGGTTGATAGGTTAAATTTGACCCGCCATTCCGTGCTGTTAAATTTGTGTAAAAATACATAACTATAAGAAATTTCGTCTGCAATATTTTAAAATTTTCGTCTAAAAAGTTTATATTTTAAAGTGCAATTTTTTATTCGAAAGCCATATTTGATATCGCGGATATTTTAAGCGAATGGTAATTTTAATCCTTAGACTACAACAGTATAAATTTAAATCAAAACCCATAACGATGAAAATTTAAAATTTAAAAAAGCCGACTTAAGGCAAATTTTAAAATACAAAAAGTAAAATCAAAGTTTATTAAAATATAAATTTGACGTGAAAATACCGTCAAATTTGCGGTAGCGCAATCAAAAAAGAAAGAATCAAAATGAAAAAAACCATACTTTTTGACCTAGACGGTACGCTTATCGACTCGACGCCCGCGATCCTTGACGGATTTGGCGCGGCGTTTCGCGCTCACGGCGAACCTGCTCCAAAGCCAGAGGCAATCAAGGCTCTAGTCGGCCATCCGCTTGACGTCATGTTTGCCGGGCTTGGCGCGCCGACGCAGCTCGTGCCTGATTATATCGCCGCGTATAAGGCGCGTTATGAGCAGATTTTTTTGGAGCAAACATCGTTGCTTGAGGGCGCGGCGGGCGCGTTGGCGCTTGCTAGCGAGGTCGCGGACGTGGGCGTCGTGACGACGAAAACGTCGAAATTTTCAGTCATTTTACTTGAACACTTGGGCGTTATGAAATTTATCAAAACCGTGATCGGCAGAGACGACGTCGTAAATCCAAAGCCCGACCCCGAGCCTATAAATAGGGCTCTTGAGCGCCTAGGCAATACAAGCGTGCAAGATAAGGCAAACGCTTTTATGATCGGCGATACGACGATGGATCTGGAGGCAGCGAAGCGTGCGGGCATCGCGGGCGTCGGGCTGGTTTGCGGCTACGGCAATGAGGCTGATTTGCGCGAGCATTCAAATTTGATCTTTAAAAACGCATTTGAGGCGGTTAAATTTATAGCGTAGAGATGAGGCTGTCGATAATTTTAGCAGCGATCAAAAACCTATAGCTAGCTTGATAAACGGCTATTTTTAGCGTTTGATTGAGTTGGCAAATTTAACCGTTTATAAAGCGTAGCGATAAGTACGACAAGCCAAATTTAAATCAAATTTGTCGCAAGAGCCAGGGCAAAGAGGCAAATTTGACTTACCGATGCGCTTCCCTTTTCTTTTAGGACTCAAGTGCATTGTTTGCATTAAGATAAACGCCGTCAAAATCCATACCCAAGATCTTTTTATGCGACTTGTTGCCCAAGTAGCCGATAGTGGTTCATTTTTTACCGAGCCGTCTTTGGCAATAATAACCTCAATCCTGTTTTGGGCGATGACGAAGCAATGTATCTTCTTGCGCTAGCTATCGCAAATTTTGCTTTGTTTACGATTTTTCTACGCTATAAATAAGACGAAAATCACGGCAGGCGAGGGCAAAACCTTGCGCTCAAATTTACCGTTAAATTTGAACGGTTTTTAAAATCGGCCGTTAAGTCAAATTTAGGGCCTTAGATTATTAAATTTGAGCTTTTTTGAAAATGTAACTTAGCTGATTAATTAGATATTTTGGAAACTAGCTCTATAATAAAAGATTTTTAAAAATCGTAAGAAAATTTAAGGCGGAAAAATGGCTAAAATAATGAAAACTATGGACGGAAACGAGGCTGCGGCGCACGCGGCTTACGCGTTTACGGAGGTTGCGGGCATCTACCCGATCACTCCTAGCTCGCCGATGGCCGACTACACCGATATGTGGGCGGCTCAGGGCAAGAAAAATCTATTCGGCATGCCGGTTAAAGTAGTCGAAATGCAAAGCGAGGGCGGAGCTGCCGGCACCGTGCACGGCTCGCTGCAAGTAGGCGCGCTGACTACGACGTACACGGCTTCGCAAGGCCTCTTGCTAAAAATCCCAAATATGTACAAAATCGCAGGCCAGCTACTACCCGGCGTTATCCACGTGAGCGCGCGCTCTATCGCGGCTCAGGCGCTTTCTATCTTTGGCGATCATCAGGACATTTATGCCTGTCGCCAGACGGGATTTGCGATGCTGGCAAGCGGCTCCGTGCAAGAGGTCATGGATATCGCCGGTGTCGCGCATCTAGCGGCGATCAAGGGTCGCGTGCCGTTTTTGCACTTTTTCGACGGATTTCGCACGAGCCACGAGATACAAAAGATCGAGGTGCTTGACTACGCGCACTTTGATAGGCTTCTTGACCGCAAGGCGCTACAAAAATTTAGAGACGATGCGCTAAGCCCTGAAAACCCGAAAACTCGCGGTACGGCACAAAACGACGACATTTATTTTCAGACGCGCGAGCTAGCCAACCGCTACTACGACGCCGTGCCTGATATCGTGGCCGAGTACCTAAAAGAAATTTCAAAAATCACGGGACGCGATTATAAACCGTTTAATTATTACGGCGATCCGCACGCTACGCGCATCGTAGTCGCGATGGGCTCCGTTACGCAAACCCTCGAAGAAGTCGTCGATCACCTGCGCGCAAAGGGCGAAAAAGTGGGCGTGCTAAAGGTGCATCTATACCGTCCGTTTAGCCTAAAATACCTCTTTGACGTGATGCCTGAAACGGTAGAAAAGATCGCCGTGCTAGACCGCACGAAAGAGCCAGGAAGCCTCGGTGAGCCGCTATATCTGGACGTCAAGGCTGCGTTTTACGGACGCAAAAATCAGCCCGTGATCGTGGGCGGTCGCTACGGCCTAAGCTCAAAAGATGTCGATCCTGCGCAAATGCTAGCCGTCTTTGAAAATTTAAATTTAGAGGGGCCAAAAAACGGCTTTACCGTCGGTATCGAGGACGACGTGACCTTCACCTCGCTAAAAGTCGGCGATAAAATTTCGCTAAGCGACGCAAGCGTGAAAGAGTGCCTATTTTACGGTCTTGGCGCGGACGGTACCGTTGGGGCAAATAAAAACTCAATCAAAATCATCGGCGATAAAACCGATCTTTACGCGCAGGCGTATTTCGCCTACGACAGCAAAAAATCCGGCGGCTACACGCGCTCGCATCTGCGCTTCGGTAAAAACCCGATCCGCTCGACCTATCTCGTCTCAAATCCGCACTTCGTAGCCTGCTCGGTCGCGGCGTATCTTGAAATTTACGACGTCATAGACGGTATCCGCGAGGGCGGGACATTCCTGCTAAACTCGATCTGGGACGCCGAGCAGACGGTTGCTAAGCTACCGAACAAAGTAAAGAAAATTTTAGCCGAGAAAAGAGTAAATTTCTACATCATCAACGCTACCAAGCTAGCTCGCGAAATCGGGCTAAAAAACCGCACGAACACCATCATGCAGTCGGCGTTTTTTAAACTTGCAGACATCATCCCGTTTGCCGACGCGCAAAAATACATGAAAGAGTACGCGCACAAAGCCTATGCCAAAAAGGGCGAAGCGATCGTGGAGATGAACTACAAGGCTATCGATATGGGCGCGGACGGGCTGGTTAAGGTTGAGGTTGACCCTAGCTGGGCAAATTTGACGGATGACGCCGCTAACGAGGAAAAGTACGTCGGCGACGAATTTATAGAAAAAATCGTTAAGCCTATCAACGCCGCCAGGGGCGATAGCCTGCCCGTTTCGGCATTTGTGGGTTTTGAAGACGGACACTTTAAATCAGGAACGACGCAATACGAAAAACGCGGCATCGGAGTAATGGTGCCAAAGTGGATCGAGGAAAACTGTATTCAGTGTAACCAGTGCGCCTTCGTCTGCCCGCACGCGGTGATTCGCCCGTTTCTAATCGACGAAAACGAGCTCGCCGCCGCGCCGCAAACCGTGCAAGATCACGTCCTAGACGCCAAAGGCAAAGAGGTAAAAGGGCTAAAATACAAAATCCAAGTTAGCCCGCTTGACTGTACGGGCTGCGAGCTGTGCGCTCAAATTTGCCCGAGCAAGGAAAAATCGCTCGTCATGGTGCCGCTAGCCGAAGAGATGGAGCGACACGAGCAGGAAAACGCCGATTATTTATTTAAAAAAGTAACCTACAAAGACGACCTGATGAGCAAAGATAGCGTCAAGGGCGTGGGATTTGCGCAGCCGCTATTTGAGTTTCACGGCGCGTGCCCAGGATGCGGCGAGACGCCTTATATCGGGCTTGTCACAAGACTGTTCGGCGACCGTATGATCGTGGCAAACGCCACCGGTTGTAGCTCGATCTACGGCGGCAGCGCGCCTTCGACGCCTTATACGACGAACAAAGAGGGCAAGGGCGTAGCGTGGGCGAATTCGCTCTTTGAGGATAACGCGGAGTTTGGTATGGGTATGAACGTCGCGGTAGAGACGCTGCGTCACCGTATCGAAGACGTCATGCTACGCACAAAAGACGCCGCGCCAAATGCCTTAGCCGCGCTATACTCCGACTGGATCGCTCACAAAAACGACGGCGAGAAAACGACGCAAATCGCTAAAATTTTAATGCCGATTTTGGAGCAAAATTTAAGCGTAGAGGGCGTAAAAAAAATTTTAGAGCTAAAAAGATACCTCGTCAAAAAATCCCAATGGATCATCGGCGGCGACGGCTGGGCGTACGATATCGGATTTGGCGGGCTTGACCACGTACTAGCTAGCGGCGAGAACGTAAACGTGCTCGTACTTGACACCGAGGTGTACTCAAACACCGGCGGCCAAAGCTCAAAATCAAGCCGCGCGGGTTCAATAGCGCAGTTTACCGCTAGCGGCAAGCCGATGCAGAAAAAAGACCTGGGCTATATCGCGATGACTTACGGAAACATCTTCGTAGCTCAAATCAACTCAAATGCTAGCCAGGCAAACACGATAAAAGCCATCGCCGCAGCCGAGGCCTACGACGGTCCGAGCCTCGTGATCGCGTATTCGCCGTGTATCGCGCACGGTATAAAAGGCGGCATGGCCTACTCCGGCGATCAAGGCGAGCTAGCGACGAAATGCGGTTACTGGCCGACCTACGTCTACGATCCACGCCTAATCAAAGAGGGCAAAAATCCGCTCAAAATGACCTCAAAAGAGCCTGATTGGTCGCTTTACGAGGAGTTTTTGCTAAACGAGGTTCGCTACAACTCGCTTAAGAAAACTAACCCGCAGCACGCGGACGAGCTGCTGGCTAAGAATAAGGCCGACGCGCAAAGACGCTACCGCCAGCTAAAACGCCTAAGCTTAGCCGACTTTAGCGATGAGGTTGAGTCTAGCGCGCCTGAAAGCGCCGAGGATGCCTCTGCCGGTACCGCAGCCGAGTAAGGGCATGAATTTCTCTCGCCTAAATTTGACGGGCGAGGGAAAATTTCCGTAAATTTAGCCGCTCGTTTGGGTGGTTAAATTTGCTTTGAAATTTAAAAATGTAAAATTTACCCAGCAAATTTTAAAAGGCGCAAAATGAGCCAAACCCATCCTTTTAAACCGATTTTCGATAAAAACTCTAAAATTTTAATCCTCGGCTCCTTTCCCTCTGTCGTTTCTCGCAAGCTGGGCTTTTACTACGCAAATCCGCAAAATCGCTTTTGGCGGGTGTTGGCTCAGATTTTAAATGCTCCGCTGCCTGCAAGCACGGATGAAAAGATAGATTTTCTGCTTGCCAGCCGTATCGCCATCTACGACGCTGCGATCTCGTGCGAGATAAAGGGTTCGAGCGATGCTAAAATGACCGCCGTCTTGCCCGCAAATTTAGAGCCGATTTTTAGCGGAGCGCGCATAGCACAGGTATTCGCAAACGGCGGTAAGGCTTATGAAATTTGTAAAAAATATTTAGAAGACGAGATTTTAAAAGCGACCAAAAATGTAGTGATAAAGCTACCATCGACCAGCCCTGCAAATGCCAAATTTAGTATAGATAAACTTGCGAACGAATGGTCGGCGATAGCTGAGGCTTTAAAGTAGGTCAAAAACTCAAAACAGCTTCGTCTTTCGTTTCTATGCTATTAATCTTTTAGTAAAATTTATCTTCTTGAGTAACTTAACTAACTATGCTATTTTTTAAAAATAAAAAACTATTTTTATATTGACATTGGTTATTATTTTGATATAATTGCGCCACTGATTTAAATTTTTCACTGGTTAAAGTATTTTTAGTACTTGTATTATTTTATAAATTTAAATGAACAAAATCAGTTTTGATTACTAAATTTGCTAAAGCAACAGCAAAATTTAGTTATGTAGAAATTTAAAAATATTTTTGCGACATATATTAGAAACATAAAAAAATAGACATCTTAATCTAAAAGGATAGGTAATGAACAAGCATTTATTTGCACTTTTGGCTTTGGCGGCATTTAGCAGCCACTCTTTGGCTCACGAGTTTTGGTTGTTTGGAAGCAGCAAAGACGTAACTAGCGTTGAAATCGGCTATGCGGACGATTTTCCGACTGTTGAAAAGATCCCAGATAACAGGATTGCTCTATTTGAAGCCCCGTACGTCATAGCCAAAAATGGCGAAAAGCTTAGCTTAAAACAAAGCGGCGAAAACTACCACTACGAAAGAGGCAAGCTTGAAGACGGCTCTTACCTTATAGCTGGCGAGTATAAGCCTACGTTTTGGACAAAAGCTAGCGATGGTACGTGGCATATGGGCAAAACCAAAGAAGATATCAAAGACGCCAAATACTGCAAAAAAGCGAGCATGAGCGCAAAAGGCGTCATAAACAAAAACGCGAAGGACGACTCTGTAACAAAGCCTTCCAATCAGCGTTTAGAGATAGTTCCGCTTGAAAATCCGGCAAATTTTAAAGTTGGCGTACCGTTTAAAGTTAAAATTCTATTTGAAGGCAAGCCGCTAGAAAGCGCTACGCTTAATGGAACATTTGACGGCTTTTTGAAAGAAAAAAGTGCATTTCACGGCGAAACTGAGCCAGACGGCACGATAGAGGTGTTAGCTCTTAAGCCTGGAAAGTGGCTACTACAAGTGGTGCATAAAATGCCGTTTTCCGACTCAAAAATTTGCGATGACGAGACGATCGCAGCAACTCTTGCGTTTGAGCTAAAATAGATCAAATTTGCAAGATCGCATCTTAAATTTATTAAAGGGCGCAGCAAGATGCGCCCTACTATTTTGCATTTTAAACTAAATTTTCCCAGTAAATTTTATAAAATCGTTGTTACGATAAAAGAACTTCTAAAACGATAAACTCAAAACAAGCAGTTAAATTTATCGGTAAATTTAGTTTTTACTACGCAACTCCACAAACACGCTGGCGACATCGTGCGAGATAAAGGGCTCGAGCGATGCTAAAATGACTGCCGTCAAGCCCGCAAATTTAGAGCCGATCTTTAGTGGTGCGCGCGTAACGCAGGTATTTTCAAACGGCGCTAAGGCGCACGAGATCTGCGAAAAATATCTAGAAACTCAAATTTTGAACGCAACCGGCAAACCGCCCGTCAAACTACCCTCCACGAGCCCAGTAAACGCAAATTTTAGTTTTGAAAGGCTAGTACAAGAGTGGACGGTGGTTTTGAATAGTATTGGTTAGATAGTTATTTTTAAGCAAATTTTTATAGAAATATTTGTATACTTACTATACTTACATGTAGGTATAAAAAATACAAGGAGCTATTGCTTGAAAAATCAAATTATAAACATAAATAATAATGTTGCAGATAATGCCATAAGCATAATAGAGCAGATAAAACACCAAATCGTTGATGCCAAAAGTTGTGACATAAAGATAACAAATGGTAAAACAATAATTAAGGTTGATAATGGCAAAGTAGGTTGTGTTGTAACGCATCAAAATTTAGGTTCATTTGAAACTCAGGAAGTGTCTAAATGCACAAAAACAGATGCAAATGATAGAATTGGTATTGTAAAAGCATTGTATAAGGAGGGCAAAACTCAGACGGAAATAGCCAGATTATTAATGGTTAGTCAAAAAACGATATCTATAGATTTAAAAAAAATTAATGAAAATAAGGAAATCAAAAAAGAGGACAAAAAATAAATATATATATATTAAAGTGGCTAAAGATTGGCCACTTTATAATACAAATATTTTATAATTTTTGCTAGTTAATTAACTACCCCCCCTCAAAATTATCTTCTTATGCTAAAAGAAAAACTGAAGTTTAATCTATAATTTATCTTAAATTTAGTTTCAAATTTTAAAATTACCCAAATCAAACAAAGCAGGGAAAACCGTGAAAATCCTAAAATTTCTATTTTTGCTTCCGTTTCTAGCCATCGGTGCGCAAGCTCTAGAGCCAAAAATCGTAATGAAGCCCGAAGCGAGCCTAAAAAACGGGCTTTACTACGTAAAAGGCAAGCTCTACGACGGCACGCTAAAGATGCTTCGATACAGCGTCGAGGACCTATATGGCGTAAATGCGATGGGCATGGTCTATCCGAGGCTAAAACCCCTGCCGCCCACGCTCATACGCGAGATCGACGTGCAGGGCGGCACGGCGGTGCGATACAGGGACTATTTTGACGGCAGGGACAAGCCCTCAAACGAATACCCCCTAAAAAACGGCGTCCGCGAAGGCACGGCGAAGCACTACCACGCAGATAGCGGCGCTCTGATGGGCGAGAGCGAATATAAAAACGGCGTCCGCGACGGGCGCTACCGCCGCTACTACTTTGACGAGGGCGGCGCGTTAGAGCAGGAGGGCTTTTTCAAGGCGGACAAGCGAGAGGGCGTGTTTACCGACTATTACGTTAGCGGCGAGGTTAGCGCACGCAGTCCATACGCGGGCGGGCTACGAAACGGCGAGGACTTCGACTACTACAAAAGCGGCAAAATTCGCGGCAAGCGAACGTATAAAGAGGGCAAGCGAGAAGGCGTGGAGACGTGGTACTACGAAAGCGGCGCCGTGGAGGAGACGGGCAAATACAAAAACGACCGCAAAAACGGCGTTTGGAAGCGATTTTACGAAAACGGCAAAACGCGCGTAGTAGAAAATTACAAAGACGGCGAGAAGGACGGCGTCGCGCACGAATACTATCCAAGCGGCAAGCTACGAGGCGAATACGAGTACAAAGACGGCCGCCAAACGGGCGCGGGGCTGGACTACTACGAGAGCGGGGCGCCGGCTGCCAAAGTGATGTTTAAAAACGGGCGCTATCACGGACTGTACGAGGAGTATCACGAAAACGGCAAGCTAAAAGCCAGAGTGATGTTTGAGGACGGGCTGGAGGTCGGCGAGGCGCGCCACTACTACGCAAACGGCAAACTAGAGGC
>CAURYE010000012.1:0-49020 GCA_963529235.1 uncultured Campylobacter sp.
AAGGGCGAGCAAATTTACAGCGGCTGGTTTTACGATGCCGGGATAAATCAGCCCGGCTGGCGCATGTGGAAGCTTGGCGACTCGCAAAGCGCCGAGCCAAATGCTAGAAATATCGTGCTCTCAAAGGGCTCGATGAATTATTATTTCTTGACGCCGCCGCAACCGGAGTTTGATCTGATGAGCTTTGATTTTGATAAGGACGTAGAGCGAACGTTCGAAACCGCGGCGATAAACGATGCGATTTCGACCAAGCTAGATAGCTTCCGCGCTAACGGCGGTAAACTCATCATCGTAACGGGCGTCTCCGATCCCGTATTTTCGGCGATGGATCAGCGCGATTGGTTCAAAAAGCTAGTGGAAACGAACGCGAACGCGGACGAATTTGCGCGATTTTTTGCACTGCCTGGGATGAATCACTGCGGCGGTGGCAACGGCATCGATGACGTCGATCCGCTAAGCGCGCTTGAGGCGTGGCGCGAGCAGGGAACGGCTCCATCTAGCCTGCTAGGCAAAAGCACGAGCCGCGCCGGTAAGCAGATTAAGGTCTGCGCGTATCCGAAAGTGGCTACCTACGTAGGCGGCGACGAAAATAACGCGAGTAGCTTTGAGTGCAAATAATTTAGGTGCTTAGGGTACCCGTTTATCTGCGGCGCGCGAGATACAAGCACCGCGCAAATGCGGTAGATTTTTCGCGAGTTAAACTTGCAAGGTTAAATTTACATCCGAGCGTAAATTTAACCAAAACCATAAAGGAAAAAAATGAAAAAATTAATCGTTTTAGCATTTGCGTTTTTTGCCATAGCAGCGGTAGCTAGCCAACAAGAAAAAAAAGAAGCCGATCCCGAAAAGGAGGCGTTTTTAAGCGCGCGCTACGAAACGCTTAAAAAATTATGCGCCCAAAAGGACGCTAGAGCCTGCAAACGCGTGATCTTTTTTTATAAAAAAGACGAACTCAAATATAACGAGCATGAAGCTCAAACGGCGATGCAGACTTTGCTTGACGGGTGCAAAGAGGGTAAATTTGGCGCTTGCATGGAGGCAGGCAAAATACATATAGAAAATAAAAATTACGACGCGGCAAAAGAACTTTTACTGCCTGCATGCCTAAGCGGTCATTACGACTCCTGCGCCGTTTACGGTAGATATTTGGAAAAACACTCGCCCGCTAAAAGCAAAAAGCATGCACAAAAGATATATGAATTCGCCTGCGACAAAAACTCGGCGCTAGGGTGCGAAAATTTGGGGCTTTTGCTTCGAGCCGAACCTTACTTGCATGACGAACCGCAGGATTTGCCAGGATATTTCTATCTAAAAAAAGCCTGCGAAATAGATGCTAGAAGATGCCTTTCCCTGGGTATTTCGTCTTTGTCGTACGATCCTGAGGATGCCATAAAAGCGCTCACTAGAAACTGCTTTGAGTCGGATATGCTAGCCGGTTGTATTATGCTTACAGAGCATCATAAACGAGGTGCTTTATACGCCTTGGACGACGCTGAGGTAAAGCGAGTATACGCGCGCCTTTGCGAACGAGCGCCGTATAAGAAAGAATATTGCCAAGCGGCGCAGTAAATTTAATCTCGCTTGCGTTTTGATTTAGGGCAAATTTAAACGGGCGATTAAAATTTACCGCGCTAAATTTAGGCGAGGCTCTTAGCCTGGGATAAAATTTAACGCTTAAGGAGTAAAAATGGGTAAAACGGCTTTGGTCGTAGGAGCTACGGGAGCGGTCGGACGAGAGACCCTGCGCGGACTTTGCGAGAGCGAAAACTACGACAAAATCATCGTTTGGGCGCGTAGGGAGCTAAATTTTAGCCACGAAAAGTTAGAGACTCAAATCATAAATTTTGACGAGATCAAAGATATACGGCCGCGCGAGGTAGACGAGATATTTTGCGCGCTTGGCACGACGATGAAGCAAGCCGGTAGCCGCGGGCAGTTTTATAGAGTGGACGTGAGCTACCCCGTAAATATCGCAAAATGGGGCATCGCATCAGGTGCGCGCCGTTTCGCGCTCATCTCGTCGCAGGGCGCAAACGAGCGGTCGAGATTTTTTTATCTGCGCGCAAAGGGCAAGGCGGAGAAAAAAATCGCCGCGCTGGATTACGAGAGCTTACAAATCGCGCGGCTACCTGCGATAAAAAGCGAGCGCGAGCAGGTGCGTATGGGAGAGCTTTTTACGATTTGGCTGTTTGGGCTTTTGCCAAAATTTATCTTAACGAACTACCGCCCGATGAGCGCGAAAGATATCGCGGCTGCCGTCATCGCCGCAGCGCAGACGGATGCTAAGGGCGTACAAATTTATCATCCAAGAGAGTTTATTTAGAAGCAAAAGCGTAAAGACGATTTTAGCTTTAGGGTTTTAAAAATGCCGAAAAATGCGCCCGCTATTTTAAAATAAAAAATCGGCCGGATTTTGCAAGGCGCGCGGGCTTATTTAAATTCGGCCCTTGAGCGCGGTTTAGCTATTTGCTCGGTAGCGGACAAAAGTCGGGTATATCAAAAAAGAGGCTCGCTTTTATGTTTGGTCGCGCTCAAAAGCGCCGCTAGGACGGCTTTTGTGCCGCAAATCGCCTAGCAGGTAGCGCGAGCCTGCACGCAGTTTCCTTGCTCGCGCAAAAAAATAAAACGCCTATTTAAAGACTATGCCGGATGCGGTAAAATCCATTTGCTCCGGTTCGACGTTTAGTAATGATTTAAAAACCAGCCTGCCTACGGCTTTTAGCTCTGCTTCATGCGCCGGATTTGGATGCTGCTGTAGCTCTTGCTGCATCGCCATCAGCAAAAACCCAAGCCCCATAGATATCTGATACGAGTTCATCATTTCCGTAGCTTTTCCCTCAAATAGCTCGGGTTTTTTGCGCAAAAACTCGGCGATCTGCAAAAATGCGGGCTTTACGGCCTCGTCCGGCATCGGATGATTAAAATACGCCGCATAAGCGCCTCCTAGTAGCGCCACGATGCCGGTCGCCACGTTTTCTTTGGGTATGCCGTAAAGCTGCTCGACGCTGCCGTTTAGCTTATCTATACCCTCTACTAGCAAGCGCCGCCCCTCATCTTGCTGCGCGGCGGGAAATAGCTGCGCTATCTGCTCTATGCCGTCCATATCCAAAAAATGATCTCCCGCTCGCACTAGCGCGCCCGTATAGAGTATATCGGTCTTAACGTCTTTGGCATAGGCGGAATCATCGGGCGGATTTAAATTTTTTCTTGCTTGATTCATAGCGCGGTTATACGCATCCTGCCGCAACCACTGCTCGTTAAAATCAATCGTAAAAAACGCCTGCGCGCTACTAAAACACATCACCGCTCCAAGCGCCGCCGCGCCGACTCGAATCTTGCCTAAAATTTTCATAAAACGCCTCCGAAAATAAAATTTAAAATAGCTCGCCGTTCATTTTAGCTTAAATTATATAACGAATAGATTTACGACGGACTGATTTTATCCGCCAGCTTCCGCGCGTAAAATTTCGCTGTGAATTTTGGGCGGCATGCCAAACATCCTTGCGTATTCGCGGCTAAACTGCGATGCGCTCTCGTATCCCACGTCAAAAGCAGCCTGCGCAACGCCGATATTTTTGGTCGCGAGTAGATTTTTGGCCTCTTCTAGGCGGATCTTTTTTTGAAAAGCTATGGGGCTTAGCGAGGTTACGATTTTGAAGTTATGATATAGCGAAGACTCGCTCATATCGCATTCGCGCGCGACATCTTTCATATTTAGTTTTTGCGAAAACTCGTTTTTTATCTTTGCTACGGCTTTTGAAATTTTATTTGAAACGCTGCCTTGCATCGCAAATTTACTTAAAAAATAGCCGCTTTTATCGTTTGTTGCGAGCATGTAAAGTATCTCTTTTTTAGCAAGCTCTGAGAGGAATTTGACCTTCTCTTTCGGCTTTTCTAGCAGCCAGACAAACCTCAAAACAGGCTCTAAAATTTCATCCGTTAGCTCGCCAAAGAATATGCCTTTTTTACTTTTTTGTAGACTTTCCTCCTTTACATCCACGCCTTTTAGCACTTCATAGACCTCATCTAGGCTAAATTTAATGCGAAGCGAGATGTATGGTTTCTCTTTTGAGGCGTCCTTTAGGCTTACATTTAACGGCACATGAGTAGAAGCCAGCGCATAGGTCTGCTCGTCATATCCGTACATCTCATCGCCAAAGCCGATCGCCTTTGCTCCTTGCAGTATTATGCACAATGACGGCTCATAAACTGCGCTGATAAAATCGTACGTTTTATCGCTGATATAAAAGTCAAGCGAGTCGATATCGCTCTGCACTAGGCAGTTTACGCCGCATCTATCTAATAAAAACTCTTTTGTCTGCTCTTTTAGCAAATTTACATCAGCCATTTTCGCGCCTCCAAACTAATTTTTGCAAAATTATACAACTTTTTAGAAAATTTGCAGGATTAGGCATGAAATTTAGAGGATCGTTCTAACGTAAAATTTAAAATACAGATATAATGCACCCCAACAAAACGATATGCGGGACAAGGAAAATCCAAAGCTCGTCAAAATATCAAAAAATTTAAAGGAGAAGAGATGAATCTCAAGAAATTTGCGGCGACGCTTGTAGCGTCAAGTTTTATTTTAGGAGGCAATGCAATGGCAGGTACGAATGTAGTAAAATCACCGCTAGAGGCGGTATCGATGGTAAGCGAGTGGGACAAAGTTTTCGCTAAAAGCGATAAGGTAGATCACAAGAAAGTTAAATTTAAAAATCGCTACGGCGTAGAGCTAGTCGGCGATCTTTATACGCCTAAAAATTTGCATGGCAAAGCTGCTGCGATCGCAGTTAGCGGACCTTTTGGCGCAGTCAAAGAGCAATCAAGCGGTCTTTACGCCCAAACTTTAGCCGAGCGCGGCTTTATCACGCTTGCTTTTGATCCGAGCTACACCGGAGAGAGCGGCGGAGAGCCAAGAAATTTAGCAAGTCCGGAGATAAACACTGACGATTTTAGCGCTGCGGTGGATTTTCTAGGCACCCAGAGCAATATAGATCGAGATAAGATCGGCATTTTAGGCGTATGCGGCTGGGGCGGTTTTGCTCTAAACGCAGCTCTTGCAGATCCTCGCATAAAGGCGGTTGCGACCAGCACGATGTATGATATGACGCGAGTGATGGCAAAAGGCTACAACGATAGCGTGGGCGCCGATGAGAGATATGAAACTAAAAAGAAGCTAGCCGAGCAACGCTGGGTTGATGCTAAAAATGGCAAACCGACATATACTGGCGCGATAAACGTTGATCCAAAAAAGATAGACGCGAGCACGCCGCAGTTTATCGCTGAATATGCGGACTATTACCGCACACCGCGCGGATATCACAAACGCTCTGTAAATTCAAACAGCGGAGAGAGCGGCTGGATCGTTACAAATCCTATCTCGTTTATAAATATGCCAATCCTTGCCTACGCAAGCGAGATGAGAACTCCGACTCTTATCGTAGCCGGCGAGAAAGCGCACTCAAGATACTTTAGCGAGGACGCCTTTAAATCTCTTGGCAACAAAAATAAAGAGCTAGTTATCGTCCCTGGCGCCGTGCATACAGATCTGTATGATAATAAAAATAACAAGATCCCATACGATAAATTTGAGGAATTTTTCAAAGCAAATTTGAAATAAACAATCACCCCTGCACCTTGCGGGGGTAAATTTAAAAAAGGAAAACAATGGAAAATTTTACATTTTATAATCCCACAAGAATAGAATTTGGCAAAGGCAAAGAGGCTCATATCGGCGAATATATGAAAGAATTTGGTGCTAAAAAAGCCCTTGTGCTATACGGCAGCGAACGCGTAAGAAAGAGCGGACTGCTTGGCGTAGCAACAGATAGTCTAAAGGCAAACGGCATCGAATTTACCGAGCTTGGCGGCGTGAAGTCAAATCCGGTACTAAGCAAAGTAAACGAAGCGATCAAAATAGCCCGTGAATTTGGCGCCGATAGCGTGCTGGCCGTTGGCGGCGGCTCGGTGCTAGACTCTGCAAAGGCAGTCGCTGCCGGAGCTAAATATAGCGGCGACGTGTGGGACTTTTTCGTAGGTAAAAATCCGGCCGAGTCGCTCATGGTATTTGACATCATCACGCTAGCGGCAACTGGCTCTGAGATGAATCAAAACGGCGTCGTGACCAACGAAGCGGCTAAATTAAAGCTTCATCTGGGCGCGCCGTGCCTTTTTCCAAAAGTATCTGTCGTAAACCCGCAGCTACAAGCCACCGTCAGCCGCGACTATCTAGTTTATAGCGCAAGCGACGTTATCGCGCACAGCATCGAGGGCTATTTCACGGCTACAAACTATCCGCTAATCGCCAGAATGCAGGTAGAAGCAAACATAAAAACCATCATCCGAACGACCGAAATTTTACTCGCAAACCCTGATGACTACGACGCTAGAGCTGAGTTTGCCTGGGCTGCGACGATGGCGCTAAATGGCATAACTATGGTCGGCACTTCAGGCATTGAGTATCCAAACCACATGATCGAGCATGCGATGAGTGCGGTAACGGACTGCGCGCACGGAGCTGGACTAAGCGTAGTGATGCCTGCATGGATGAAGTGGTATAAGGATAGAAATTTGGGCGTATTTGAGCGTTTTGCGAGAGAAATATTTGGGCTTAAAACCGCAGATGAGGGCATAGAGGCGCTAAAAGCGTGGTTTGACAAAATAGGCACTCCAACAAGACTATCGCAGCTAGAGATAGATAGCGAGGCGCTTATTGACGAGATCGCGGGAGTAGCTTTTGAAAACGCAAAAGCGTGGGCGATGTAAGAGCTCTATCCAAAGAAAAATATCGTCCAAATCCTTGAACTGGCAAAATAAATTTAAAGTGAGTCAAAATGAGAAAAACTTTAGCCGTCTTTATGCTTTTTGCGGGGTTAAATTTGGCAGCAGGAGAGAAAATGCAAAATTTAAAGATAATCCTAAAGAGCTCTAACGGCGAAGTGACGGCTATCTTAGATGATACGGCAGCGGCAAGGAGTTTTGCCGCGCAGCTACCGATAACGCTAAATTTAGAGGACTACGGCGGACACGAAAAGGTCGCTAAGCTGCCAAAACCGCTTGATACAAGAGGCGCTCCGAGCGGTAGCGACGGCAAAAAAGGCGAGATCTCATACTTTGCTCCGTGGAATAACTTTGTCATCTACTACGGCTACCAGCCTTACTACGAAGGCATCGTGCGCCTGGGCGTGATCGAGGGCGATGTGAGCTCGGTCGCAAAAGACGGGCAGATCAAGATTGAGCTAGCCGAATAATAAATTTAATATAGAGCCAGATTTTAGGGCAAAAAGAGCTCTCGTAGGGCGCACTAAAAAGCGCGCATATACGTTTAAATAAAATTGCGCTTAGCCCTGAAGATAACGCTAAATTTGAAAAAATTTTAATCAAGGAGATGAGAATAAGCCTCGCCAAAGAAAGCGGCATGCTGGCGCTTTGTGCCTTCACGCTAAGGGGTGCTGCCGGCGAGTGGATATTTTTTGAAATTTACGCTGGCGAGGCCGCGTATGAGGCGCACAGGCAGGCGCCGCATTTTAAGGAGTTCTTGCAGGCGCGCGGCGATATGGTTGCTATGTTTGAGGGTTTTGCGCTAAAAAACAACTACTCTTTTAGCAAGATGAAGCTCCGCAAATAAAAACTAAATTTAGACGGTTTTGTGAGAGCGCCACCGAATGCGTTGGCGTAAAAAACGTCTCAAACTAGATTTTAAAAAAGGAGAAAAATGATAGACATTAGGTATTTTAGGTTTGTTTTCGCGTTTATTATGGCGCTTTTTATGTCGCTTATCATCTCGGGCGTACTTACATACGTAAATTTGGGGTTTGCCGATGGTTTTTTTGGCATTTGGATGGCCGGTTACGCAAAAGCTTTTGCTGTGGCGTATCCTAGTATACTTGTAATCGCACCGCTAACTACGAAGATTACGAAGGCTATTTGCGTAGATAAATCGCAAAAGTAAATTTAGCGGCTAAATCGTTGCTAAGTCTTGGGTGTAAGGCCAGCATGCCCTTATAGGTGTGCGGTTTAAATTTAAACGCAGAAGCTGCGCGTAAAAAGCAAAATCACCTAAGATAATAGGCGGAAGCGAAAGCAGCCTTGTCTGAAACGGGACTAAGGGCGGACTTTTGTGGATGCGAACGACTTGTTTTTTAACGGTTTGTCGGCGACATAAGCAGAGCATAAATTTAAACTCGGTTCGGCAGCATAAATTAACGCTCGCGGGCGAATTTAAAGAGTAAATTTATCGCGCCTTGCTTAACGTTGGGCGGCTTTATTTGCCGCTAGAGCGCAGATTTGCTTTTAAATTTAAACCTAGTCTGAGCTTGCGGCGTAAAATAAATTTAGCAAATCTCGCCGCTTAATTAAATTTTATCCCTCGCACGACCTGCGCGCCAAGACCAGTTTGCATATGCCGCAAAAACATCGCGTGATAAAAATCCCCTTCGTGCCCCGGCGCGTCGTAGGTGGCGACGAGGCTTACCGGTACGACGACTCTGCGCCTGATGTTTGCCTCGTTTGCGCTAAGTTTTAGGTGCGAGACTAGCTGATATACGCAAAGATCGGTGCAGTCGCCGAGCACTACGAAGGTGTCTATGTGCGGATTTTGCGCGATAAACGCGTTAAATTCGGCGCAGTAAGCCGCGCTCAGGGAGTTTTTGCGAAAGATTTTTATCTCGTCAAAAAACGGCAGATCGCGCAGCTGCGGTATCGTCTTTGCGCCCTCGGTGCCTTTGATAGCGTGCGGCGGAAACGCGTCAAATTCCGCGCAGTTTGCCTCGTGACTATCCTCGAGCAGTACGAGATTTCTAGCGCCCGCCGCGTAAGCCGCGCTAAAAGCCTGCGCTATGGCGTCCGAGATCGCGCCCACTCGAGGGCTAGCTAGCGGTCCCATGCTGCAAAATCCCTCTATCATATCCACGCTGATAAATGCGGTGTTTGCAGTGTCGCCCGCTAAAAGTTCGCTAAATTTAATCTCCTTTAGCTCCTCAAACCACTTCGCCAAATCCTCTAAGATTTTCGCGTCAAATTTCATTTTCTCTCCTTGTTTTGATTGTTTTTTTGTTCATTGTTCGGCTCGCCGAAGCTAATCTCAAGCCCCCCGAGCCGCCCTAAATTTCGCGTTCAAATTTAATCTCGCCCGAAGCATTAAATTTCATCAAATTTGCCGTCTAGCCGCGTGTCTTTGCGGGTAAATTTACGCAAAAGCTCTTTGGCTCAAGCTCGATCTCGATACTGCCGCCATGCGCCTGGACGATCTGTAGGCACAGGTGCAGCCCAAGGCCGTTGCCCTTTAGTTTGCTCGTTTTAAAGGGCTCAAAGACCATGGCTTGGTTTTTGATCGGCACGCCGCTATCGGTCACGGTAAATTTATGCTCGCCCTCGCGCTGCTCGTAGTCCACGCGCACCCAGCCATCATCATCCTCGTTTTCCTCGACCGCGTCGATCGCGTTAAACAGCATATTTTGAAACACCATCGCGAGCAGATCGCGGTCGCCCACATAGGGCAGGTCGGGGAAATTTAGGCTAAATTTGATCTCCTTGCCGTATGTGTAGCACTCTATGGCGGCCTCGCACTCGCCTTTTAGCTCGGCTAGGTTAAATTCGCGCGCGTTTATCGTTAGGCCTTTGGTAAAAAGCAAGGTGGCCTTGATGATGCGCTCGACGCGCCAGATCGCCTTTTGCATCTGCTCGACGACGGGGCGAGCGCGTTCGTCTGCTTTTTTTATCAGCGTGGAGGCTAGCAGCGAGATCGAGCCCACGGGGTTGCGTATCTCGTGGGCTAGGTGGGCTGCGACCTGACCCATCGAGGCTAGGCGCTCGGTGCGCTTTTCGGTCGTTATATCGGTTGCGGAGATGATTTTTTTGCCCTCTTTTTGGGCGATTTTAATGAGGTAGATTTGCCCCGCGGCGCTTATCTCGCCCTCATTTTGCGGGATAAATTTTAAAATTTGCCCGAGTTTTAGGGCTTCTGAATTTTGTAAAAATATCTCACCCGCCTCGTCCAAAACCCAGATCGCGTTTGGCAAAATTTCCACGATATCTTTGATAAAGCCTTGCAAACTCGCATAGGACGCGGTTAGATTTTTGTACTCGCGCTCTATCAGATAGGTTTGCTCGATCAGGCTTTTTAGTCCGTCTTGGACGCTGGTTTTATCGATCTGAGTCATAAAAGCTCCTCGAAATTTTCTAAATCAAAAAGTAAAATTCGCTCGTTTTTTAGGCGGCGCACTTCGTTGCTAAAGCCGCTTTTGGAAAATAACGCGACGGCATCGGGCTCAAAGCCTAGCCGCTCGCATTTTTTAAGGAGTAAATTTACCACGTTTTTGCAAATTTTATGCTCTTTAAATTTAGCTTCTCCCACGACGATGCGACCTTCGATGCTTAAAAATATATCTATCTCGATATTTTTCGCCCACAGGCTACGCACCCTCGCCGGCTGTGCGCCTAGTCTAAACGCCAAAAGCTCGCGGCAAAGCAGCTCAAAGCCAAAGCTGGCGTACGAGTCGAACTCTCGTCTGATAATCTCCATCAAAGCGCCCTTTTCGCCGTTTTTTAAGAGGGCTAAATTTGGCTCGATGAAATAAAACCAAAACCTAGTAAAATTGTCGTTAAAGACCACTTTATCCTGCGCCTTATCGCGCTCGGGCAGCTTTTTGGCTTTTTGATATTTACTTTTTAAGCGCGGTTTTTCTAGCGTCTTTTCGATGCTGACTAGCCCTGAGTTTATCGCGGCGGCGTAAATTTTTAAGACAAGAGGACGAGGCAGAAATTTATTTAGAGCGTATTTTTTGCGGTCGTTTTTAGCAAGCTTGCAAAGGGCAAATTTAAGCTCGCTCTCAAAAGGCGCGTCAAAGCTAAATTTGAGCGACAAATCTTCAAATTTATCCAAAATTTCCTTTTCTATCGCCTCGAAGATATCGTAATAACTCGCCTCAAATTTTAGCGCATCAAAGACTAGATGAAAGTAAATAAGCTGCAAGATATCAAGGTGCTTAAAGCGCGCGAAGCTTGATTTTAAGGCGTAGATTTTCGCTCCTTTTTAGCCCATTTTAGCACAACTTTGGTTATAATCTCTTTTTTTATAAGGAAAAATTTTGGTTAGCATCGACGAAATCAGGAAAAATATTATTTTAAAAAAAGGCGTGCGCTACTTTGACTATACGGCTTCTGGCCTAGCCTACGCGCCTATCGAGCGTAAGATCGCAAAATACCTAAAAACCTATGCCAACACGCACTCTGAAAGCGCCTCAAACGCACTAAAGACGCAAAAACGCTACGAAAAAGCAAGGCAAAGCCTAAAAGACGCGCTGGGGCTTGATGAGCGATTTTATCTGATCTCTGCTGGTTGCGGCGCGACCGGAGCTATAAAGAAATTTCAGGAAATCATGGGGCTTTACTTGCCGCCTATGAGCGCGAACCGCCTGGGCGAGGAGAGCCTAAAGGGCGCAAATTTGCCCCTCGTCGTCGTCTCGCCCTACGAGCATCACTCAAACGAGGTCAGCCTGCGCGAGGGGCTGTGCGAGGTCGTGCGCATACCGCTAAGCAAGAGCGGGGAGATAAATTTCGGCAGGCTCGATCAACTACTCAAAATCAACTCAAAGCGCGAGATCATCGGCTCTTTTAGCGCGGCCTCAAACGTCACGGGGATAATCAGCGACTACAAAAAAATCTACGTGATGATGAAGCGATACGGCGCGACCGTGGCCTTTGACGCGGCTAGCCTTAGTCCGCACGACAACCTTGATGCGGACTACTTCGACGCGCTATTTCTCTCGCCGCATAAGCTTTTAGGAGGCGTAGGCAGCTGCGGACTGCTCGCGATAAAAAAAGAGCTGGTAAAGTCCGATAAACCGACCTTTGCCGCGGGCGGGACGGTTAGCTACGTGAGCCGCAGCTCGCATTTTTTTGCGCCAAGCGTGGAGCGCACCGAGGAGGGCGGAACCCAGCACGTGATGGGGCTAATCAGAGCCTCGCTAGCATACAGACTGCGAAATGAGGTCGGCCTAGACGTCATAAAAAGCCGCGAGGATGAGCTTGCAAAGCTATTTTGCGAGGGGCTAGATAATATCCCCGAGGTCGTGAGCTATTTTCCGCGCGCAGTGCCGAGACTGCCGATTTTCGCGTTTAATATTAAAGGCGTTTCGCCTTATGATTTCGCCGAAGCGCTGAGCCGGGACTACGGCGTGCAGACCCGTGCGGGGTGTGCGTGCGCCGGTCCGTACGGACACGATCTGCTCGGACTAAAAGACGATCAGAAATTTGATCAAAAGCCCGGCTGGGTGCGCGTGAGCCTGCACTACTCGCACACGCCAAAAGACGTCGCATATTTGCTAAAGGCTATCAAAAAAACTATCAAAAAATTTAAAGCCAAAAAGGATAAAAAATGAATAAAATTTTAGCCGCAGCCTTGTTTGCTCTTTGCACCGTTTGCGCGCAGGCAAAGCCATTTAGCCCCGAGCAGTACGCAAAGGTACTGCGCGAGTATAACTCCGTCGCGGGCGCGAACGACTACTTTGAAAGCGGTAAATTTAAAGAGGAATATGGGCTTCGCAAAAAATACTGCGACGAGGGTCTAAGAGATGCGTGTGGCGATCTGGGGCTGCTTTACGTTACGGGTCTAGGCGCGCCAAGAGATAGCAAAAGAGCGGGCGAACTACTCCAGTACGCCGCTAAAAACGGCGAGTTTAAGGCCATTTCGCAGTACTACGAAGCCGCACTTGACATAGCTCGCGCGGCGGAAAAGTACCCGGACGACAAGGTGGCGCAGCACCTAGGAGCCGAATTTAAAAACTCGCTAGAGCAGTGCAAAGCCTACAAGGGCGACCGCCACGTGTGCTTCCGCGCGCTGGTGATCAGCGGTATGCTGCCAAAGGGCGAGGGCGGCCTGGGACTATCGCAAGCCGAGTTTGCCAAGACGTGGGAGGACATCGTCGTGAGCGACGTCGAGCGCAACGGTATGGACGACTCGAAGGTAAACTCGCTGGCAAAAGAGCTAGAAGGACTATCGGCGCGGTAAATTTGCGGGCTTTTGCGGCGTAAATTTGCTTTTTTCGGCCAGGCGATCCGTCAAATTTGACCGTCCGCGCTTTTGTCTTTTTGCAGGCGGCTTCGCGTTTGGTGCAAATTTAGACTACTCGGCTCAAATTTGAGTCAGCGATTGCTGGGCTTAAATTCGGATTGATTTTTGGGTAAATTTATCAAGCGGCGTTGAATTTGCTTTTGCCCAAATTTGACCGATTTTTACGGATAAATTTAGCTCGCTTTCGGCGGCATTTTGCGGCTTGCGAGCTTTTGTCTGGCGGGCTTTACGGCGTAAATTTGCTAAATTCTGCTAGCGCTCGAGCAAATTTGGTCGTCAGGCTTAAAGCCTTTGCTTGCGCTTTTTTGCGCGCGGTTAAATTTATGTGCCCGCGCGGGTTTTGCCCCGCTCAAATTTGACGTATTTTTGCGTCCTGCTCAATTTGCACGGCGTTAATTTTTACGAATTTACAAAAACTCTGGAGAAAATTTAGATGCGAGATTTGCGCGAGTTTCAGGTCTTAGCGGGCGAGGCAAAAAACGTGAGATGGAATGCTGCTACGGACGAGTGCGTTTTTGAGATCGCGGGCGCGAAATTTAACGTCAAAAACCTAAAAGAGCGCCTCGTGCCTCGCAAAAACGACCGTTTAGCCGTAGCCTACGACTTGCAAAACGAGGTTTGGAATTTTAAAAATTTAACCTCGGGCAAGTGGCTCAAAAACTACGCTTGGCGCGCGTACTTTATACTATCGTGGGCGGCAATCTTTGATATCGTTCCGGGTAAAATTTTAGGCGCGATTTTTGCGATACCTATAATTTATCTAAGCAAGTATTTGTCCGAATTTGCAGGCATGACGGCCTTGTTTGCCTTTGTCGTTTGCTTGTTTTTATCGCTGCCCTTTTTGCACATATACTGGAGCGAAAACAAAAGCTTAAGCGGCATGGTCCAGGTGTATCTAGCTTTGAGAAAATTTTTAAAAGAAGCGAATTTGTAGTTTGCCGTCAAATTCGCCCGCTAAAAAACGCGGCAAATTCGGCGCCTATTTTAAATTTGACGGGCAAACGAGCGATCAAATTTATAGTCGCGCAAATTTATATCGCCCGAATTTCAGACGCGAAAACTTAAAATTTAAAGGGTTTAGTTTGCAAGAAACGAAAAACGATTTAAAACTACTGGGCGGCCACGTAAATTCGCTCGAGTGCGCCTATAAAGACAAAAGCGGATTTGATTATAGCTTTAGCTTGGAGGATCAAATTTTAAACATCCGCTCGCTGCAAAGCCCGCTCCTGCCGGTAAATGACGGCGACGAAGCGCTGGTCGTTTGCGATAAAAAGGGGCGGGTTTTGGGGCTAAAAAACCGCTCCCTAAACTCCGCTGCCTGGTACGCCTACGAGCCTAGCTCCTTTTTTGCGGCTTTGTTTTTCGCGCTATTCTTGCTGTTTGGCATGGCCGGCGTTTGGGCAATTTTCTCGGGAATTGACGGACGGCAGCCGCTTTTTGGCACCTTGCTGCTAGTTTTTGGTTTCGGCTCTCTTGCCTTTGCTTGGTTTAAGTATTACCGCGAGGCGTCTTTGGGTTTGCGCGTTAGGTTGATGCTTGGCGTCGCAAAAGAGCCCAAGTCTAGCGGCGAGGTTAGCGGCAGGGTGCGCGACCTAAGGATTTTTGAGGCAAAAGAGAAAAATTATTTTAGCGTCACTATCGGCGATACGTTTTTGTGGGGCAGCAGCCCTAAAAAGCGCGCCCTGGAGCTAGCAAACGGCGACGAAGCGAGCGTGAAATACGAAAATTTCAGGGTCATAAAGATACGAAATCTCAGCAAAAACCTGACGGCGAAAAAATCTCAAGGCTTTTTCGAGAGGGGCGTTAGTTTTATCGCGGATATCGCGATCAGCCTTTGCGCGGGACTTGTTTTGCTCTATGCGGGTACGATGGATTTTTGGTTTTCGCCTTTTGCGGGGATTGCGGGCGTGATAATCTTGCTCGGCGGAGCCTGCTTTAACGTGTTTTATAAAAAAGATTAGCCTTCGGCGTAACTTGGCAAATTTGGCACGGAGATTTTAAATTTGAGCCTGGCCGCCGTAAATTTGGCACTCAAATTTAGCCTAAAATTTGAGCAACGCGGACAAATCCGTTAAATTTAAGCCGCTCGCCCGCGTTTAAATTTACAAAAACGCTTGCAAATTTGCCGGGCAGTAAATCGCGGAAATAGCGGCGATAAAGCTTAAATTTAGCGCAACCTCCGTGGTTTATAGCGAGGTAAATTTACGCACGGCAAGGCTAACTGCGACCGTCAAATTTAGCCTAAATTTCGCAAAAACTCCGCGTATTCTTTAGCGCCGCGCTCTAAATCGTCCTGGCTTGATACGTAGTCCACGCCAGGAGTCTCCTCGGCGCCGTAAAATGCGAAAAAGTCGCGATAATCGGCGCGAAAATAGTATTTAAACGCAAGCTCAAACGGCGCAAGAACCTCGCGCAAGCTAAAATGATAGCGTCCTTGCGGGCTGTAGTCGCTCTTTTTGATGCCTGCGGTCACGGCTAGCGCCACCTTGCGGCCCGCTATGCCGTCCGAGCCGCGTCCGTAGGCAAAGCCGTGCGTCATCACCGCGTCGATCCATGATTTTAAAATCGGAGGGCAGGAGAAGTTGTGAAGCGGAAACTGCAAAACAAGGGTGTCGTGGGCTCTGATGAGCTCTTGCTCGCGCGCGGCGTTGATGTTGCCGCCTGCGTAAACCTGCATCAAATCATGAACGCTATAGCGCTGCGGCTCTTTGAGAGCCTCTTGCAGCAGGCGTTTGTTTATGACCGAGTTTTGGATGTCAGGGTGGGCTAAGATGATTAGGGTTTTCATTTTTTCTCCTTTTTAATCAAGCAAATTTTATCAAATTCGGCTTAAATTTGAGTGGAGTATTACGCGGACTAATAACGCAAATTTGACTTAGTTTTAGCGCATTTTTATAAAAACGCTTGCAAATTTCGCAGATTTTCTTTTATGGATGCGGGTCGGTAGAGCGCTGAGATAACGGCGACGTAGTCTGGATTTAGCGCGGCGATTTGGGCGATATTTGCTACGTTTATGCCGCCGATCACGCAAATGGGGATACGTAAAATTTGCTTTGCGCGCATCATCGTTTCAAATTTGCAAAGCGGGGCGTGCGGTTTGGTCGGGCTCGCAAACAAGGCGCCAAATGCCGCGTAAGAAGCGCCCTCATCCTGCGCTTTTAGGGCTAAATTTAGATCGTCGTAGCAGCTAACACCGATGAAAGCGTCATCGCCTAGGATCTTTCTAGCGGCCTTTACTCCGCCGTCGTCTTTGCCGATGTGCACGGCGTTTGCGCCTATTTTGGCGGCAAATTTTACGTCGTCGTTTACGATAAATCTCGCTCCGTAGCGCTCGCAAAGCTCTTTTAGAGCAGTCGCTACGCGCTCGTTTTTAGGCTCAAGCTTGGTGCGGTACTGTAAAAACTTCACTCCGCACTCTAGCAGCTCGCGAGTTTGCGCTAGCACGCTATTTTCAGGCGTTAGGACGTCGTCCGTGATAGCGTAAATTTCAGGCATTTTCGCCCGCGGCTTTGTGATCTAACAGCCGCACGCCGAAATTTGAGCCGTGAGCGTTTTTGATCGCGTTTGCGACGAAGGCCTTGGCGCGTCTGATCGCTGTTATCTCGTCTGCCCCGCACGCTAGGGCGCAGGCGATAGCCGCGGAGAAGCTACAACCCGCACCGTGCATGATCGTAGGCTGCTCTAGCGGCTCATTAAATTTAACTATCTCGCCGCTTTTTTTATAAAGCGTGTCCTCGCAAATCTCGCTCGTTTGCGTACGTTTTAGCACGACGTCGCATGGAAGATCCGCGCCTAAATTTAACCTCTCGCCGTCAAAATTTAACCCCAAAATGCGCGCTTCGTCTAAATTGGGCGTCGCGATGCGGGCGAGGCTTAAAAGCTCTTTTAGCGCGTTTATGGCGCCCTCTTGCAGCAACTTGGCGCCTGATTTCGCCACGCAGACGGGGTCTATCACGGCGCTTATGCCGCTGTTTTGCTCTAGCCAGACTTTGACGCAGGCTATGAGCTGTTCGTTAAAGAGCATGCCGATCTTTACGGCGTCAAATTTTAGCTCGGCGCAGACTGCTTCTAGCTGCGCGTTTAAAAACTCGGGCGTTACCGGCATTACCGCGCTCACGCCGCTCGTGTTTTGCGCGGTTAGAGCCGTGATCGCAGTTGCGCTATAGCATCCGTAGGCCTCGCAGGTTTTTATGTCCGCTTGCACGCCAGCACCCCCGATGCTGTCGCTGCCAGCGATGATTAGGATATTTTTTTTAGGATTTTTCATTGTTTTGCCTTGAGCGGTATTTGTTAAATTTATCTTTGGGCGAATTTATTTGTCGCCAAAATCCTTGCCAAACTCTACGCCTAGCTCCTTTAAATTTACTGGGCCGTTTCCTTGCGACTCCATCGGCGCAGACGGAGTTTGCGGCTGCGTTTGCTCAGGTTGCAAGCCTAAAGAGTTTTGCTCGGTTTGAGCGTTTTTAGTGGCGTTGTTTTCGGCTTTTTTAGGTTTTTCCTTCTCTTCTTCTAGCTTTTTGCCGGTTAGGCACTCGTAAATTTCTGCGTGATTTTTCTTTGCCCAGTCCTCTTTGACCTCGATTTTTTGGTACTCTTTGCTAGTAGGCGAAGCAAGGCCGGTTTTGACCAGGGTTTTGTTTAGGATTCTGCTTTCGTCGCTTACTTCGCATAGCCATCTATCGCCTAGATTTTTTAGAGTGAGCACGTAGTAGTTGCGCTCAGGACGAAATATCTTTTTGATCTCTTTGTCGTAGGATTTGCCAAAAATTTCCAGCTCTTTTTTATCTTTTATGCATTTTGAACCGTCGTAAAATTTAACGTTTGCGAGCTTGCAAGGGGCGATCACGGCGGCGTTTAGTCTAAAGACAAAGGTATCGTAGTCTAAAATTTTTTCTAGAAAAAGGACTTCTTTGACGACTTTTTCGCGTTTGGATTTAGTCGTCTCGGTGATTTGCATGTCGGTAAATTCTGCGAGCGAATTTACCGACAGCAAGGCTAAAGCGCAAAATTTAATCAGAGTAAAAAATGCGCTTTTTTCCATTATTTCAGATCGTATTTTTCTAGCAGTTTGTCGTAGCTGCCGTCTTTTTTCATCTCTTCAAGCGCGGCGTTTATTTTAGCGATCAGATCTGCTTGCTTGCCTTTGTCAAACGCCATAGAAAAGCCCTCGCTACCGTCGTTTTCTTTGAAAAATTCCTCAAGCTCGGGATTTTTCTTTAAAAAGCCGTAACCGATCGAGCTATCAAGCACGACCGCGTCTATTTTGCCTTTTTTTAGTCCCATGATTAGCGGAACCGGATCCTCGGCAGGCACGACTTTAGCGCCTGCGATAGCGTTAGCGGCGATCTCTTGGACGGTGCCTTGTTGTACGCCTACTCTTTTGCCGTTTAGGGCGTCTTTGCCGGCGATGGCGTCGTTGCCCTTAGCGCGCAAGTAGATGTTTTCGGTCGCATAGTAAGCCTGCGTGAAATCAACCGACTTTCGTCTATCGTCGGTCGCGCTCATCGCGCTTGCTACGGCGTCGATCTTGCCCGTTTTTAGAGCTGGGATTAGGCCGTCAAAGCTCATATTTACGATCTTGTACTCAAAACCCGCGCGTTTAGCAAGCTCCGCTACTAGATCCATGTCAAAGCCCGTGATCTTGTTTTGCTCGTCCACGTACTCAAACGGCGGATAGTTAGCGGCTGTACCGATCTTTAGCTCGGCGGCGCCAAGCGTAGCTAGAGCCGCTAAAAGCAACGCAAAAATCTTTTTCATTTTCTCTCCTTTATTTGGTTTTAAATTTAGCCCGCAACTAGGTGCTGGCTAGCAAATTTACTTCAGGCCGTATTTTTCCATCATCTTGTCAAATTCGCCGCTCTTTTTGAGCTCCTCTATCGCGGCGTCTATCTTGCCGATTAGCTCTAGGTGCTTGCCCTTGTCAAACGCGACGGCAAAGCCCTCGGTTCCGTCGGGAAGCTTTAAAAACTCCTCTAAATCAGGGTTTTGCTTTAGATACTCGTAACCGATCGGGCTATCAGTTAGCACGGCGTCTATCTTACCGGCTTTTAGCGATAAAATCGCAGCCGCTACGGTTTCTGCAGGTACGGCTAGGTCGCCGCAGATAGATTTAGCCGCGGTCTCTTGCAATGTGCCTATTTGCGCGCTTATTTTTTTGAGATGCATATTGGTCGCATTTACGTCGGTGCCTTTTTTGCGGATGAAAAGATTATCCGAAAAATAATAAGGCTTGGTGAAATCGACCGATTTTCTTCTCTCCTCGGTTGCGCTCATACCGCTTAGCGCGGCGTCTATCTTGCCCGTTTTTAGAGCTGGGATCAGCCCGTCAAAGCTCATATTTTGCACGTCAAATTTGACGCCGATTTTCTTGCCGACGGCTTCTATCATATCGATTTCAAAGCCTACGATCTTGTTGTGCTCGTCGATGTACTCAAACGGCGGATAGTCCGCGCTCGAGCCCACTCTTATCGTTTGTTGTACCGCTACGGGGGCTGCCTCGTTTTTTACTGCGGCGTCTTTGCTCGCTTTTTCATTCGAGCTTTGACCGCAGCCTGAAAGCATCAAAGCGGCGGCTACGAAAACGAAAAGTTTTTTAAATTTGCCGGCGGACAAAGCCGCAACGATGTTTTGTGACATTTTGACCTCCCTTTAGTGGTTTAAAATTTTACTTAAAAAATCCTGCAAACGCTGATTGCTAGGGTTTTCAAATACGTTTTTAGGCGTGTCGTCCACGGCTATTTTACCGCCGTGCATGAAAAATATCCTATTTGCCACGTTTTTAGCAAAACCCATCTCGTGGGTGACTACTAGCATCGTGATGCCTTTTGCCGCGACGTCCTTCATGATGTCTAGCACCTCGCCGATCATCTCGGGATCTAGCGCGCTGGTAGGCTCGTCAAAGAGTATGACCTCGGGATTCATAGCAAGGCTTCTGGCGATTGCTATACGCTGTTTTTGGCCGCCTGAGAGCTTGTGCGGGAAGGCGTATTTTTTATCGCTTAGACCCACGCTTTTTAGTAGCTCGTCGGCTCTTTTTTCTACGCTTTGCTTATCCAAAATCCCCGCTTTTATCGGAGCTAGGGTTAAATTTTGCAAGACGTTTTTATTTGCAAAAAGATTAAAGTGCTGAAAAACCATGCTCACTTTTTGACGGATTTTGTTTATATCCGTTTTTTTGTCCGTTATATCCTCGCCGTTTATCTTTATGTGCCCGCCGCTTGGCTCTTCTAGGCGGTTTATGCAGCGCAAAAAAGTGCTTTTGCCGCCGCCGCTAGGGCCTATGATAGCGATGATTTCGCCTTGTTTGATATCTACGCTGATGTCATCGAGGACGCATAAATCGCCGTAATTTTTACTCAAATTTCTAATCTCAATCATGGCGATTTAGCCTCCTCTCTAAAATTTTAACCAAAAACGTAAAGAACTTCACGCTGACGTAGTAAACTATGCCCGTGAAAATGACGGGCTCGGGACTATAAAACACCGCTTGTAGGCTCTTGCTTTGCATCGTGATATCGATGACGCTGATATAGCCTACGACCGAGGTTTCTTTAAACAGCGAGATAAATTCGTTCGCAAGCGCAGGCAAGATGTTTTTAGTCGCTTGCGGAAACACCACCTCGCGCATCGAGACGTAGTAGTTTAGGCCCATCGCTCTTGCGGCTTCCATTTGCCCTTTATCGACGCTATTTATGCCGCTACGTACGATCTCTGCGACGTATGCGGAGCTGTTTAGCCCAAGCGCGATCAAGGCGACGTAAAAGTTATCGCTCCAGGTTGCGAAAATTACGACCGAAAATATAAGAAGCTGCAAAATAATCGGCGTTCCGCGCAGGATATCTACGTATTCGTCTATAAGAAAGCTTAAAATTTTGATATTTAAAAACTTTAAAAACGCCAAAATAAAGCCCAAAGTCACGCCTATAGCCGTGCCGCCTATGGTGAGCCCCAGCGTCACGCCGTAGCTTTTAAGGTAAGCTAGACGTTGTGCCTCGTTTAACTCCGTCGGATAAAAATAGTAA
This sequence comes from uncultured Campylobacter sp., assembly GCA_963529235.1. Classification (GTDB taxonomy): domain Bacteria; phylum Campylobacterota; class Campylobacteria; order Campylobacterales; family Campylobacteraceae; genus Campylobacter_A. The sequence continues at coordinate 21,097 of CAURYE010000012.1, forward strand.
ACGCCCGCGGAGACGATGAGGACGAAAAACAGCGCCCTAAAAAATTTTTCGTTTAGCATTTCTTAAACCTTAAAAGCGTAATGAGGCTTAATAATACGAAAAAAAATATAAATTTAACCTTTTTTACGTGAAAAAATTATCTTTTAAACAAATTTATCATATTATCGTAACTCAAATTTAAAACCCGAGGGAAATTTATGGATTACGCTCGCTATATCGCCATCGCGCTGTATTTTGGATTTTTGCTTTTCGTGGGGCGATACTCGTATAACAAAAACGCTAATATGGGCGAATACCTGCTCGATAATCGCCGCTTAGGGCCGGTCGTAACCGCGCTAAGCGCGGGAGCTAGCGACATGAGCGGCTGGATGCTGCTTGGAGTGCCGGGCGCACTATATGCCACCGGGCTTGCTACGATTTGGATGGTTTTGGGGCTAGTTATCGGCGCGTATTGCAACTACCTATTTTTAGCAAAGCGCCTACGCGTCTATACCGAGGTTGCCAGCGACAGCATCACGATCCCCGATTTTTTACAAAATCGCTTCAAGGACGAGACTAAAATTTTACGCATAGTCTCAGGGCTTTTGATTTTGATATTTTTCACGCTATATGTGAGTAGCGGGATAATCGCGGGCGGCAAGAGTTTTGAGAGCTTTTTTGGATTAGATTTTAAATTCGGCGCGATCTTTACGCTGGCTATCGTCGTTTTTTACACATTTTTCGGCGGTTTTCGCGCGGTTTGCATCACGGACGCGTTTCAGGGCACGCTGATGTTTTTGGTTTTAGTCGCCGTGCCGATAGTGGCGTTTTGTAATCTAAATTTACCTGACGGCGCTACATTTTGGAGCGAGGTCGCCAAATACGGCAAAAACCACCTAAACGTCTTTTACGGCCAGACTTTTTTAAGCATCCTAGGACTCATGGCGTGGGGACTTGGATATTTCGGACAGCCGCACATCATAGTTAGATTTATGGCGATACGAAGCTCAAAAGAGCTAGCCCAGGCGCGCCGCATCGGCATCGGCTGGATGGCGATAGGACTTGTAGGAGCTATGATGAGCGGGCTTATCGGCTTTGTTTATTACAGCGAGTTAAATTTGCCTCTAGCAGACCCCGAGAAGGTCTTTTTGCAGCTTGGCGAGACGCTGTTTCATCCGTTTTTCGTGGGTATCATCATCTCAGCCGTGCTTTCAGCCATCATGAGCACGATCTCTAGCCAGCTTTTGGTTAGCGCAAGCTCGGTGACGCAGGACTTCGTGTTTGCCTTTTATAAAAAAGAAATCTCGCAAAAAGCTCAGGTCGCCGCGGGTAGATACGCCGTGGTGGCCGTCGCGCTCGTGGCTACCGCGCTTGCTTTTAGCTTTAACGAAAGCGTGCTAAATGTCGTGGGATACGCGTGGGCTGGCTTTGGCGCGAGCTTTGGGCCGGTGCTGCTTTTTAGCCTTTATTGGCGTAGGATGAGCGCGCTAGCGGCCTTGCTCGGTATGATAACGGGCGGAGCGACGGTGATCGCGTGGATAGCGCTCGGGCTAAATTCTTACGTTTACGAGATATTGCCGGGTTTTGCGGTTTCTTGTATCGTGATTTATCTCACCAGCCTCTACGGCGACGCGATAGATAAGATGAGCAACGAGCCAAACTCGGCCACCGTGCAGGACGAATTTGAAAAAATGAAAACGAGGCTGTAAATGCAAAGTAGCGTAAAATGCGGCAACTGCGGCGCCGAAGTCGATGTAAATTTGGCTCTAAAAACCGAGCTTGAGCTTGAAATGAAGCAAAAAATGGCGGCGGCTAGGCGAGAATTTGATAAAGAGATCGAAGCTAAAAGGGCTGAATACAAGGCGCATTTAGACGCTTTGAACGCTAAGGAAAAAGAATTCGACGCTAAATTTGCCGCAGCCTTAAACGCTAAAAAAACCGAGCTTGAAAATGAGATAAAAGTAAAACTCGAGGGCGAAAATTTAAACATAGTAAACGCCCTAAAAACCGAGCTTGAAGCCAAGTCAAAGCAGATAAACGAGCTAAATTTAAAGACGCTTGAAATAGAAAAGCTAAAACGCGAAAAGAGCGAGTTTGAAAGCGCATTGATGGCTAAAACCGAGGCCGAGCTAAGCAAACGCCTAAACGAGGAAAAAGAGCGGCTAGGCAAGGCTTTGGCCGAGCAAAACGAGCTAAAATTTAAGCAAAAAGACGAGCAGCTAGAGGCGCTAAAAAAGCAGCTAAACGAGGCGCAAAGGCGCATAGAGCAGGGCAGCGAGCAGCTACAAGGCGAGACGCAAGAGCTAGCTATCGAGGCGTGGTTGCGGGAGAAGTTCGTATTTGACGTCATAGACGAGGTCAAAAAGGGCGCAAACGGCGCGGACGTGATGCAGATTGTAAATACTCGCGAGGCGCAAAACTGCGGCAAAATCTACTACGAGAGCAAACGCACGAAAAATTTCTCAAACGAATGGATAGAGAAATTTAAGGCCGATATGCGCGCATCGGGCGCCGACGTCGGGGTGCTAGTTAGCGAGGCGCGCCCGCGGGAGCTAGAGCGCATGGGGCTGATTGACGGCGTATGGGTGTGCAACTACGAGGAGTTTAAGGCGCTTTGTTTCGTGCTAAGGCAGGGCGTCGTGGAGCTAAATTTCGCTAGGAACTCCGCGCAAAACCGCTCAAACAAGATGGAGATGCTCTACTCGTATCTCGTCAGCAACGAGTTTAAGATGCGCATCGAGGCTATCGTGGAGGGCTTTTCTGCGATGAGCGAGGAGCTAGAGCGCGAGAAAAACGCGATGAAACGCATCTGGAAGAGCCGAGAAAAACAGATCGAAAAGGTGCGCGACAACGCGATCGAGATGTTTGGCTCGATAAAGGGGATCGCGGGAAATGCGATAGGGGAGATAAAGACGCTGGAGCTGGGGTTTGATGCGGGCGATTTTGATTCCCCGTAAATGACGGATTTTAGAATAAATTTTTCTACGCCCGCCGCAGTCACGGACGACCAGTCCGCTTCTTTGCGGGTAAGAAAAATTTATTTAAACTACGCCTATTCTGCCTGGAATATTTGTTTCATATCTTGCTAAATTTGCAAATTTACTCTGCTAAAATTTAAAAACAAAAGGCTCAAATTTGAGTGATTATGATTTGCCTAAAGGCGCCAGGCTTGATGACGATGAGAAGGTTCTGTATTGCTATCAAAATGTAAATTCTTTTTTTGTCGTTAGGATGTTTATTTGCATGTTTTTGTTATTCGTTTTGTTTAATATCATAGACGCCAGTATCTTGTCTATGATTGTCATATCCGCCGTTTCAATTTTTCTATTTTACATTATGTATTGCGAGATATTGAATTATAAAAGGCGATGCATATATATTACCAATCAAAATTTTATTACCGGAAATAATATAAAAACAAAAAAAGAGGAAATATCATATTTCTACACAATTTATGCATTTGGATATCGTCCCGTAATCGTCTTTTATAAAAATAAAAAGTTTTTTGTATTTTTTATTTGTCGAGGATGATGTAAATTTTAAAACTGCGATGAGCGCTATTTACGACATCTCGCTTAATGAAGATTTTAAATTTGATTTAGTTAGTGGAGCGTATGGATTCGCCAAGAGCTATGCGATAAGGAAATTAATAAAATAGTGCAAGTACGCAAAAGCATATTGATTAAGCATTGGTTCGGTGTGCCGCCGCCGCGCTATATATTTTAAATTTGCAACGGGGCTAAATCTGCAAATTTGACTCGGCTAAAATTTAAAAACCCAGCGAAGTTCTGCTTTAGCTTCACTGCGTTCGCTACTGCTTAAGGCAGCCTGCAAGCAAGAGGAGACTGCTACCGCCAAGCACGGCACAGTTTAAACCAATCAATACAAAAGCAAAAATAACGTCAAATTTCAACAAACTAAATTTTATATTTTCAGGATGCGGTCTGGGCGAGTAAAATTTTTCAAATTTAGCTTGCATCGACCTGAATTTTATACTTGCCGCAGCGGGTGCAACGAAACAGATGTCCCGCCGTATCGCCCGCCCTCGACGAGGTAACCTCGCGCGTTTGCATTAGTAAGCGATGGGCTACCGCATTTGGCGGATTTTGCTAAATTGCTAGGCTTTGAGCTACGATTTACCCGCGCATTTACTATAAAACAAATAGGCAAGAGCATAAAGAAGCTAAATTTCGCCGACAAAGACTAAATAAATCTAAAGGATATTTGCAAGATTTTTAAAATGATTGAAAATCAGAGGGTGGTGGGTTCACCAGGACTCGAACCTGGGACCATCCGGTTATGAGCCGGATGCTCTAACCAACTGAGCTATGAACCCGCCAGCTGAAGTGAGGTTGTGATTATAGCAACGCAAAGCTTATTTACTGCTAAATTTTGATTTAAAAACGCAAAAATGTATAATACGCCAAATTTAATCCAAGGCGAGAGATGAACGAAAATTTAAACGATTTTATAGACGCATTTTTACTTGACAGCGGCGAGCAGAGCCAAAAGGCGCTAATCGCGGCGCTAAAAAAGGCCGAGTTTTTAGCGCCCGTACTCATAAACCAAGCCTTAGTAAAGCCTGACGGCAGCACAGTTTATGAAGAAGAAGGCTCAAATATCAAATTCGTCCTACTTGAAGATGAGGAGAGCGGGCTTAGCTATTTCCCGGCGTTTTCTAGCAGGGCCGAGATGATGAGATGGCGAAATGATGCCGAGCAAGAGGCGATAAATCTACGCCTAAAAGACTACGCCGCGATACTAGATGGCGCCGAGGGTAAATACGCGGGCGTCGTGATAGACGCATTTTCGCATAGTTTGATTTTGGATTTAGCAAAACTAAAAGCGATTTGCGCGGAGTAAATTTAGCTAAATTTTGATGCTTATTTTTGCTATTAAAGTCGCCGATTTAAGCATAAGAGCAAAAAACGCCGATTTTAGCGGAGTTTTAAATTTGCGCCCAGCCCGCTCTTGCCGCGTTTTACGAAAATAGGCGGAATTTAATAATTTTTAGTAAAATACGGCTAAACGCGCTTTTAAAGCGCAATCTACCAAACAGACGCTAGCCGGCGACAAATCCAAAGGCGCATCGCCAAAGCGTAAATTTAAGGAGAAAAAATGAAAGATTTTAGGCAAAGATACGTCGCGCTGCAAAAGGCGTTTTGGGAGTCTGACGGCGGCGCGGCGAGCGTTTTGGCGCTATACGAGCTAAAAGACGAGCTGGAAAAATGCGATGGAAAAGAGGCAAAAGCCGTGCTGGTCGATGTTTACTATCTACTGGAGCTTAAAAAGAGCGCCTATGAGTTGCTTGATAAAATTTGCGACCCCAAAGACAAAAAACAGCTAAAAAGGCTCGGTTATCTAAAACAATACGCCCTAGACGGCGACGAGGACGCGATAAAACGCCCAAAAACCGCGAGCAAGGCAGCGCGCGCGAGCAAAAAGCCAAAAGCCGTGCCTCATTTTCGCTATCACCCGGATCCCGTTAAATCTGGCGTGTTTAAGGACGATATAAGCGTGGTTTGCGAGTGCTGCGAGCAGGAGACGGACGTTTATTATTGCAGTCACGTTTATAGCGAAAGCGACGTGAAATACCTCTGCCCGCACTGCATCGCTAACGGCAAGGCTGCGGCGAAATTTGACGCTACCTTCGTCCAAGACGCAGACGAACTGCCTAGCAGCGCGGCTAATGCGCAGGCTAAAACGGACGAGCTTTTTAAAAGGACGCCCGGGTATTTTTGCTGGCAAGGAGAGCAGTGGCTTACGTGCTGCGATGATTACTGCGAGTTTTTAGGCGACGTGGGCACGAAAGAACTGCGAAAGATGGGTATCGCAGACGAGGTTTTTGCCCAGTACGCCCTGCGCGGCGAATACGACGTGCAGACTGTGCGAGAATACCTAGAAGCTGGCGGCTTCATGGCTGGATATTTGTTTCGTTGCCTGCATTGCGGCAAATATAAAATCAACGTCGATGCGGAATAAGACTGCGGTATAAGCGCCGTAAACTCGCGCTCGGTTTAAATTTATGCGATTTGCTCATCGGTCCGCGTTTTAGTCTTTAGGGCGATTTTGATTTAAATCTACGATACCGTAAAATAATTTATGCCGCTTTGCTTGCGTAAATTCGCGCTTTGGCATAAATTTACTTGCCTAGTTTTCGGGCGTTTAAATTTATTAAAAGGCGCCGTATTAGCTTTACGTTTTGCGCTATTTTGCTTGCCGCAAATTTTAGATTTTATTTATTTGCCAAGATCGGAAAAATAGAGCCTATCTCTATCTAATCAAACTAGACGCGTCGTTAAAAGGCGCCGTAAATTTAGTCTATGTTTGAGTAAATTAGCGAGCGATTAGCGTCCGCATCGCTAGATCCGCAAACGACGGCTTTGGCATTTAAGGCAAGTCAAATTTTAGCCGTGTATCGCAAAAATTCGGCAACCCGCCGCGCGGTAAGCGTTTTTGCTTAGCGTAATTTATTTGTGGTGCATGTAGGCTTATCTTTTTGCGCGCCGTGCATGCCTTTAAATTTAGCCCAAAAGGCCGTCTTGTGCCCGCAAAGACCGTTTTTACCGCGGCACCGTCAGTCGCGTCCTAAATCGGCATTTTGTCGCCTTTTTTGCTTTAGATAAACTTATGGCGCGCTAGCAAAGGCAAAACCGATTTACTCTCAGGCGCAAATCCCTAAATCGCGGTTTTAAAATCATTTTGCATTCAGTCGCCCGGCCAAACCCTGCGCGCAGGCAAACGCAAAGTGCAGGTTGTAGCCGCCGAGCATCCCCGTTACGTTTAAAACTTCGCCGATAAAATAAAGCCCGCACACGCCATTTACGCCGCAGTCTGCCTCTAGCGCGTCCGTGTCTACGCCGCCTTTCGTGACTTCTGCTCGCTCGAAGCCAAACGTCCCCGCAGGCGCGAATCGGTAGTTAAAAAGTCGTGAAATTTTCTCTCGCTCGGCTTGGGCGTACTTACCGTACGGCTTGTCGCTAAGCCCCGCCGCGCGTAAAAACTCTAGCGTAAATCGCTTAGGTAGCGGCAGGACGGTGCTGAGCTGTTTTTTGCTTTTTTGCGCGGTTTCGATGTTAAAATTCGGGCAAAAATTTATCTCGATCAGACCTTTTTGCCAAAAAAGCGAAGCGTTTAGCACGGTCGGGCCGCTTATGCCTTTATGCGTGAAAAGCACGTCGCCCGCGATTTCAATCCGCTTTTTTTGACTAGATTTCCAGGCTTTTGCATCGCCGTTTAAAATTTCGCCGCCGTTAAATTCTATTTCTTGCGAGGCGTTAAATTTATCGATTTTCCGGTTTTTATCCAAAGTCACTTCGTTTGCCGTTAAATTTAGCTCAATTTCGCCGTTTTGTCTCGTCGCAGCAAACGTCACGGTTTTTTTCGAATTTAAATCATTCGTTTGCAAGGGCACGGGCTTTAAATTCGCGCCGATAATTTCTCGGCATACGCTAAATTTATCCGCGCTCACATCCGCATCGCCGCTTTTACTTTGCGGGCCGGATTTGCTATCGCCGCTGCCTTTTTGCGGTGCTCGTTCCAGCAAAATCTGCGCGGGAAAGCAAACTCCGCTTAGATTTTTAAACCAAAACTCACCTTTTTGCACGGTAAATCCAACAAGCGCGGGAGCTGGCGGGATGACTTTGATGCCGAAGCTTCGCGCTATTTCGTAACCGACGTCGCTTGCGCCCAGGCTTTTGTAGCTTAGTCCGCCGCTAGCTACGACGAGGTTTTTGGCGTAAAATTTATCTCCGTTTTCGGCGTCGATCTCAAAAATTTCGTCTAAATTTCGCTTGACGTTTTGTAAATTAGGCGCGTCGTTGCGGCAAGAGCCCTCAAATTTGTCGCCGTTTAGCGCCGAAAAAGCGTCCGTGATTTCTCCGTTTTCATCGGCTAAAATTTTTCTCGCGCTTTTTACGCAAACGCTGCAAAATATTTGGGCTCCGCTTTGTTTAGCGCGTCCATGTAGCACGCCCAAAACGTCTTTTGCTCCGCTTTCGCAGAAAAATTGGCTCTGCTTTTGTTCGTTAAATTTTAGCTCGCCGAAAAATTTTAAAACGTCTTTGAAGTCTAGATTTTTTAGGATATTTTTGACGAAATTTGCGTCGCCTAGGTAGTTTGACGCGTCTATACGGCGGTTTGTGACGTTACATCTGCCTCCGCCGCTAGCTAGGATTTTCTTGCCCGCCGAGCCGTTTTTTTCGAGCAGGGCGACGCTTTTACCGCGTAAATTCGCCGCCAAAAATAGCCCTGCTGCGCCAGCTCCGATTATCAAAACGTCGTAAATTTTGCAAATTTTAGCCATCGCAAACCTTAAAATTTACGCGCGGCAAAGCTAGCTAAAATCAAAGGCTGTTTTTTAGCGCTAGGAATTTTTGCTCTTGCACTTCGTCTAGTTTCATTTTTTCGTTGCGATTTACGAAAAGCTTAAATATCGTGTTGCGGTCTGCGTCGTAAAAGTGCAGGCTGTGTCCTAGAAAGCCCATAAATTTGGTGCTTACAAAGCCGATAGCGCAAATCGCGTCCTCTTTTAGATGGCCGCCTAAAAATCCGCTTTTGCCGCTAAAATTTAAAAATCCCTGCGCGCGCTTTGGTGCTTGGACGCTCGTTTTTATCTCGATGATAAACTCGGGCGTATTTTTGATAAAAAGCATCTCGCCCCAAGTGCTGATTTCTTCAAAAATTTTCATCAAATTTTCTGCGCCGACTAGCTTAAATTCGTCATCGCCGCGGTACTGCAAGATATCGTACTCGCGCACGCCTAGTTTCTTTGCCGCATCGTAAACGGACATCTTTTTATCCTCGAAAAGCTCGTCTATGCGTTTTTTTAGATCGCTCATTTTGGTCCTTTTTGGGATTAGATTTTGATAATGGTATTTAAAAATAGCTAAAAACCCGCTAAATTTGCGCGTTTTTGCATAAGGCGCCGACCAAGCCGCAAATTTAGTCACCGGGCGCGCACGATTTTTTAAATTTGCTCCGTCCGCAAACCCGCTAAACGCCTAAAAACCGCTTTATTTCCGCCTCGTTTGTTAGCTTGGAGTTAAATTTAACGACTAAATTTTGGGCGTTTTTGTAGCATTCTACGACGCCTTTTTGCTTTTCTACCTCGGCCATATCGGCATTTATGTCCGCAGGCAGGTAGACATTTTTAAAGATATTGGGGTTATCTAGCCACTTTAGCGAGACTAGCCACGCTACGCAAAGCGCGGTAACTATGGCCGCTAGCGCGTCTAGGCCGTAAAAGTTAAGCACCGCTCCGCCTCCGATGCCACCGATAAAATTTCCCATGTAGCCAAACGAGTTAAAGATGCCTAGAGCCGCGCCTTTTTGGCTAACCTTGCTAAATTTGGATGCCATTGATTGCAAGATCGGTTCGTGCAGGTTAAATCCGATAAAAAATATAATCACGCCCGCGTAAAATAGCGGCTTGTGTCCGAGCGAAAGCGCGAAAAGCCCGTAGCTAGCGACGAAAAGCGATACGCCGATGATTAAAATTTGTTTTGTTATTCGCCTTGTTTCGCCCACCGCGCCGCCTACGCCCATAGCGATAAAGCCAAATGCCGTAGCGACGGCGTAAATGCCGCTTAGATCGCTTTTTTGCATGCCAAAGTAGCGCACGACGGCGATAGGAATGATGATAAAAGCCGCCGACATCAGCATTTTTTGCATGAAATTGCTAACGTTCATCAGAAGCAAGTTTCTATTTGCAAGCAGTTTTAGCGCGGGAGTTTTGGCCTGAGAGTGCGCGATTTTAGGCTCTTTACCCACGGCCGTGTATAAAAGTACGATACAAACGACCGTAACCGCGATCGAGAGGTAAAAGAGGCTTGAAAGCCCGTATCTGTGGCTAAGGATCGGAGAAAGTATCATCGAAAGCGTAAAGCTAAGGCCGATAAACGCGCCCATCATCGCCATCGCGTGTCCGCGCACTTCCTCCTTGGTCATATCGCTCATAAACGCCGTAGCCACCGCTCCTATCGCGCCCGCGCCCTGGATAAATCTACCCAAAATCATCGTATAAATATCGGTAGCGACCGCGCAGATAGCAGCTCCGGCGATAAAGACGAGTAGGCCCGCTAGCATCGAGTTTTTACGCCCGAATCGGTCTGAAATATAGCCGAAAACCACCTGAAACGCGATCTGCGAAATCGCGTAAACGCCGATGAGAACGCCCACTAAAAACTCGGTCGCGCCCTTAAGCTCGAGCGCGTAAACGCTGATAACGGGGAGAATAATGAAAAGCCCGAAAAATCTACTGCCGATGATGAAAGATAGGGGCAAAGCGCTTTTTACTATCATAAATTTCCTTTTTTAAAAGGAGTGATTTTACCCGAATTTTGATAATACGTAAATTAAAGCCGAATTTGATAAAATGCGCGGATCAAAAAATAGCATAGCGAAGTATTTTTGGGTTATTTTTACGGTTGCGTAGATGAAATTTTGCGTAGGCTAGGCACGTAGCCTGTCTGGCGAAATTTTAGCAAGCTACGTAAAAAGAACCAAAAAGACAAGCTAGAAAAAGGAAAAAATTTGAAAATAGTTTTAGCAACGTCAAACTCCGACAAAGTACGCGAAATAAAAGATTTTTTAAAAGGCTACGAAATTTACGCGCTGCGCGAGATTTGCGAGCCCTTTGAGATCGCCGAGGACGGCGCGACTTTCGCCGCAAACGCGCTAATCAAAGCTCGCGCGGTGCACGCTAAACTGCGTGAGCTAAATTTGGCGGACGAGTTTATCGCGCTAAGCGACGATAGCGGCATCAGCGTCGAGGGTCTTGGCGGCAGGCCCGGGATTTACTCCGCGAGATTTAGCGATATGAACGAGCTGGGGCAGATAACGGGCAAAAGCGCGACCGATGCTAGCAACCGCGCAAAGCTGATCTCGGAGCTAAAAGCGCTAAATTTGACTAGTTCGCCCGCGTTTTACACCGCTTGTATCGCGGTTGGCTCAAAGTTTGGTGACTTTACGGCGCACGGCTTTATGCACGGTACGGCAATCGACGAAGAGCGCGGTAGCAACGGTTTTGGCTACGATAGCCTCTTTATCCCAAAGAGCTTTACGCGCACGCTTGGCGAGCTAGACGATGCTACAAAACTAAAAATCTCGCATCGCTCAAAGGGGCTGGAGCTTATAAAGTACGTTTTAAAGAGCCTTGAAGCAAAATTTAGGCGTTAGATTGAAACGTGAAAGAGAAAGTAAATTTGCGGGGCAAAAATCCGGCTAAATTTGCCGTCCCTTAACGCTAGCGCGGTATAATCTCGCAAATTTAAAATTTGAGACGAAGATGAATCTGGTTTTATTCGACTTTGACGGGACGATCACGCGCGACGACTCGCTGCTGGAGTTTATCGCTTACGTCGTGGGATTTAAGAAATTTTTTCGGGGGATTTTTTGGCTTTCGCCCGTTTTGATCGGCTATAAGCTAAAAATTTGCAGCAACAACTACGCTCGCAGGCGGCTGATGACGCACTTTTTCGCGGGTATGAGCGAAGATAAATTCGCTCAAATTTGCAAAAAATACTCAAATACACACATCGAGGATATCGTGAAATTTTCCGCGATGGCAAAGATCGCCGAGTATAAGGCAAACGGCGACAAGGTCGTGATCGTGACGGCATCGCTCGAGGACTGGCTGGCTCCGTGGTGTCAGGCGCAGGGGCTTGAGCTACTGGGCACTCGCATCAAGAAAAAGGGCGGCGTGATAACGGGCGAGATAGACGGCGCCAACTGTTACGGCGCGGAGAAGGTGCGCCGCGTGCGCGAGGCGTATGATACGGACGCCTTTGAGCGCGTGATCGCATACGGCGACAGCAGAGGCGACAAGGAGATGCTGGAGTTTGCCGACGAGGCGCATTATAGGGCGTTTGAGTAAGGAAAATAGAATGTATTTTGATATAAATAAAGATTTACTGAGTGGAATAGGTAGACGTTTTGTTAATAGCAAATTAACTGACAATATAAGCTACATAGTAGAAAAAAATAATTTTACAAGTAGATTTTTATCGATATTTTTATCAAAAAAAAGACAAAGATATATTAAAAGTATTATCTTGAAAGAATTGTCCAAAAAACAGCACGAAATAAAAAAGAAGTTACCCATAGTTAAAGCAATATTAGATGAAGGTGATATTATTCAATTAAAAACAACTATAGATTCTAAATATCAGCATTTATCGTATCTTTCTTATTCTTTAGATTACTTGATCGATGAGTTAAATATAGACATATTTAACGGTAAAGATATCATTGAAGTAGAGCAAATCATTCCTATATTAAATTTCGTATTTTTAAAAGAAATAATATTTTACGTATTATGTGATTTAACTTATTTTAAAAAGAAAAATAATACTATATACATATGCCCAAATGAAAAATATGCAATTTTATTAAAAAAACGGTGGCTCGCTTTAGTTTGGGATAAACAAAGTCTTATGCATTCGATAATTGATTTTTGCAAAAAATATGCAAGCAACAAACCTTATGAGCCCAAAAGGCATGTTGATGATTTAGGCTATACACTTTTAGATAAAGTATTTTATTTAAATAAAGAATATATAGATAAATCAGCTTTTGGACTGGAAGCTATAAAGTATCTGCAGAATTTATGTAAATTTTTTGCTCTTTTACTTTATAATTATTGGTATTCCAAGAAAACAAAAATTAAAGATTTTTTAGAATTTAATATTCAAAATGATTTTATAAGTAAAATAATTTTAGATATGAATAAAAAAGCAAATTTAGATAAGGGTTTTATGGAAAATAATGGATTAATATCTTTTATAGATGGAGCTGCATATTGGCATATAATGAGAAAGTATTTTAATGATTATTGTAAAGATAAAGACAATAAAGTAGGAGCTATAAATAAAATAGGTAATATTTTCCAAGATTATGTTTTTAATTATATTAAAACGATAAGTTCAAAGTATAAACAATTTGAAATCATTAATTTTAATGAAACTTTTATTGATGAAAATACCAAGAAAAAGCTTGATATAGACCTTATTTTACTTGATAAGGTTAGAAACAAATATTTCTTAATCCAAACCAAATACTCATTTTATAATAGTCCATATTTAAAAGATGAGATTAAGCATTATCTTAACAATAAAAAGATATTGGATGGTATTGAGCAATTAAAAAATTTTAAATATTTTTACGAAAAAGACGATAGCCTAAAAATAATTTTTGAAAAAGAGGGCTTAAATATAAAATTAGACGATACCTATCTTATTTTACTTCATACGATACCAATTTTTGATATTTCTGAAATAGACGGCGTGATATTATATGACTGGAATACATTTAGGAATTTGTTACAAAATGGTATTCATATGAGCATCCCTATAAATTTAAAAAGAGAAGAATTTGCGGCTCAGCTAAATAATGCGTTACCAATAGAAAATATTGATTTTGTAATGGATTTTTTAATGAGCTTGAAGATAGATGAAGATACTGGAGAAACTATGGCAACAGCATATGATAAGTTTATTTCGAGTTTTAATGAATTTAAATTAGAAGTATATACAATTAGTACCAATATAAAATGATTTAAAATATTGGCTTTAAATAAGTTAAATATATCTATTTTTTGGATTAAGCGATATTTTGTGAATTTGGATTATAAATAAAAGTTTGGCAAGCTAGTATATTTCTTGTATTGGCTAGGTTTTGCTTTAAAATTAAGTCGTATCACACTAAAATTATTATAATTTTTAGTTCGAGTTAAGTTAAAAACTTATAAATTGGTATACACTCAAATGCTGCATTCTAATACCCACACCGTACAACCTATGACAACACCAAAAAGAGCACGAAGGGCGGATGCATTATTGAGGTTAGTGGTTTATTTTGCGTCGCATATTGGCTTTGAGCATATGAATGATATATTTACTTGTAGTTTAACTAGCAGGTGAACAAGAAATATTTGTTTTACGATTCAAGGTTTTTGAAATTTTGAAAGAGTGATAGTTTCTAATTTTATAATGAAATATAAGCTTTAATGCTGACACGATACCAAAATTTGATAAAATTAGAATATTCGGGCTATGTTTTGAAAGTTATTACAGTTAAAACTAATGAGATTGAGAATAACAATTGTCCAAGTTCTTGAATGTACTATTTGTTAATGTGAGTGCTAAATCCCAGCCGCCGTCCACTCGTCTAAAATTTTACTAAAATCGTCTATCATCGTCTTAAAGTCATATTTTAGCTTGCTTTGTTTGCGCGCGATCTGTTTTAACGCCGTTAAAAAATACTCGCTTATTTTTTGCTTTTGCTCTGCGTGCGACAGCTCGCTAAACTCGCGCTCAAAATATATCTGCGCGCCCGTTTTGCCCGTATTTTTTCTAAACGGCGCATACTCGAATCTATTTCGCAGATAGTAGCCGCCCTCTCTGCGCTCCTCTTCGCTCATCATCTCGCGCAGTAGCTCCCAGGCGCGCTGCGAGCTTAGGCGCGGCTCATCCGGCGCTATGATGTAGTTCGTGCGGCAGTACTCGTCGTCAAAACTAAACGAGCAGTCTAAATTTATATAGTTTATCTCGCTGCCGTAAATTTTAGGCCTCATTTTGGCGTTTAGCGCGGGCTGGAGCTCCTTAAACAGGCTATCTATCACCGCGCGCGAGTTCTCGTAGCAGTTTTTGATGCCGATTGAGACGCGGATGGGATTTTTAGGTATCCAGTTGCGCTGGCTAGCTAGCTTGACGTCTCGGATTTGCTCTTTTACGGGGCGTTTTAGCGTTTTGCCATTATTGTCCGGACTAGGGTTAAAAAACGTCTCGTTATCTTGCATGCTTAGCCCCGTTTTGCGCTTTGACCAGTGCGCCTCTACAAAGCGCGGTTCGCCGCTAGCGTTTAAAAAATAAGTCATATACTGCCCGTTAAAATATCTACCGCGAAGAGCTTCTAGGCTCTCGCGCTCGCCCCAGCCCGTTATCGCTAGGCATTCGCAGATTTTGACGGCTTTGTTCCACTCACTAGCGTTTTGATAAAAGGCGTATCGGTCAAATTCCGCTAGCAGAGGCTCGCGCATTAAATTTAAGCCCTTTTCGCGCAAAAAATTTTCTAGCTCCCCAAGGCCTTCTATCGCGTAAATTTTTTCTAAAATTTCATCCATTTTTTCCCTTAAATTTCGGCTTTAAATTCCATCTTTTTTATCTTTTTATTGTCTAAACCGTATGGCTCTAACACATAGTTTAGATTTGTAACTACGTAGTTTTCGTCGTCTTTTAAAAAGCGCTGCGAGATGGCTTTTAGATGAGGTAGCAGCCGCTCGTCCGTTAGTCCGCATACGGCTTGCAAGGCGGTCGTCACGACGTAGGGCTCCTCGTCGCTTAGTCCTAAAATCAGCGTTTTTAGATATTTGCTTTTATTTTTCAGCTGCCCTAGCGCGTAAAAGCACGTAACGCGAATGGAATAATTAGGGCTAGTCGCAAAATGCTCGATCTTAGCTCCGTAGTCAAGCTTTGCGTTTTCTAGCAAATACGTATAAAAGCTAAACGTCTGCGCCGCGCGCTCTTCGTCCTTTTGGTTTAGGATTTGCGCGGCGTTTTCGTCCGCTACGGACATAAACTCCCTGCTAGCGGCCTTTTTGTCCTTTGCCCACCAGTGGATGATTTGTAAAAAAAGTAGATAATCAATCTGCGCAAGACGCTCTAGATAGGCCTTACCCCGCGCAAAATCGTTTGCGCATAAGATACTAGTAAGCTTCGCAAAATCCTTGTTATATGCCTCGTTTTTGATAAAACTTTCTATCTTATCTAAAATTTGCGTCTCAAAGCGAGGAGCTTTATGCGTCAAAGCGTCAAGGCAGTCGTTTTTTAGCTCCGTATCGCCTCTGTTTCGCGCCTCTTCGTAAATTTGCAAAAGCTCGCTCGCGCTACCGCCCATATAGTAGCCAAACCCGCCTCCGCCGTCTTTTAGCTCGCCTGATATCACCTCGTCTAGCCACCTTTCGTACCAGTCTAAGAAATTTGACTCAAACGCAAAAACGGGCTTATATAGGTCAAAGTCTAAATTTACTATCCGTCCGCGAAACTCGCCCTCTATCACGATAGCGGTTTCAAAGCTGCAGCCTTGCGTGCCGATTAGCAGTACGCCGCCTAGGATTTTTTCTTCTTCGCTTTCTTCGTCGCCGCACTCTTGCTCGTAGGCAAAGCCTCCTATAGCTCTCCACTGCTCGTCGCTCATTTTAGGGCGTAAAAGGCAGGGATTTGCTAGATAGGGTGCGCTAAATTTTAGCGCGTCTTTTATGGGGTAGATGCCGTAAAAAGGCCCCGGCGCGCTACCGTCAAAGCCGTCTCCGCCGTCAGCGATCTCTAGCAAAAAGGCTCTAAAATGGGCTGGCAAGCTTACGCCGTATTTTTTCTCTAACGCGGCTAATTTCTTTTCTTCTATCGGCGCTTTGAGGGCGTATTTGTGGTTACTTGCGCCAAAAACTTTTAGTTTTTTATCCGCTTTTTTGGCTATTTTTAGCTTTTCTTTGATGCGGTTTATCTGCTCTTTCATTTCTACCTTTCGTTTGCGCTAAATTTACGCTTGCGTTTTACAAAATCGCGACAAATTTACGCCCTGTTTTTGCCTTGGCTCCCGCCCGCGCGCTTATTTACTATGCATCCTAGCCGCAAAAGCTAAATTTACTCAAATTTAAACCATTTTCAGCACTTCGACTATCTCGCCCTTTGCGATAAATTCTGTCTCTTTCGGGATGATTAAAAGCGCGGCACCCCCTGTGAGGTTGTTTACGATCGCCGAGCTACCGAGCTTCTTGCCGTCTAAATTTACGTAAATTTTACCATCGCGATTTACTAAATTTACCGCCGTAAACTCCAAAAACGGTGAGCGCTTTTTGTAATCCTCGTCCATGATCGCCGTAATTTTGGGCTCGCTAGCGCCAAACCACGCGTTTAGCAGCACGCGCACGTAGAGCACGCACATCACCATCGCCGAGTACGGGAAGCCCGGCAGCGCAAAAATGTATTTTTCCCCCGCTTTTGCGACCTTGATGTGGCGGCCCGGTTTGATCGCGGCGCCGTCTATTATGATGTCGAAATTTTCGCCCAGCGCGCCCTTGACGAAGTCGTAGTCGCCCATGCTGATGCCGCCCGTGGTGACGAGCACGTCAGCTGATTTGAGCGCTCGGACGATAGCGTCTTTTACGAGTTCGGCGCGGTCGCGCACTATCTCGCACAGTACGGGTTCGCCGCCCATTTTGCGCACCATGGCCGCGATGCCTACGTGATTTGAGCTGTGGATTTGCGCGGCGTTTTCTAGCGGCTCTCCGAGATCTTTTATCTCGCTTCCCGTCGCTAGTACCGCGACTCTCGGCCGCACGAATACACTAACGTTAAAGATCCCAAGCTCGGCTAGCAGCGCGGTCTCGGCGTAGCCTATCGTCGCGCCTTTTTTGATTAGGATTTCGCCTTTTTTGTAGCTTTCGCCGACTTCGCGCACGGCAAAGCCCCTCGGCACGGGTTTTTTGATGAGTATCTTGCCGCCTGATACCTCGACGTTTTCGACCGGGATTAGCGTGTCTGTGCCTTCGCTCATCAGCGAGCCGGTGAAGGTTTTGACACATTTTACGCCCTCGACTTTTAGCCCTTTGTCGCTGCCTGCGGGTAGGTCGGTGATGAGCTCAAGCTCGCTTAGGCCCTCTTGCCACGCAAAAGCGTAGCCGTCCATCGCCGAGACGGGCCGGGCGGGGTAGTTATCCTGCGCCGCGATATCTACGGCGATACGGCGATCGAGTGCTTGCGTGAGAGTGACCTTTTCTACGCGGTCCCACGGAGCCAGCGTAGAGCGTAAAATTTCAAGAGAGGCCTCGTAACTCATAAATTCTTTCATTTTTTATCCTTTTTGATTCCCCGGCTCGGCTGGATTTTAAAAGTAGTTTTCGGCTAGGATACTCGGGTCACGGACGACTAGTCCGCTCCCCTCGTATCCGCCGCAAACTATTTAAACTACACACAATCCGTCTGGAATATTTCTGTCGATTTTACTAAATTTAATCGTAAATTATGCTAATAAAGCACAGAAGTTTATTATCAAGCCTGCAAAAAGCGTACAAATTTAGTTATAATAACTCTCAAATTTAAGCAAAGGACAAGCTTTGAATCAAATCGCTAAAACGCCCCAAGACGTCGTCGCCTTACTCATAGAAAAAAGAAAAGAATTTGATGATCCCAAAGAATTTATCGTGTCGTTTGGCAAAGACGAACTGGGCGAGTTTGAGAAGCTAAACGGCGATATGGATATGAAGGTCGGCGACTTGCTTAGTATGAGTCAAAGCGTAGGAAGCTCGGTCGGCGAGTCGCTAAAATCGGTCAAAAAGTACTCCGCCGAGCTCATAAAAGCAAGCGATAAGATAAAAGAGAGCGGACTGGGCGCGAAATTTATAAATTTCTTGCTCGGCAAAGACCTAGCCGCCGAACTGGCTAGCAAATATCAAAGCGTGTCGAGCTTGTTTGAAGAAATCACGGCAAATTTAAAGCACTCCATAAATGTTTTAGAAGCTAGAAACGCGGAAATATCCGAGAAGCAAAAGGAACTCTCGCTCATCATCGAAAGCCTAAAAGGCAAGATAGAAATTTTAAGCAAAACCGACGAGCTCATCGAAAATTTAGCGGCAAATCAAACGGATGAAGAGCAGAAAAAATTTCTTCTCGAGGAGGCGCTATTTTACATCCGTATGCATCTGCAAAATTTACGTCAAGTGCTAGTCGTGATGCAGCAAAGCCTCGCAAACTACGCTACTATCAAGCACAATAACTCGCTTTTGAGTTTCGCCACGCAAAACACGATCACAACGAGCATCACGGCGCTAAAAACCAACGTCTATATCGCAAGCGCAGCGCAGGAGGGCAAAAAGCAGCTAAAAGCCGTCTCTGAAATGGACAAGCTAGCTAGCGACGTTATCCTAAAAAACGCGCAGGACGTAAACGATACGGCAACAGACGTGATGGCAAAGGTCGCAGGAGGTGCGCTAGATAACCAAAACCTTGAAAAAGCAATAAATTTGATGATAGATTCGCTAGATAAGATAGAAAATTTCAAAAACGAGGCGCTGCCGAAGATGAAGGAAAATATCGCTAAAATCGCGCAGATGAGCAAGACGCTGGAAAGCAAGGTAAATAAGCTAGAAAAAATCGAGCAAAGCGACGTGTATAGCATAGAATAAAGCGGAGCTAAGGTCAAATTTGACCTCGCAAGCGGCAAAATTTAAAAAAGGTAAAAAATGGATCAAATTTTAGAGCTTCTTGGCAACAATCTTATATTTTCCGTTCCGCTGGTTATCGTTGTAGTTTTTGCCTTGCTTGAGGTTATTTTGATGATGACGGGACTTTCGGTGCTTGAGCCGCTAAACGGGCTATTTGACGGAGCCGAGGGCATCGATGCGCCTGGTACCGAGCTGCTAGCGTGGGCGAACAAAGGCGGCGTGCTTAGCACCGTTTTTTACGGGATTTTGCTTATGAGTTTTGGAGCGTGCGGGCTTTTTGTCGTTAGCGTTTTTTACGGCTCCGCCTCGCCTGCATGGTATATGAGCGCGGTTATCGCCGCGGTTTCGTTTTTTGCCGCTTTAGCTTGGACTAGGTGGGTTAGCTTGCTTGCGGCAAAGTACCTGCCTCAGGTACAAACGTCGGCTTTTAGCAAAAAGGAGCTTCTTGGCTGCGAATGCGAAGTAAAGGACTATAAAATCACAAAAGAGCAAGGCGGAGACGTCAAGGTCACGGATAAAAACGGCAAGGAGCGTTTCGTATTTGCAAGGGCTGCCGATGAAAACGAGCTTATAAAAGGCGATGTCGCTCTCATAGTTAAAATCGAAAAAAATAACTTTTACGTCAGGAAAAAATCATAAATTTAATCAAAGGAGAGTGGTATGAATATTGACGGGATGACGTCTTTAGCCGTATTTGTCGGCATAGGACTCTTTTCTATCGTTATCTTAGGTATTGTTTTTTCAAGACTTTACCGAAAGACGACAAAGGAGCTTACGTTCGTGCGAACGGGATTTGGCGGCGAAAAGGTCGTCGTAGACGGCGGCGCTTTGATACTGCCGATACTGCATGATTATATCGACATAAATATGCAGTCGATGAAGGTCACGGTAGCTCGCTCCAAAAGCGATAGCTTCATAACCAAAGACAGGATGCGCGTAGATATCACGGCTGATTTTTACATCAGAGTGGGCGAGGATAGAGAGTCTATTTCGCGCGCGGCGCAGACGCTGGGTAAAAAGACGGTCGATCTAAGAGAGCTAACAGGGCTGATAGAAGGCAAGCTCATAGCCACGCTCCGCTCGGTAGCAAGCTCGATGGAGATGAAAGAACTGCACGAAAAAAGAGATGAATTTAGCTCGCAGGTCAAAAACGCCATCGAAGCCGATCTATCTAAAAACGGCCTTCAGCTAGAGTCCGTCTCTCTCACGTCGCTTGATCAAACGGCAAAAGAGTTTTTCAACGAAAACAACGCCTTTGACGCCGAGGGCTTAACAAGCCTAACGCAAACTATCGAGGAGCGTAAAAAGCTACGAAACGATATCGAGCGCTCGACCGAGGTGCAAATAGCGCAGAAAAACTACGAAACGCAGTCGGAGAAATTTGAAATCCAAAGAAAACAAGCCGAGGCTGAAGCTACGCAGCAAACAAAAATAGCAAATTTCCAAGCAGAACAAGAAGCGCTAAGGGCAAAAGAGGCTGAAAGTAGGCGCAAAGAGGCCGAGGAAGCCAAAATCGTAGCAAACAAAGCTATTGAAGAAGCTCAGATAAATAAAGCTCGCGCCATCGAAACCGTCGAGATAGAAAAGGCAAGAGCCATCAGAGAAGCCGAGATCAACAAAGAAAAAGCAGTAGAGCTGGCAAATCAGAGCAAAAACATAGAAATCGCCAAAAAAGTCGAAGAGGAGGCTGCGGCTAAAACGCTAGCCAACGAGAAAAAGGCGCTAGAAGCTGCGTCTTTTGAAAAGATCAAAACTTCATCCGAGATCGAGCAAGCAGAGCGCGCTAAAAAGCTAGCGCTAATCGAAGCGCAAAAAGAAGCCGAGCAGCTATCTATCGAAAAAACCGTCGCCGCAAAGGCCGAAAAAGAGGCAGAAGAAAACCTAGCCGAAGCTGCTAAAATCAAAGCTATGGGTGCTAGCGAAGCGCTAAAAATCAAGGCCACCGCCGAAGCTGAAGCTATAAAGATAACCGCCGAAGCCAACAGGCTAAACTACGAAGTCGAAGCTAAAGGTAAAACCGAGATAAATAACGCCGAAAACATCGTCTCTGCAGAAATTTTGGAAAATAGATTTAAGCTTGCCTTGATCGAGTTTATGCCGCAAATCATCGCCCAGATCGTAAAACCGGTGGAGAAAATCGACTCTATAAAAATCGTGCAAATGGCGGGCCTTGGCGGCGCAAATCAGAGCGGCGCGGGCTTGAATGCTAGCGGCGGCGTTAGTAACGCTGGCGCATCGCTCTCCGATCAAATCGTAAACGCGTCTTTAAACTATAAAGTAAACGCGCCTATAATCGACGATCTAATGAAGCAAGTAGGCATCGATCTAAACGGCGGGATACAAAATATCGCTCAGCCTCTACGCAGCGGCGAAAAGTTAGGTAGCGCCTCTGATTTAAACGCCTCCGAGCAAAAATCTAATGCGGCAAAAGGCGGAAAATAACTTAAACATAAGGCTCGTAAATCCAGCCCTCGCCGGTATTCGACGCTGCTACGGGTTTTGAGCCAAAATTTGGCCTCGTGGCTTTTAAATTTTAAAGACTAGGCAATAGTGATAACTGCGGATAAATTTAAATCGTAAATGGTTTAAATTTATCTTGCCTTGGCGTTTGATTCAAGCTAGCTTAACGGGCTTGGCGTGCGGTTTGATTTGGGCAAAAATTAAAACTATAAGCATGAAATTTGCACGTCTCGTTAGGCGTTTTTGAAATTATCCAAAAACGGCCAAACGGGGCAAAAACCGCTTGGTAAACGGACGCGGCCAAATTCTTTTAGCAAATTTAGCTTCATGGTTTATCGCTAGAGGCTCGCGACCGATTTTTCCAAATAGCTCAAACTGTAAAGACTTACTTAAAATATAAAACTAAAATTCAGCATTAAATTTTATCCTTGCGGCGTTTTTATGTTCGGGTTTTTAAAAGGGCCAAAATAGAATTTGGAGTAAATTCGCTAAAACTCTCGCCTATAAATTTGCGGCAGTTTCTTAAGCAGCCAAGCGCTTCTAAATAGTAAACAATCAAAAATCAAAAAATAAACAAAGGCCTTCAAATAACGATTTATCGCGACGATACGAGAGCGATTTGATATTAAACCGCGAAGCGACAAAAGAACCGAAATAGGCGGCTAAATTTATCTAATTTGTATATTTTTGCAGCTTTTCAAAGTCTATTATCAAAATTTCATGCGGCGTGATGCGCCTGATGATGTCTTCTTTTATGAGTTCGTTAAATGCGGTGCTGGCGCTTTGTCGCTTTAAGCCCACGAAACTAGAAAGCACCTTAAGCGAAAACGGTAAAAAGACGTATCTGTAGCCGTTTTGGGTCAAATTTTGCTCTGCGGCAAGCTCGATAAGGAAGTTTGCTATGCGGCCTTTTGCGCTTTCAAAGAGTATGGATTTTATGATTTGGTGTTGTAAAAGTGCGATGTTTGCGAGCGAGTCGGCATAGGCCTTTGCGAAACGCTCGTTTTTTAGCAGTTCGCCGACGTCGCGCACGTCGATGAAGTAAATTTCGCTATCCTCTAAAATCTCCAGCGCGCAGGCGTCGCTTAGGATCGTGATGTTGTCTTTTTGTAGGTTATAAAGGATAAATTCCTCGCCGTCCTCGAAAAACGCGAGCTTGCCGGAGCCGCTTTTAAATATCGCGACGCTGATGCCTTCAGCGTAAACCGTGCTGCCTTTAGTTAGGACGCGGCGGTTAAATTTAGCGATTTCGTCATTGCTTAAAGATGAGACGACGTTCGTTTCTAGTAGTCCTAACCTTGATCTTTTCACGTTTTTACCTTAAATAAACTCGTATTTTAGCCTACGCAATATTAAATAACATTAAAATTTATTATCCCCGCGAGTAAATGACGCTTTAGGCTAAAAAGCAGACCTACAAAAAGAACGAAATTACGTATCCTTAAATAAAAATATTAATCCTTAAATTAAATTTATGCTTACAGTCGCGTAAAGCCGCTCTGGCATATCTCGGTATGGACTGAGGCGCCGATTTTACCGTGCAAAACGGCTCGTAAAGGACGGTAAGCTTTACCTAAAATAGATATTTTGAAAAAATTTGCAAAGCCCAAAATGCTTAAGCCCCAACGGCAAGGCTAAAGGATGTCTATGATAAGCGCGGTTTACGGGCGTTTGCGATTTTTAGCGGATAAAATTAAGCCAGCCGCCAAAATACCCCCCCCAGCAGGCAGTTTGTTCTAGCTTTGCAAGCTCGAACCTCCCATGCTAGAAGCGGCAACGACGCGGAGCGCTATGTTTAGCGGCTTTAAATTTAGCGCGTATTTACCTTAGCTAGCGCCTTCTTTTGGGTCTCTTACGCTAAATTTTACCGCCGCGCGCCTGTTTTTACTTTACCTCTTTTTAGCCGCGAAATTTGGGTTAAATTTATCCTTTTATGAGCCTAAAACCGCTAAAATCGTTAAAAACTTAAAGGCCAAAAATGTTTAACGGACTAATCCGCGAGATCGCGCAGGTTGCGAGCTATTCGCAAAATACCCTACGACTAAAAGCCGCATACCGCCCGAATCTGGGCGATAGCGTCGCGGTAAACGGCGCATGTCTTAGCGTGACGGGGCTGCACGCAGACGGTTTTAGCGTGGAGCTTAGCGCCGAGACCAGAGCGCACATCGCGACGGAAAATTTGCGCGGACGCGTGCATATCGAGCCTGCGATGCGCTTAGCCGACCGCGTGGACGGGCATCTGCTGCAGGGCCACGTAGACGCCATCGGCGAGGTCGCGCACATAGAGCGGCGCGAAAACGGGGTTGATTTTTATATAAATTTGCCCTCTAGCGTCATGCCTTTGATGGCGAACAAAGGCAGCATCGCAGTTGAGGGCGTGAGCCTCACGATCAACGAAGTTTTGCCCGCAGGCGTGCGCCTCACGATCATCCCGATCACTTTTCGCGAGAGCTTGTTCGGCGAGTTTGAGCCTGGACGCCGCGTAAACGTAGAAAGTGACCTGCTCGCGCGCTACGTGGCTAGGCAGCTAGAATTTGGCCGCGGTGCCCAAAACGGCGGCAAAAGCGAGATCAGCTGGGACGAATCTCAGCACATCGCGAGCCTTTATTAGGCTTTTGCTAGGCAAAATTTATAGCTCATAAATTTAGCCTGCAAAACCACGCTCTTTGCGGAGCGCACGGCGAGGAAAAAGGAAAAAATGAAGCGGGAAATTTTAGACGTAGTTTTTGAGAGCGAGCGCTTGAAGCTCGGCTTTACGACGCGATTTGGCGGCGTAAGCGAAGGGGCGCATGAGGGGCTAAATTTAGCGGATCACGTCGGCGACCTGCCCGCAAACGTAGCTAAAAATCGCGAAATTTTAGTCGCTGCGCTTGGCACGGCGCCTTTTAATCTAAAATTTATGCGTCAAATTCACTCAAATCGCGTGGAAATTTTGCGAGATTTAAAGGATGAGCTGCCGTCTTGCGACGGCGTGATAACGGCTCTTAGAGGCGTTACGCTTTGCGTTTTGGTTGCTGAT
Organism: uncultured Campylobacter sp.; assembly: GCA_963529235.1. GTDB lineage: Bacteria > Campylobacterota > Campylobacteria > Campylobacterales > Campylobacteraceae > Campylobacter_A. Next base: position 45,774 of record CAURYE010000012.1, read on the forward strand.
TGCTCACCCGTTTTGATCGCGGACGAGAGGCTGGGCGTAGTTGCCGCAGTGCATGCGGGCAGAGCGGGCGTAACGGGTAAAATTTGCACGAATGCACTCAGTCTGATGAAAAGCGAGTTTGGCTGCGAGGCGGGCGACCTGCGCGTATTCGTCGGCGCAAATATCAAGGCGCGAAACTACGAGGTGGGAGAGCTTGATCTAGGCGAGTTTAACCGCTATAAAAAAGAGGGTAAATTTGACATGGAGGTGGCCTTGCGGGACGAATTTGCGCAGCTTGGCGTAGGGCAAGCGGAGTTTGATCCGCGCTGCACGTTTGAAACGCAGGAGCTGTTTTCCTACCGTAGAGACGGCGTTACGGGGCGATTTTGCGGGTTTATCATGAACAAGCCCATGCCTATGAAACGTAAAAACTAAACGCAATTTGTGCGCGCGTTTTAAGGCTCGTTGCGCCGCTATGCTAAACTAGCGAGCGTTAAAATTTATTCGAAAATATCTAAAATTTTAGCCCTTAACGCCGCAAAATCAGTTATCGATAAAGCGTTTCAGGCTAAACGAGGCCGCCTTTAGGCGTTTAAAAACTCGGGCAAGTTTCGGCCGAAATTTAGAGCGTACGGATCGGTAAATTTAGTTGAAATTTTTGTTACGTTTACCAAAAAGGGCTAAAATTTAAACCGTAATCTCATAAAAAAGGAGCCCAAATGAGAAAAATTTTAGTTTGTTTGATCGTCGCCGCGAGCGCAGTTTTTGCGGCGCAAACGAGATCCTCAAACGAGATGGCAAGCGCCCCTGCGAGCGCGCCTATAAATTCGGCAAATAAGCAGTTTGAAGACGCGCTAGCGATGTACCGAGTTTCGGACTTTAAAGAGGCGGCGAGACTCTTTAATCTAGCGTGCGAGGGCGGACATGCGCGCGCCTGCTACGATATAGGAGCGATGATCGCTAGCGGCAAGGTTGCGGCGATGCAGCCTGAGACGGCGACTAAATTTTACGAGCGAGCGTGCAAAATGGGCGATAAGCTAGGCTGCTACGCATTAGCGTACGCTCATCAGACGGGCGTCGGCACGGTAAAAGACGAAGCGCGGGCGTACGAGCTCTATAAAAACGCATGCGAGCTAGGCCTAGCCAAAGGCTGCAACGAGGCGGGCTACATGAGCGAGCGCGGCACGGGCGTACAAACAGACGTCAAAGCCGCGGCTAAATTTTACGAAAAAGCTTGCAAGATGGGGTTAGACGTCGGCTGCGAAAACGCTAAAATTTTAAAGCGTTAAGCCGGGGCTGGAGCCTTAAATTTAACTCGATCGCGCGTTTTGCGCTTTGCAAGGTGCGCGCCGAGTTTAAATTTGAGCCAAAATTTCACTAAAAATCGAGAAAAATGCCGTACGAAAATTTTAAATCAAAAAATCCCCTCGCGGCAAAAATCGCTGCAAACGCGAGAAAATTTGACTTCCAGACGCTGCAAAACGAGCAACTCGTAAATTTGCTTTTAAACGAAAAAAAGATCGAAATCTCTAGCGAGCAAAAAGAGGCTGTCGAGCGCGTATTTACTGGACTAATGAAGATAGAAGAGAGCGTGCAGCTAAGCGGTTAGGTTGCTAAATTTGACTTCGCTGCCCAACCCGCAAAAGCTCCAAGTATCATCTAAAACGCCGTTTCTCCGCCCAAAACCGCAATATCCGGTTTTTATCAAATTTGATGTAAAATGACGGTGCGACATCGCAGTCAAAAAAGCCAAAAAACGTAAAATTTACAATCAAAAACCCAAAGCAAAGGAGAAAATATGCTGTTACTTAAAAATGCCGATCTATACGCGCCGGAGCACATCGGCAGGAGCGACGTTTTGCTCGGCGGAGGTAAAATTTTAGCCGTTTCCAAGGGGCTTGATTTTCGAGTTGAGGGGCTTGAGGTTTATGACCTAAAGGGCAAAATTTTAGCGCCCGGACTCATCGATCAGCACGTGCACATCACGGGTGGCGGCGGCGAGGCGGGCTATCACTCGCGAACGCCCGAAATAACGCTATCTAGGATCGTCCGCTACGGCACGACGACGGTCGTAGGCACGCTGGGTACGGATGGGTGCACGAGGAGCTTAGAGAATCTCTACTCAAAGGCCAAGGCGCTCGAATACGAGGGTATTTCGACCTTCATCCACACAGGCTCTTATGCGCTGCCTAGCGTCACATTTACTGGCTCCGTCACGCGCGATCTGGTGCTCATCGACAAGGTCATCGGCTGTAAGATCGCGATGAGCGACAACCGCGGCAGCTACCCGACCTCTCAGGAGCTCATAAAGACCCTGACGCAGATCCGCATAGGTGGCATGATCTCGAAAAAAGGCGGCGTGCTACACATGCATATGGGCGGGCTCGCGGATAAATTCGACCTGATTTTTAGCGTGATCAAGGATTATTCGTTCCCGGTTAATTACTTTTCGCCGACGCACTGCGCGCGGACGAAAGAGCTCTTTGACGAGGCGATCAAATTTCAAAAAATGGGCGGCTACATCGACATCACGAGCGGCGGAAGTAAATTTGCCCCGCTTCACGAAGCTATCGCCTACGGGCTTGATAACGGGTTAAATTTAGAGCGCCTAACGATGAGCTCGGACGGCAACGGCAGCGTGCCTAGATTTGACGAAAACGGCGCGCTAGTGGGATATGGCTGCGCCTCGTGCGAGACGAATTTAGAGGTTTTACAAGCCTGCGTGAAAAATAAAATCCTAACCATCCCGCAAGCGCTAAGTATGATGGGCAAAAACGTCGCAAAATACCTAAATCTAGGCGGCAAAGGCGAGATCAAAGTAGGCTTTGACGCAGATTTTGCGGTATTTGACGAAGCTCTAAACCTAGATAGCGTGATCGCAAAAGGGGAGTTTTGCGTAAAAGAGGGCAAGCTCGTGAAAAAAGGATTTTTTGAGTGAAGTTAGAGCTAGCCTAATGTAAGCGCGTAAATTTACTCAAATCGGCTATTTGTACGCTATGCGTAAAATTTAATTATCGCGGTTAAATTTAAGTGCGTTTGCGCCTTTGGTTAGAAAATTTAGCTTGCATTTTATTACAAATGCAAACCGCTAGTTAAATTTATTCATTAGATTAGGCTTTACCGGGCAGGTAAATTTACATACGGTTTTAGGGACGCTAGGGCTAATCTAGTTTTTTACTGTTTTACCGTTTTTGCTAGTTATTTCTTATTAGGCGTATAACGCAAGGATTATAATCTACGTATAAAAATACTCGGCTTTAAGCCGGGT
>CAURYE010000013.1:0-48621 GCA_963529235.1 uncultured Campylobacter sp.
TATCCGCCCCAAAACGTATCTTGGGGCTCCTTGACGATGGTGCCGCCCGCCTTTTTTACTAGCTCTATGACGCTAGCTACGTCCTCTTTGTTTTTTACGTTGTAGGCTAGCGTGATGCCGCCAAATCCGCTGCCTCTGGGCGGATCGTTTTCGTCGATATCTCGCGCCAGCGCGTCTAGCGGATAGAGCTCAAATTTGGTCCCCGACGTGTTGAAAAAGCATACCGGCGGGTCGTCGTCTTTGCAATCCGTCTTAAATCCTAGGCCGTCTCTGTAAAATTTCAGCGCCCTTTGCATGTTTCGCACGCCTAGGCAGATGCAGGTTATTTTATTCATTTTAGCCTCCGTTATTTGGGCTTATTATATCATTTTAGCGGTAGCGGTTTTGGATCAAATTTGATGTTATCAAACGAAGCAGGGCAGTTGGGCGAGCTTTAAAAATGCGAGTAAAATTTCAAAAAGCTAAATTTTATCCCCGTTTTGCGTCTTGGATTCGTAAGCTTCGTTTAAGACGCGCACGAGCATATCCGGCAAATATGGCTGCGGCAGCGATATGGCGCGTATTTTTGGATTTAGGCTTGTCTGCGCGCTTGTATTTTTAAGCACGACAAGAGCGATTTTTTTCTCTGCGATATCGTTTTGTAGCGACTCGTCTATGCTTTGCAATAAGCTCTCGTCGATAAAAACGACATCCGGGCGAAAAATCATATCCCGCACGTGGCGTTTTACGACGTCCCATTCGCGGCATGGCTTGACGTCGATGCCGATAAAATCGAGATCCTTTTTCAATGCATAAAAGGTGCTAGCGTCCGGATGAGCTATGAGGGCGATGAAATTTTTGGGATTTTTTATTTTTATATTTTTCACGGCGTCAAGCTTTCGGCTTGATATTTTGAGCGATATTTCGGTGCTTATGCGAACCGCGTTGCCAAACTCAAACCAGATATCAGAGCCGTTTTTACGGGCGAGAGCTTGCGCTAGTCGGTAAAATTTACGGCTTTTTTTCGACATATTTATATGTATGGCGCAGGGATTTTTATTTACGAAAAAATTGGTCTTGGATGTCGCGCTGATCGTAAATTTTACGTTATCTTTATAGTAATTTGAAAGTAAAAATTTTATCGTTACGGTCGAGTCCGAGACGCTTTTTAAAAATATTTGCGCTAGCGCGTCTATAAGCTTAGCTAGGGCATCTATATCCGCATAAAATATGCGCGGATACGCAATATCGTAATCAAAAATCACTCGGTTGCGATTTTTTGCCGCATCTTCGTTTAGTGACGAGGCTAGAAATATCAAACCTCCCGCGATATCGATTTTGCAAGGGTTTTTATCGGAGTTTTGTAGTTCATACGTTTTTTGCAAAGGGGTAAATTTGATGAAATTTCGCTTTTGCCTACGCGTCCTAGCATATAAAAAATATCCGACGCATAGCGCGGCGTAAAAGGCGAGCGATATCAAAAATGCGCCTAAAAAGCTCATCGTCGCCCCACTAAATAACCAGCATCGCGTCGCCGTAGGAGTAAAATTTGTACTTTTGCTCCACGGCGATTTTATAAATCCGCATAGTCTGCCTAAGCCCGACAAAGCTCGTAACGAGCATGATTAGCGTCGATTTTGGCAGGTGAAAATTCGTAAGCAGGTAATTTTGGCGGATGGGCTTGTTGTTTAAATTTAAAAACAATTTGCACTCGCCGCTAGACTTGCCGCTTCTAGCAAACTCCTCTACGCAGCGCGTCACCGTCGTGCCTACGCCTAGGATCGGTCTGTTTGAGTTTATCAAATTTTGCGTATCTTGCGGGATATCGTAAAACTCCGCGTGCATCTTATGCTGCGTGATGTCCTCGCTCTCCACGCCCTTAAACGTTCCGGCGCCCACATGCAGGGTGAGGTAGGCTATCTCGCGGTCTTTGGCTAGGCGCGCGATCATCTCGTCGCTAAAGTGCAAGCTCGCCGTCGGAGCCGCCACCGCGCCCTCGTTTTTAGCAAACACGCTTTGATACCAGCTTTCATCATCCTCGGTGTCGCTTCGTTTGATGTAGGGCGGCAGAGGCACGTGACCGATGCGAGATAGGACTCTATAAAGCGCAGCCGTGTCCAAAGGCTCTCCGTTTTGGCTAAATTTGACCGTGCGAGAGCCGTCCTCAAAGAGCTCGCAGACCTCGGCGGTCAAATTTTGGTCGAAATTTAAAACGCTGCCAGCGCGGACTTTGCCTTTTATGTAGACGCTAAATTTACCGTCCGCAAGCGGAGAGTTTAGTAAAAGCTCCGTCTCGCCGCCGCTATCTTTTTTGCCGAAAATTCGAGCCTTTACCACCTTGGTATCGTTAAAAATAATATCGCAAGGCGGTAAAATTTCGGGCAAATCGCCGAATTTTTGATGAGAGATTTTTTCGCTAGCTCGCTCGTAGACTAGTAGCCTAGCGTCTTCTTTGGGAAAGGTCGGGAAATTTGCGATTAGCTCCGGCGGTAGCTCGTAGTCGTAGGCGTCAAGCGAGTTTGGATTTAAAATTTGACTCATTTGGCTAGCCTACTTGCTTTCATGACTATTCGTCCTCTTTTTCTTCGTCGGTTTCCTGCTCCGGCTCTTCGTCTTTAGCCGGATTTACGCGGGCGGCTATAAAGATAGAAAGCCCGTAAAGACCGATGAGAGGCACAGCCATCAAAAACTGGCTGAGGATATCCGGAGGCGTCATGATCGCGGCAAATATAAAAATCACGACGATGGCGTAGCGGAAGGAGTTTTTAAGCATCTTATCATCGACTAGGCCGAGTTTAGCGAGGAAAAAAGTGATAACGGGAAGCTCGAAAGCTAGCCCGAAAGCTATGAGGAGTTTGGTGAAAAAGCCGACGTATTCGCCTATGCTAGGTAGCGCCGTAAACAGCTGCCCGCCGAAGGTAACGAGAAACTCAAAGCCGATAGGTATCACGACGTAGTAACAAAACGCCGCCCCGACTAAAAACATAAAAGTAGCCGAAACAACAAACGGAATAACATGCTTTTTTTCGTTATCGTAAAGACCGGGCGCGACAAAGAGCCAAAGCTGCCAAAATATCACAGGTAGTGCGAGTATCAAACCCGCAAAAAACGCCACTTGCATCGCGGTAAAAAACGGCTCTTGTACCTGCGTAAAGATGATGTTGCTGCCTGCTGGTAGGACTTTAGATAGCGGAGCTGTCATCGCGGCTAGCAGCGGTTTCCAAAAGCTAAAGCACGCGATAAACATCGCTACGACCGATAAAACGCTGATAAAAAGCCTTTTTCTTAGTTCTACTAAATGCGGTTTTAGCTCTTCAAACATTACGCCTCTTTTTTCTCGTTATCGCCTAAAACGGCGTTTTTGACGGCTTCGCCAGGGTTTTTGACCGCTTCGACGCTCTTTTTTACGTCGTTTAGGCCGTCCGTGACGCCGCTAGCGACGTCGTTTACGCCCTTTTTGAGCTCGTCGAGCTCCTCAAACGTGAGCTTTTTTCGCACCGTTTCGGTGGTTTTTGCGATGCTTTCTTTGTATTTTTTCGCGTCCTCTTTTAGCTCTTGGATTTTTATCTCTTGATCGAAGCTACTTTTTGCGTCATTGACCGTTTTTTTGACGGTTTTAAAAAATTTCGCTATCTCTACCATCGCGCTAGGAAGCTTATCGGGCCCCAAAAATAGCACCGCGACGACGGCTATGACGATGATCTCGGGTAAGCTCATGCCAAACATTTTTTTATCCTAAATTTTATTTTAAAGCGCTCATTTTATCGTTTTTTATCTCAAATTCGCATAAATCAGCCCGCGATAAATAAAGAAATTTCATCCGCGGTGAGGAAATTTTTGGCGTAATATCGCCCGTTTTTAAATTTTAATTTTCCGCTCTTTTTTAGCAGCCGCGCTCTTTGCTCTTGCTCTGCGTTTAGGCTGTTTTGCTCGATACCCACGATACTTCTAGCGCCTAAAAATATCCGCTCTAAATTTAGCTCGTCCGCGCTTAAATTTTCGATTTTTTTAGCGTGCGGATTTTTTACGTAATCGTTTAAATTTGAAGCGTTATAAAAGCGATGGTCTCGCCAAAATCCGACCGCGTAAGCGCCCAGGGCAAGGTAATTTTTGCCCTGCCAGTAGCCGAGGTTATGCCTGCAAATTTGACCGAAATTTGAGATTTCGTATTGTTTTAGGCCGATTTCTTCGATGCGATCTATCATAAATTTAGCCAGCCTCGGGCTATCTTTTGCGTAGCTTATTTTGCCTGCAAACGGCGTATTTTCCTCAAGCGTTAGCGAATACGCCGAAACGTGCGAAACGCCTAAATTTCGGACGTTTTGAGCCTCTTGCTCGAGGCGTTTTTTAGTATCTAGCTTCGTGCCGTAGATGAGATCTACGTTGATATTTTCTAGCCCCGCGGTTTTAGCGCTTATGATGGCTTCGTAGATTTGGCTTGCGTCGTGGATGCGCCCGAGAAATTTAAGCTTATCTTCAAAAAAGCTCTGAGCGCCGAAGCTTACGCGATTTACGCCGTGTGATTTCATCTGTGATAGCCACTTTTGGCTTGCGGAGTTTGGATTTGCCTCCGTCGTGATCTCGGCGTTTGCCGCCAGATACGGCGCGACCGTCTCAAATAACCGCTCGTAGTAGCCACCGTCCACGGCGCTTGGCGTCCCTCCGCCGATGAAAACGGTTTCAATCTCGCCGTTTTTTACGTCAAATTTTAAAATTTGCTCCCTAAAATCCGCAATCATCGCGTCAAAATACGCGCTCGTTAAATTTCGTTTGCCCACCACCGAGCCAAAGGCGCAGTATGGGCATTTGCTCTCGCAAAAAGGGATGTGGACGTAAAGAAGCATTTTGACCTTTGTTTTTGCCGTATTTTAGCAGATTTTACGGCTTTATCGCGCGGCGTTTGATATTTTGGCGTTTTGGCTTTTGCGCCGTTTATGTGCAGATTTGCGGTAAATTTAGGCCGGGTTTGGGCGCAAAACCGACTCTGGAAAGTTACTTGACGCTTTTAAATTTTAAAATTTACCGCCGTTTTTGCCGCCCGTTAAATTTAAAAAGTCGCGCCGATACGTTTAAATTTGATTTTAATTTTAACGCCAGCAAAGCTCCGCAAGAGCGTTAAATTTACGTATAAAATTTCTTTTGTTTTAAAATTTGCGTCGGCAAAACGCCGAATTTTTCTCTAAAAATCTTTGCAAAGTGCGGAGCGCTGGCGTATCCTACGATTTTTGCGGCTTCGCTCACGCAGACGTCTCCGCGCTCTAAAAGTTTTTTCGCCGCGTTTAGCCGCTCGGTCGCTAGCAGCCCGTAGATCGTATCGCCAAAGTAGCTTTTAAAGCCCGTTTTTAGCTTAAATTCATTCGTCGCGCACGCTCTGGCTAGCTCTTTTATGCTGGGCGGATTTTGGACGTCGCTTAGTAAAATTTGCCTTGCTTTATTTAAAATTTTTACGTATTCGTCGCTAAAATCGCGCTTTTTTTCATCGGCTTCGGGTATTTTGGGCGCGCCTAGGCTTTTATAGATTAGTTCTAAAATTTTAGCTTCCATAAAGATTTCGCGCATCTTACCCTCAAACTCGCTCGCGGCTAAAAGCTCTCGTAAAATCAGGCTTTGGGCTAAATTTATCTTAGCCGTTTGGATGCAGATTTCGTTTTCTTCGCCTAAATTTTTAAATGCCGCTAGCTCGCGGGCTAACTCGTTTTTTAGCACGATGCATCGCCCGGCGTAGCTGCTGCTTTGATACTCGCAAATGCCCTCAAATCCGCTATCCACGCGTCCCGTCCAAAACTCTCCGGCCTTTAGGCAAAAAGTTTTTTTACCCGCTTTAAGTCCGGTGTCCTTTCTTGCGTCGTTAAAGAGCAAAAAGCAGTAGCCCGCACTCCTTTCAAGCCGTCTTTTTACGCTTTTGTTGCAGATTATTTCGCTCCTGCAGTAGCTTGCGCCGCTTGCGCCTTTAAAAAATTCGACCTTGCATTTTCTATCTTGCTCTTGCCACGAGCTTTGTCCGTAGCGCACCGAATTTTGCGCGATTTCTTGTTCGTTTGCTCGTAAAATATCTTTAAATTCGACTTTCATTTGCTTTTATCCTTTTAGCGTTGATAAAAATCCCTCTACCGTTTGCCTAAGTATTGATAATAATTATCTGATTATAGTAAAATAGGGTTTAAATTTAAATAAGGAGTCTAAAGGTGAAAAGTATGCCTAAAATTTCTATGCTAGCTTGCCTAGCACTATCTTGCGCGCAGGCGGCCGATGAAGTAAAACTAAACGAAGTTACCGTAACTAGCGCGACTGGTTTTGAACAAAATATCAAAGACGCGCCCGCCTCCGTTTCGGTAATCTCGCAAAAAGAGATAGCCAGGCGCAACCATCAAGATATAGAAAGCGTCGTAAAAGACGCTCCGGGCGTTTTCGGCGCGACGCTGGGGGCGGCTAGCAGACGCGGTATCACGATGAGAGGCCTTGGGCAAAAATACACTAAAATTTTAATAGACGGCCGCCCTGCGACCAGCGATAGTGCGTATAGAGGGCTTCGCGCGGTCGGTAGCGCTCAAAATTTCCTCCCGCCGGCAAACACGATCGAGCGTATCGAAATCGTGCGAGGGCCGATGAGCTCGCTATACGGCTCAGATGCGATGGGAGGCGTGATAAACATCATCACTAAGGGCTTTTCAAACGAATTTAGCGGTAACGTAAACGGCTACTATACGCTTGCAGGCAAAAGCGGGATAAACGACGACTATCAAACCGGCTTTTACGCAAACGGCGCAGTGATCCCGGATGTGTTAGGCATCGCGCTTTACGGGCGGTATTTTCACAAATTTGAAGACGAGCGAGCGTTTACGAACCGTAAAAACGAGGACGTAAATTTCGGCGCGAAAATCATGTATAACGCCACCGAAAATGACGAGATAGCGCTTGATCTGCGCCGCGTAGTAAATAAATACGAGCGCACCGAAGGCAAGACGCTAAGAAGGGCTACCGGCGATAATACGAGCGTCGCGTTTGAAAAGATGAGCGGATATACCGCCTCTCTCTCGCATACTGGCAAATACGACAAGCTGCTGCTTGAAAGCTTTTTAACCCACGATCATATGAAAGAAAGCGGTCAGCAAGATCTCACGCTAAAGACGACGACGCTAAATACCAAGGGAACGTATTTTTTTGATAACAACACGCTAAGTCTGGGGGCTGAATACAGAAGAGAAAGGCTAAACGAAAAGGCAACGACGGCTGATGCCGCGAACGTAAAGAGATATGATTTTTCGCTCTACGGCGAGGACGATTTTGATGTGACAGACGCACTCACGCTAACTGCGGGTTTAAGGTATAATCACGACAAAGACTACGGCGGACACGTATCTCCGCGCGGATATGCCGTGTATCATCTAAGCGAAAATTTATCGCTAAAAGGCGGCGTATCGGCAGGCTACTCGACGCCTGATATCAAGATGCGAACCGATGGGCTTGCTCTGCCTTTTGCCGGCGGTATGGGAGCGCAGCTGGGTAAAAGCGACCTAAAACCCGAATCCAGCCTAAACTACGAGGCCGGCATCGCGTACGGGGATGAGAGCCTTAACGTCTCGGCGATGGCGTTTTATACGCGGATAAAAGACGGTCTAGGTACGAAGCCCGTTTGCGTCGCGCGCCCGGGCGTTCCTTGCGTGCATAACGGCAAGACCTATAGGCGCGGCATCTGGGAGAGCGTAAATATCGGCAAAGCCGAAGTAAAGGGCGTCGAACTCTCCTCAGACTGGCAGATTTTATCAAATTTAGCCCTGCACTCAAGCTACGTTTATACTAAATCAAAGCAAAAATCGGGCGCGTACGAGGGCAAATCTCTAAACAATCTACCCGTACATACCGTAAAAATAGGGCTTGATTACGATATGACGCCTGATCTAAATTTCTGGACGCAGATGAACTATCTGGGCAAAACCAGAGCCGTTTACGGCCTACCGGGTGACGAGGAGATAAAGGATTATACGCTATTTGACGCGGGCGCAAGCTACAAGCTAACTAAAAATGCGAGCGTAAATTTTAGCATTTATAATATTTTTAACGAATACGTAACGACAAAATCGGGACGCTACGAAATTTTAATCACCGACGGGGTTAAATATAGACTCGGATTTAACGTAAATTTTTAAATTTAGCCGTATTTAAGTGGGGCGGCGCGTAGCGATACGCCGCTCTGCTACCGGTTTTTAAAATTCGAGTTTAAATTTAAGGAGAAAGATGCCGTTTTTAAAGAAAAAGAAATTTTGGTTTAACGTCCATTTGATTTTAAGCCTAGCCTGTATTGTGCCGCTGCTTATCGTCGCTCTTAGCGGTGCGGTCATATCCTATCACGACGAGATCATAGACCATGCAAACTCGCAAAAAACCTTCGTAGAACGAGGCGAAAAAGAGCTTAGCGCGGGAGAAATTTTAGATATTTTTAAAGCTAAGGAGCCAAATTTTACGCTTAGCTACTACAAGATAAACTCGGACGCAAATCACGCTCTAGGCGTATCAGGCACGAATGCTAAAGGCGAGTTTAAGTCGTATTTTATAAATCAATACACGGGCGAGATAACGGGCGAAAATTTCGGCGATAAATTTATCGGACTAATGCTAAATTTGCATACTAACTTAGGCCTTGGGCTTAGCGAAAACGAGACGCTACGGCTTATAGGCAAGCATATCGTCGCGGTTAGTTCTATCGCTTTGGTAGTCTTGGTTATATCTGGATTGATAATCTATTATCCTAGTTTTAAAACTAAATTTATTCGCGCGTTTACTTTAAAAATCAAGGCCAAAGGCTATGCGTTTTTATACAGTTTGCACGGATTTGCGGGCGTTTATCTTTGTTTATTTTTGGCTTTTATAAGCGTTACGGGGCTTTACTGGTCGTATGACTGGGCAGCAAAGCTCGTAAATAACGCGCTTGGCGAAAAAGAAATTTTTAGAAAAAAGAGCTTTACGCAGGTGAGAGGATTTTCGCTGGAGGACGAGGGCAAGATAGCAAATTTAGAGGCCGCGATAGATATTTTTAAACGAGATAGGGGTGATTACGAGCTTTTTAACATCATCACGCAAGAAGACGGCGAAAATTTTATGATATTTTACTTTGATAAAGGGCTGGAAGAGGACGATAAAGTAAATACGATGACGATAAACGCCGCCAAGGGGCAAATTATCAGACATGCGAGGTTTGACGACGCCAAAAGCTCGATGCCAAGGCCTTTTGCGATTCATAAAGCGGTTTTGAGCTTGCATTCGGGATATTTTTTGGGCGAGGTCGGTAAATTTATATTTTGTTTAGCTTCAGCGTCGGTTCTGTTTTTCGTTATAAGCGGCTTTTGGATGAGCTTAAAACGGCTCAAAAGATAAATTTGATAAAATCGCTCGAAAAAAATTAAAAGGCTAAATATGCGAGTGATTTTAGACGGATTTGACGGCTCTTTTTTGCCGATTTTACAAAGCTTTAAGGCCGTGATGCCAAGCTTGCGAATAACTGGTATCGAGGAGATCGGTCAAAGCGTCAAGGATGCGCCTAGCGAAGAAAACGAAGGTAACGCGGACGCTATCAACGTAAGCGAGCTTTTTGCGCGCCAAGACGAACGGGACGAGCTTTTGCCCGACGGATCTTTGTTTTTGCAGGACGATAAATTTGATGCGCGCGGCGAGGATGCGGCGGTTAAATTTGACGAAAACGTTAAATTTGAAAATGCGCGTCAGGCAATTAACGGTGCCGAATTTGAGCCGAATTTAGCGGCTAAGAGCGAGCGAAAAATAGCTTTTGCGCAGGAGCAAAATTTGCAAGAAATGCAGAACGCTACGCCGTATCAAGAGAGAAGCCGCGAGGAAAAGACTATCTTGCAAACCGGCTCTTTAAGCAAAGCGCCTAAAACCGCAGTTTTAACTGAGAGCGCGCAAACTACCGCTGCGCAAGAAGCTTCCGTGTTTGGCGGAGCTACTCAAACGGCCCCATTTGGTAAAGCGGCTACCTCAAACGATGCCGTAAAAGCGGCTGTTTCAGATGATTTTGCGCAGGCTGCGTTGTTTGATTTTAACGATTCTGGGCAAAATTTGACGCCGCGCGCCGAGACCAAAACCGAGCTTGAACGCAAAAAACACGAAAGCGCGAGTCTGTTTACCGACGAAGAGGTGCGAGCGATACTGGAGCTAAAATAGCGGCTCAAATTTAGCCGTCAAGGCGGTAAAATTTGACGGATAACCAAGCAAAAACGCGCAAATTTTACCGCATCCCAAAAAGTAAAATTCGTAATTTTAAATTTTAAATAAAATTTTTAAGCCTAAGCGCCAAATTTTTCCGCTAACCTCTCGATATTTAGCTATATCTTAACTATTTTTCGTTAAAATCCGCAATTAAAAATTCTCGGAAAAAATATGGAAAAAAAATATAGACCAAACGTCGCGGCGGTTATACTCGCGCCTTCTTATCCGTTTGATTGTAGGATATTTATCGCGCAAAGATGCGATATGACGGGTATCTGGCAGTTCCCGCAGGGCGGCATAGACGAGGGCGAGACGCCGCAAGAAGCTCTAAAAAGAGAGCTAAAAGAGGAGATAGGTACGGACGAAATAGACGTGCTTAGCGAGTATCCGCAGTGGCTTAGCTACGACTTCCCCGAGGGCACGACGAGTAGGAAATTTTATAATTTCGACGGACAGACGCAAAAGTATTTTCTAGTGCGGTTGCGCCCTAGCGCGAAGATCAATATAAATACCAAAAAACCCGAATTTAACGAGTATAAATTTATAAACTCAAGCGAGGTTTTAAGCGACGTAAACCACTTCAAAAAGCCGATTTATAGCAAGGTTATCGGCTACTTTAAAGAGAAAGGATTTATCTAATGTTAATCGTCCAAAAATACGGCGGCACGAGCGTAGGGACGCTTGAGAGGATAGAAAACGTCGCCGCTAGAGCGATAGAGGCTAAAAAAAGCGGTGCGGACGTCGTAGTCGTGGTCTCGGCTATGAGCGGCGTGACTAATCAGTTGGTGGAGTACGCCGAGCATTATACGAAGGCTCCCGACGGCGTGGCGATGGATATGCTGCTTAGCTCCGGCGAGCGCGTTACCTGCGCGCTTTTAACGATAGCTCTGATAAATTTAGGCTATCCCGCAGTTGGTCTAAGCGGTAGGCTAGCAGGCATCATCACCGATAGCGTGCATACCAAGGCTAGGATCGAGGCGATAGATACTAAGCGTATGAAGGAAGAGCTAAAGGCGGGCAAAATCGTCGTCGTAGCGGGATTTCAGGGTATAGACGAAAAGGGCGACGCGACTACTCTGGGACGAGGCGGTAGCGACCTTAGCGCAGTGGCGATCGCAGGCGCGCTAAATGCGGATCTTTGCGAGATTTATACCGACGTAGACGGAGTTTATACCACCGATCCTCGCATCGAGCCAAAGGCTAAAAAGCTAAATAAAATCAGCTACGACGAGATGCTAGAGCTTGCCAGCCTAGGCGCAAAGGTGCTGCAAAACCGCTCAGTCGAGCTAGCTAAAAAGCTAAACGTAAATTTAGTCACCAGAAGCAGCTTTAATCACAACGAAGGAACACTAATAACAAAGGAAGAGAGTATGGAAGCAGTGCTAGTAAGCGGTATCGCGCTAGATAAAAACCAAGCTAGAGTAACTTTAAGAGGCGTGGTCGATAAGCCGGGCATCGCGGCTGAAATTTTCACCGCGCTTGCAGAAAAAAACATAAACGTGGATATGATAATCCAAAACGTAGGCCAGGACGGCACGACGAATTTAGGCTTTACCGTACCGCAAAACGAGCTTCACGTCGCAAAAGAGTGCATGGATAAACTAAGCGCGTCAAGAGAAATTTTATACAACGACGAGATAGTTAAGGTCTCGGTCGTAGGCGTAGGTATGAAAAGCCACACGGGAGTGGCGTCTTTAGCATTCCAAACGCTAGCAAATGAAGGTATAAATATCCAAATGATCTCGACTAGCGAGATAAAAATCTCGATGATCGTCGATCAAAAATACGGTGAGCTAGCCGTTCGCGCACTACACGAAGCTTATAAACTCGATAAATGAGCGATTTTATAAAATGGACGCTCGAGGCGATCCGCGAGGAGGGTTCGCTGATGAGCTGGATGGAGGAGAGGCGCACCGAGTGGACGCCTTTGCTCGCCTCGAAGCTTAAATTTTTACTAGAAGGGCGCGCGTTTATCTTGATAACCGATAGCGAGCGCGGCTGGTTTGAGGAGTATTTTTTAAAAAATATAAACAAACCCACGAACGCCCGCCCGGTGCTACCTTTTTTTTCGCTAAAGGCGCTTTATCCGTCTTTTGAAAATATCGGCTCGAAAGAGGAAGTCTCGCTGCTTTTAGATATGCTTAGCCTTGCTTTTCCAAACGGTTACGTGTTTTTTTACGTCGGCAAAAGCGCGGATAAAAGCTCGCAGATCGCCAAAGGCAAGGACGATAGCTACATGTGGCTTTTTGACGAGCAGGCGCAAAATAGCTTTTATCTAAGCTCCTCCGACGGCGCGCTAGATATCAAGCTTTTGTCGCTGTTTAGGCTCTTTGATAAGAGCATAGACGCTGCTTTATTTGCGAAAGTAACGCTTTAGTCTATGCGAAGCAAAATCGTAATTACGAGCGATTTTGAAGTCTTAAAAGAGGAAATTTTAGGGCTTTACGGCGTAAATTCGGTTAGATTTTTTTTCGCCGAGGACTTTTTGCTAGAAAACGCAAAAGAGGTCGCCGCCGAGGCCTATATCGCGGAGAGCGAGCCCAAACTGCTGGTTTTAGGCGCTAAAAATTTCCGCGTCGAGGCTCAAAACTCTCTACTAAAAATCATCGAAGAACCGCCTAAAAATATCTTTTTTATCATAGCCTGCGAGTCGAAAAATATGCTCCTGCCGACCGTTCGCTCGCGCCTAGTTACCGAAAATAGGCTCGAAAAAAAGCAACGCGAAAAAACGGGACTGGATTACAAACGCCTCGAGCTAAAAGAAATTTGCGCGTTTATCGATGAAAAATCAGCTCTTGAGCGCTCCGAAAAGCTCGGCAAAAACGACCTAAAAGAGCTAATCGCAGCCATAGCTCTGGAGGCTACGGAGCAGGGGGTCAAATTTAGCGCCGAAGAGCTTGAGTATTTTTTTAAAGCCGTGCGCTTAGCCGAGCTAAACACCAAAAGCCACGCGCTTCTTACGCCGATACTTCTTATGATTTACGAAAAAGGGCTTAGATGAAAATTTTTAAAATCAATCCGCAAACTGATTTTAACGAGATCTGCGAGGTTATCCGTCCTAGCGACGAGGGGCAAAATTTGATGAAAAAAAAGTCGGCGATCAACTTTTTTTTGATTAAAGATTTGCGCTCGCCTGCGGCCAATATCCTAAAGCAAGACGCGCTAAGCGTGGGCGCGGAGCTCGTGACTAACCGCGACGTGATTCTGGGCGGAGCAAATTCGGTCGCGCTTTTAATGGCTACGGATGCGCAAGTTCTTGCGCTTGCCAAAAAAGAGTCCGCTCAGGATTTCGGGCTAAAAAATTTGGCCAAATTTTTAAAATCTCCGTTTAAAAAACCGCAGCGCGCGCAGATAATGGGCGTCGTAAACGTAAATGAAGATAGCTTTAACGCTGCAAGCCGCGTGAATGAAAAAAGCGGCATAGCGCGCATCGAAGAGATGATCGAGCAGGGTGCGGAGTATATCGACGTGGGTGCGGTGAGCTCACGGCCCGGTAGCAAATACGTCGGACGCGAGGTTGAGTTTGCCAGGCTGGAAAAGATCATCGCCGAAATTTACCACCTAAATTTGCACGAAAAGGCGATATTTAGCCTAGATAGCTTTGATGCGTACTGCCTAGAGTACGCGCTAAATCACGGCTTTAAGATGATAAACGATATCACGGGCGACGTTAGCCTCTGCGCTCTAGCGGCGCGGTACGGCGCGAGCTACTGCCTCATGCACATGCAAAACAGCCCCGAAAATATGCAAGATAACCCGCATTATGATGATTTGCTAGGTGAGATAGACGCGTTTTTTGAGGCTAAGATTGCCGCGGCGCAGGATCTTGGATGCCGCAATATCGTGCTTGACGTAGGTATCGGTTTTGGCAAGACGGCGGAGCAAAATATGATTTTGATAAAAAATTTAGAGCATTTTTTGCGCTTCGGTTTGCCGATCTTAGCGGGCGCTAGCAGAAAATCGGTTATAAATTTTTATAGTCCTAGCGAGATAAAAGACCGCTTGCCGGGCAGCCTCTATCTGCATCTTGAGGCCTTTAGAAACGGCGCACAGATTATCCGCACACACGACGTGGCCGAGCATGCGCAGATGTTTAGGCTGGAAAACGCGATGAGAAAGCTCTCGGCACGGTAAGGCGCGCTAAGGGCGAAATTTAAGCGATTTGCAAAAAACTAGGAGGTAAAATGAAAAATCTATTGCCCCCGCTATGGATTAAATTTCCGCATATCTCAGCGTTTAGCATCGGCTGGAGGATGGGCTACGGCGAGGATTATAAGGTTAAATTTAACGATTGGTTTAAGGCTCTTAGCGAAGACAAGCGGCGCGAGTATATGCGCCTTTTCCCAGAGCCTGCGACGTGGCGCGGATACTGGAATGATACGGCGGGCGAGGACGAGAGCGCGCTGATTGAAAACGGCGAGGATTTTTTGATCGACATCTGGGAGCGCGAGCCTAGATATGATCTAAAATGGCTCAAAGAGCGATACGGCGCCGGTAAAGCTGACAAATTTTTGCTATTTTGGAGCCATCAAAAAGAAGCCCGGATCGGCGCTAGCTGCCTAAGCCAGTGGTATCCGTCCGTATTTACCGTGAGCGAGAGATACGTTTGCGCCGAGCAATACATGATGGCTAAAAAGGCCGAATGTTTCGGCGATACGGAGATTTTAGAGAAAATTTTAGCCGCAAAAGACCCAAAGAAGATGAAAGACCTGGGCAGGCGGGTGCGAGACTTCGACGCTGATTTTTGGGACGAGATAAAATTTGGCGCCTCGTTAAACGCAAATTATTTAAAATTTAGCCAAAACGAGGATTTGCGTGAGTTTTTGCTCTCTACGAGGGATAAAATTTTAGTCGAGGCTAGCCCTCACGATAAAATTTGGGGCATAGGCATGAGCGCAAACGAGCAAAACGCGCAAAATCCGGTAAAGTGGCGCGGACAAAATTTACTAGGATTTGCGCTGATGAGAGTTAGAGACGAGATAGCTAGAGTTTATGAGAACGTGCATTTGTGCGACGCTAGCGAACTAACGCAGCGCTAAATTTAATAAATACGCAAAATTCGGAGTAAAAAATGACGAAAAAAGAGTACAAAACCGCAGTCGATACGCTAAACGCGTGGGCGAAGGCCTACTACACCGACGACGCGCCCATAGCCACCGACGAGGAGTACGACGAGCTTTATCATAAAGTACTTGATTTTGAGAGGACAAATCCCGGCGATATCTCGATATTTAGCCCGACAAAGCGCGTCGGCGGCGAGGTTAGCGAGGGCTTTGTCAAGGCTCGCCACGGCGCACGCATGTGGTCGATGGAGGATATTTTTAGTTTTGACGAGCTGCTAGCGTGGCTAAAGCGCGGCGACAAGGAGGGGCTGGAGTTTGCGCTTCAGCCTAAATTTGACGGCGCGAGCTTAAATTTACTCTACGAAAACGGCGCTCTGGTGCGAGCTATCACGCGCGGCGACGGCATAACGGGCGAGGACGTAACTAGCAACGCAAAAGTCATCAAAAATATCCCGCTACAAATCGCCTATAACGGCATGATCGAGATCCGCGGCGAGGTCGTGATCGCTAAAAACGACTTTGACGAGATAAATTTCGGCCGAGCGCAAAGGGGTGAGCCGCAGCTATCAAATCCTAGAAATGCGGCCGCCGGCAGTCTGCGTCAGCTAGATAGCGCCGTGACGGCGTCGCGCAGGCTAAGGTTTAAGCCCTGGGGCTACGGCGAGCAAAATTTGGGCCTTGAAACCTACTCGCAGATGATGGATTTTATCTATTCGCAGGGCTTTGAGCGAGAGGAGTTTTTTAAAATTTGCCGCAGTGCAGAGCAGATCGAGGACGCGTATAAGCAGCTGGTAGTGCAGCGAGATAGCAAGCCCTTTATGATGGACGGTCTGGTGGTGCGCGTACAAAGTATCGCGGCTAGCGAGGAGCTGGGCTATACGGAGAAATTTCCTAAATTTATGGTCGCGTATAAGTTTCCCGCGATCGAAAAGACCACGCGGCTGCTTGACGTCGCGTTTCAGGTCGGGCGCAGTGGCGTCGTGACTCCGGTAGGCGTGCTAGAGCCCGTAAATATCGACGGCGCGACCGTAAAATCCGCCACGCTGCACAACTTCGACGAGATCGAGCGCCTAGGCGTACAAAAGGGCGATTTTATCAGTATTATCCGCTCGGGCGACGTGATACCAAAGATCACGGGCGTTTTTAAACAGCGCAGAGACGGCTCGCAGACGCCTATCGAGAGGCCGCGCGAGTGCCCCGTATGCGGGTCGATGCTGCTTGACGAGGGCGTTTTTATCAAGTGCCAAAACCTCGAGTGCAAGGCTCGCGTGATAAATTCGCTCATACATTTTGCGAGCAAAAAGTGCTTAAATATCGACGGTCTTGGCGAAGCAATCGTAAATCAGCTTTTTGAAGCGGGCTTAGTCGCCAAAATCGCCGACATTTACGAGCTTACGGCGCAGGATTTGGCGCGGTTAGAGGGCTTTAAAGATAAAAAGATCGCAAATCTGCTCGGCGCCATCGAGGCTAGCCGAAAGCCCGCTTTACACAGCTTTATAGCAAGCCTAGGCATCGAGCATATCGGAGAGGTAGCGGCCAAAAAGATAGCGCAAATTTACCCGCAAAACTGGCGCGATCTGAGCTACGGCGAAGTCGCCGCGATCGAAGGGTTCGGCGAGGCGATGGCTGAGAGTTACGCGGAGTTTATGCAGGTAAATAGGCAAAATTTGGATGAAATTTTACGTTTCGTAAGTCCGCAAGCGCAAATTTACGAGACGAAGCAAAGCGCGATAAGCGGCAAAACGTTTGTCATAACGGGCACGCTTAGTAAGAGCAGGGATGAATTTAAAAGGGTTTTGGAAGCTAATGGTGCTAAAGTAAGCGGCTCGGTGAGTAAGAAAACGGACTTCGTGCTTTACGGCGAGGAGGCCGGCAGCAAGCTAGATAAAGCACGCGAACTAGGCGTCGCGACGATAACCGAGGACGAGCTAAGGCGGATGATTGAGATTTGATCTATTTGTCGCAAGCCGCCTAAATATCAGCCGAAACAAAGCCGCCGAGCTCATAAAAAACGGCAAAATTTTGCTTAACGGCAAAATTTGCTCTAAGCCCAGCTTTGAGGTGGGCGAATTTGATAAATTTGACGGCTCGGACGGACTAAATTTAGACGGTACGGCAAGCGTAAATTTAAATGACGGCAAAAATGGCGACGCCAAAAAGAGCGCGGCAGCGGAAACTAAAAATTTACGTGGCGTAAAATTAGCGGACGACTCCGAGGCTGCGTGCGTAAATGCGCGTAAGAGCGAGCGAAATCTAAACCCAAACAGCGCAAAGATCGAACTCGTCGGCGAAATCTACGTCGGACGCGGCGCTCTAAAGCTAAAAAGCTTTTTGGAGGCCTATCCGCTTGATGTGCGGGACAAAAACGCTCTAGACGTCGGATCGAGCACGGGCGGTTTCGTGCAAATTTTGCTGCAAAACGGCGTAAAAAGCGTTACCGCTCTTGATGTCGGTAGCTCCCAGCTGGATAAAAGCCTGCGAGCCGATTCGCGCGTGATAGTAGCCGAAAATACCGATGTGCGCGAGTTTGCGACGGGGCGTCAAAGCTCGGTCAAAGACGCTAAATTTGATGGCTCAGAGCAAAATTTAAAAACCCGAATCGAGCCGAATTTAAATCCCTGTAAATCAGATTTTGTCCGGCAAGACGGATTTTTGGGCGAGCCGAGCAAGACCGCCCTCGCTACGTTAAATTTAAGGCGGGCTGAAGCCAAGACGGGCGAGGTAAATTCGGCCTACGTAAATTTAGCGCCGAAAACCCAAGACTCCGAGCCTGACTCCAGCACCGCCAGAAACGTTGCACCAAAATTTGATCTCATCACCTGCGACGTGAGCTTCATCTCGATTAAAGAAATTTTGCCCTCTATCGACGCGCTAGCGGGCCAAAACTGCGACATTATCCTACTTTTTAAGCCGCAGTTTGAGGTCGGCAGGAGCGCTAAACGAAATAAAAAAGGCGTCGTAACGGACGCAAAAGCCGTGCGCGAGGCGAGGGCTAAATTTGAGCTTGCAGCGGCAAATTTAGGCTGGATAATGCGCCAAACGCTTGAATGCGAGGTAAAAGGAAAGGAAGGAAATGCCGAATTTTTCTACGCTTTTAACAAAAGATAATATCACGGCCGTGGCGATCGGGCACTTTGACGGGGTACACCGCGGCCACAAGGAGCTTTTAAAGCGCCTTGGCGAGTACGGTGGGCTGGTCGTGATCGATAAAAACAAGGCCAACATAACGCCTGGCCTAAAGCGCGCCGAATACTCTCGCTATCCGTGTTTTTTGTATGATTTTAACGAGATAAAAGGGCTTAGCGGCGAGGAATTTATCGCGCTTTTGAAGCGAGATTTTAAAAATCTGCAAAAAATCGTCGTCGGTTTTGATTTTAGATTCGGTCGCGGCAGAGCGTGGGATAAGTATGATTTAGCGCGCATTTTTGACGGCGAGGTAGAGATCGTAGACGAGTTTTGCTTCGAGGGCATGGGCGTGCACAGCTCGGCTATACGCGAGTACATAAAACAAGGCGAGATCTACAAGGCAAACCTTTTACTAGGGCGCGAATACTCAATCGAAGGTCGCGTGATAAAGGGGCAGGGCATCGGCTCGCGCGAGCTCGTACCGACGCTAAATTTGGACGTCAAAAGCTACCTTTTGCCGCGCGAGGGCGTATATGCGACGAGGACTCGCATCGGCTACAAGACCTACGGCTCGGTCACGTTTATCGGCAACCGAGTAAGCACGGACGGCAACTTTAGCGTCGAGACGCACGTGCTAAACGAAAATATCACGGATGCCGGTAACGTCGCGGTTTGCTTTATCAAACGGCTACGCGATAACCGTAAATTTGCAAGCCTAGAGGAGCTAAAGCGTCAAATTTACATCGACATCAAGCAGGCGATGGAGTTCGTCGGCGTGTGCGACCTTTATATCGCCGGCGAAAATGCTAAAAGGAGCGAGCCGTGAAGGACGAAATCTTTAAAGAGCCGATAAAAAAGCAGTTTGAATTTGACGCTAGCGTGGCGTCGGTGTTTGACGATATGATCGGGCGCTCGGTGCCGTATTACGCGGCTTCGCAAAAGCTGATCGCCGATTTTTTAGCGCAAATTTTACCGCAAGGCGCAAGCGCGATAGACCTTGGCTGCTCGACCGCCTCGACACTGCTGGCCCTTTGGCGCAAAAGAAGCGACCTTGCGCTAAAAGGCGTGGATAACGCGCCTGCCATGCTGCAAAACGCGCGCGCAAAGATAGAGGCCTACGGCGCTAGGATCGAGCTTGAGCTAGCGGACATTTTAGAGTGCGAATTTGACGCGCAGGGCGCCGTTTTGATGAACTATACGCTGCAGTTTATCCGCCCGCCCAGGCGTCAGGATTTCGTAGCTAAAATTTATCGCGCGCTAAATGTCGGCGGCGTGTTTGTTTTTAGCGAGAAGCTCATTTTTGAAGACAAGACGCTGAGTAAAAATATGATCGAAATCTACGAAAAATACAAGCTCGAACAAGGTTACTCGCGCTACGAAATCGCGCAAAAACGCGAGGCGCTAGAAAACGTGCTCATACCATATACCGAAGCCGAAAATAGAAATTTGGCGCTTAGCGCAGGGTTTAGAAATGTGGAGTGTATATTTAGATGGGGGAATTTTGCGACGTTTGTTGCTTTTAAGTGATTGCGGCTTGTCTCGCGAGCGCTTTTCCGAGATTTCGCAAAATTTTCGCTCCGCAGGCTATATGCCTAGCGCACGCTCAATTTTGCTTCAAAACTCGAAAAATCATCTCGCGATATTTCGCCTTGACTTTCTGCGTTCAAATTTATAGATTTTACTCGCCGAGACCCGCACCTTGAAAACTCAAATTTAACATTTGCGACGCTTTGCTCGCAGAGCAAAGCAGTGTCGCCACCTTAAAAGCGTCGTAGGGGGAGGGGATTAAAGGGGGTGGGGAGCGACTTCGCAATTCAAGCCCCCACCCCCTTTACAACACAGTAAAAAACAACCTCAAACGGTTGTTTTTTGCGAAAAGAATCTAGTTAAATTTGACTAATTCAAATTCGGCGCCTTAAAGATGCGGGTCTCGGTGCGTAAAATTTAAAAATTTATCCAAATTTAGCCAAGTCAAATTCTAAAATCGCAAGGCGCCCAAACGACTCGCGAAAATACCGCTGTTTAAAGCCAAATTTAGCCTTTCTTAGTAAAATACCGCCCAAGAGTTGCGGGACAACTATTATTTATACAAGGCATTTCATGCAAAGACGCGATTTTTTAAGAAACACTGCGATTTTAGGCGCCGTTATGGCAACTCCGAGCACCGTTTTTGGAGGGAGCAAGGCCGTGGGCAACAAGAGGGTTTTTGACGTAACTCTAAATCACGAAATTTTAGAGGCGGGCAAGAAAACCAGGCTGTGGATACCGCTACCGTTCATTAGAGAGTATCAAAGCGTGAGCGACGTCAAATTTGACGGCAATTTCGCTAATCCGTCGGTGAACTACGATGCGATCCCGACGCTTTACGTGGACTACGCCGAGGTGGCAAAGCCTACGCTTAGCGTTAAATTTAGGGTAGAGACCTTCGAGCGAAACACAGATTTTAGCAAGGTTGAATTTAACCCGAAGGAAAAGCTAAGTCCCGAGATAGAGCATTTCCTAAAGCCGACTCAGCACATCCCAAACGACGGCATCGTAAAGCAAAAAGCAGAGGAGATCACTAAAGGCGTAAAGGGCGATCTGGAGCGCGCAAAAGCGATCTACACGTGGGTGGCAAACACTATGCAGCGCGACAACAGTATCCTGGGCTGCGGCACGGGCGACGTAAAAGCAATCCTTGAAAGTGGCAAGCTGGTGGGAAAATGCACCGACATAAACTCGGTATTTGTGGGGCTTTGCAGAGCCGTAGGTATACCTGCGCGCGAGATTTTCGGTATCAGAGTGGGGCAGAGCAGATTTTCAAACGAGATGGGAAAGGCCGATGAAAAGGGCCTCGCAGCGATCTCTGGCGGTCAGCACTGCAGAGCGGAATTTTATCTAAAAGGCTACGGCTGGATACCGGTCGATCCCGCAGACGTCGCGAAGGTGCGCCTAGGCGAGAAGCTAAGCAACGACGACAGCAAGCTCGCCAAAGTGCGCGAGTTTTTGTTCGGCAACTGGGAGATGTGCTGGATCGGCTTTAACGACGCGCGCGACTTCGTGCTATCGCCGAAGCCTGCGGAATTTCCGCTAAATAACTTCGGCTATCCTTACGGCGAAGTGGACGACAACGTGCTAAATTATTATTCTCCAAAAGAATTTAGCTACGAATACAAGTCGCAAGAGATAAAATGAAGGGCTTTTGGCTAGCCCTGGCGTCGGTAATAAGCGCGCTGGCGGCGACTCTTTGCTGCCTGCCCGCGCTTTTATTTTTGATTTTCGGCGCTTCGTTTAGCCTGCTTAGCTCGGAGGCTATAGAGAGCCTAACTGAGCTGAGGCCCTATTTTACCGCACTTGCCGCGATCTGTTTTGCGGCGAGCGCGTTTTATTTTTTCAAAAAGCCAAAATCCTGCGATATCGCAAATCGCCGCAAAAAATGGATCTTCATCTACGTTTTTTTAGCTATTTTTGTGATTATTCTGCTATCATACCCCGAAGTTTTAGGAAAAATTTATGAATAAAATTCTATCTATTTTACTGCTTGCAAGCGTGGCGTTTGCAAATCAAAATTTTGTTATCAAAGTCGAGGGGATGCACTGTCCGCTGTGTACGGCGATGGTGCGAAAAGCCCTGCTAAATGTGGACGGCGTCATCAGCGCCAAGGCTAGCCTACACGATAAAACCGCCCGCGTCGAGACGAAAGACGGCGTGAGCGAGAAGCAGCTGCTAGATGCGGTGGCTACGACTGGCTACACGGGCGAGATAGTTAAGTAAATTTAAGGAGCAAACATGCAAAAAAACGAGGTTATGAACGATTTTAAGAGGCTGTGCGAGATACCGCACTGTAGCTGCGAAACGGAGCAGATGAGGGAGTTTTTGGCGGATTTTGCGCGCTGCCTGGGCTTTAGCGTGAACGTCGATGAGGCGGGCAATATCCACGCCGTAAAGGGCGAGCCTAAAATTTGCCTGCAAAGCCACTACGACATGGTCTGCGTGGGCGCGGCGCCGAATTTAGAGCTCATCGAAGAGGATGGCATACTAAGAGCGAAAAACTCGACTCTGGGCGCTGATGATGGCATCGGCGTGGCGATGATGATGGGCGCGATGCGAGAGTTTGCAAATTTAGAGTGCTTATTTACCAACGACGAAGAGGTCGGGCTCGTGGGTGCAAACGCCTTTAAAGGTAAAATTTTATCGTCAAATTTGCTAAATTTAGACAGCGAAGAGGACGACCGCGTAACGCTGGGATGCGCCGGCGGCATAAACGTAAGCGCAAAAATCGGCGCTGCTAGCGTCAAAAAGAGCGGTAAAATTTACGAGATCGGCGTTACCGGGCTTAGCGGCGGGCACTCGGGCAACGAGATACACAAAAATATCCCAAATGCAACGAAGCTGCTGGCGAAATTCCTAGCCGAGGAGGGCTGTGAGCTTATTAGCCTAGATTTTGGCGAGAGGAGCAACTCGATCCCCGCAAATGCCGTGTGCAAGGCGCTCTGTGCACATGAGCCAAAGCAGCGCGGCCTAGCGTGGGTAAAGAGCCTAGGCGAGGGCGAAGCAGACGTGCTGGTAAACAGCGGCAAAATTTTAGCGCTAATCAACTCCTTCGCCCAGGGAGTGCGCAGCTACGACACCGAGCTTAATATGGTAAATGAAAGCATAAACCTCTCGACCGTTAAGCAAAAAGAGAGCGTGATCGAGTTTGACTTTTTTGGACGCGCGATGAAGCGAGAGGGGCTCGAAAATCTTGGCTTTGAGACCGCTACGCTAGCTAGCGTGCTGGGCTTTGAGGTCAAAGTAACCGACCGCTCGGCGAACTGGGCGCCGCACGTCAGCGACTTCGCGCATCTGGTACTTGAGGAACTGCAAAAACAAAAGCCGCAGGCCAAATTTGCCGCCGTGCATGCAGGCCTTGAGTGCGGCGTACTGGTCGCAAAACAGCCCGAGCTGCAAGCCTGCTCCATAGGCCCAAACATCCACTCGCCTCACTCCGTGAACGAGCACTGCGAGATAGCGTCGGTGGAGATGATGGCGGAAGTCGTAAGAAGCATCATTGCTAGACTACAATAAATTTAGCGGCTTGTCTTTTGAGTGCTTTTTGCGGATTTCGTTAAAATTTGACTCGATAGGCTATATGCCTTATCTTCGTCAAATTTTAACTTCAAAACCCCAAAAATCATCTCAAAATACTTCGCCTTTAAATTTTGCGGCAATTTGTCTTTTGGGTGTCTTTATAGAAATTATGTTTGCGGCGTCTCTACGTTGTTTTGAATGAGTTTTTACTTCGCTTTGCTCGCAACTGCAAGTAGAGGTATAGCCTTGACTTAAAATTCCTACACAACATTCAAATCCATCTCAAAAATACTTCGCCTTAGCTTCTTGCATTCAAATTTGATATAAAATTTGTAGCGGTTTTTATAAAATGCCGTTCATAATAAACACAGCTACCAAGAAATCAATTTTAAAATTCCGTCAAATTTAAACCCGCATTGTAGGCTGAAATTTACGGAAAATTCTTATCCTTACTGCTGCACAGCTCGTTTAAAAAGCACTCCTTGCAGTTTGGCTTTATCGCCTTACAGGTGTAGCGGCCAAAAAGCACCATCGCTTGATGAAGCGTATTTAGCTGCGTTTTAAAGGCTTTGGTTAGATCAAGCTCGACGGCTTGGGGCGTCTTGCCACGGCTAAGGCCAAGCCTATGCGCCACGCGAAAAACGTGCGTATCCACGGCCATCAAATTTGATCCAAAATGCTCGATCAGCACGACGTGAGCGGTTTTTTGTCCGACTCCGGCTAGACTCATCAGTTCTTTTTCGGTCGTCGGTATCTCGCCGCCAAATTCGCTCATCACGCTCTTTGCCATTTTGATCAAATTTTGGGCCTTGTTGTTAAAAAAGCTACAGGAGCTTATGAGCGCTTTTACGCTGGCTAGATTTGCCTGCGCTAGGCTCGCGACGTCCGGGTATGCCTCAAAAAGCGAGGGCGTGATCAAATTTACGCGCTTATCGGTACACTGCGCGCTTAACATCACGCACACGAGCAGCTCGTAGAGGTTGCGAAATTTAAGCTCGCTGCCCGCGTCTTTGAAATTTTCTAAAAATAAATTTTTGATAGCGTTTATATCTTTTTTCGTTCTCATAGCGCCGATTTTAGCCGTTTTTATTTAAATTTTCGATGAATTATAACTTATATTTAATGACTTTCCTGCTATAATCACCCTCGCAAAAATCTAAATTTAAGGAACAAAGATGAATAAAATTTTATTCGCATCTCTTAGTTTGGCTGCGGCTTTAAGCCTAAATGCGGCGGAATACGCCACCGTAAACGGTTCTAGCATAACCGATAAGGACGTAGCTTTCACGCTTGCTGCTATGCCGGGCGTTACTCTTGAGCAACTACCTAAAGACACGCAAAGAAAAGTGATCGACGAAACAATCAACAGAAAACTACTTCTAGACGAGGCTAAAAAGAGCGGACTAGATAAGACCGACGAATACAAAGCCGCTCTTGAAGAGCTAAAAAACAATCTTGCGCTTGATCTTTGGATGAAGAGAATTTTCGACAATATAAAAGTAAGCGATAGCGAAATCAGCGACTTTTATAATAAAAACAAAGCCGAATTTGCCGTACCTGCGCAAGTAAGAGCTAAGCACATCCTAGTTGCTACCGAAAAAGAGGCAAACGACGTAATAGCCGCGCTAAAAGGACTAAAAGACGATGC
Source organism: uncultured Campylobacter sp. (assembly GCA_963529235.1). Taxonomy (GTDB): domain Bacteria; phylum Campylobacterota; class Campylobacteria; order Campylobacterales; family Campylobacteraceae; genus Campylobacter_A. The sequence continues at coordinate 25,087 of CAURYE010000013.1, forward strand.
GCTGGTTAAAAAATTCGAAGAGCTAGCAAAATCTAAATCTACAGACCAAGGTTCAGCCGTAAACGGCGGCGAGCTAGGCTGGTTCGGTCAATCTCAGATGGTAAAACCTTTTGCAGACGCCGCATTTGCGCTTAAAAAAGGCGAAGTAACTCAAAAACCTGTTAAATCGAATTTTGGCTACCACGTAATCCTAAAAGAGGATAGCAAGGCTGCCGGTACCGTTAGCCTAAACGAGGTAAAACCTCAGATCGAAGGTAGCATAAAGATGGAGAAATTTAGAAACGATATCAAAAAAAGAGGCGACGAGCTTCGCTCTAAAGCTAAAGTAGAATATAAATAAGGTCGGTAAAATGGGTGTTTTAGACGTAGTAAAAGCCGGCGTTTTAAGCGGCGATGACGTAACTAGGCTGTATAAATACGCAAAAGAGCAGGGGTTTGCCTTGCCTGCGGTAAACGTGGTCGGAAGCGACTCGGTAAACGCCGTTTTAGAAGCGGCAAAGACGGCTAACTCACCCGTTATCATCCAGTTTAGCAACGGCGGAGCGGGTTTTTACGCCGGCAAAGCTTGCGGTAATGCCGACGTCCTAGGCGCGGTAGCCGGAGCGCAGCACGTGCACTTGCTAGCTAAGGCTTACGGCGTACCGGTAATCCTTCACACCGATCACGCGGCTAGAAAGCTACTGCCGTGGATTGATGAGCTGGTTAAATTTAGCCGCGAATACAAAAAAGCTCACGGCGTGCCGCTTTTTAGTTCGCACATGCTTGATCTTAGCGAGGAGAGCCTCAATGAAAATTTAAGCACTTGCGAGAAGTATTTAGCGGAGCTTAGCGAGCTTGGCATTAGCCTAGAGATCGAGCTTGGCGTAACGGGCGGCGAAGAGGACGGCGTGGATAACACTAGCGTAGATAACGCGCTTCTTTATACCCAGCCAGAAGACGTCGCGCAGGCATACGAGAGGCTAAGCAAAATCAGCGATAGATTTAGCATAGCGGCAAGTTTCGGTAACGTTCACGGCGTGTATAAGCCGGGCAACGTCGTATTGCGACCGGAAATTTTGAAAAATTCGCAAGCATACGTCGCGGATAAATTTCAAACCCCAACCGATAAACCCGTAAATTTCGTATTTCACGGCGGTAGCGGTAGCGAGCTAAAGGATATCAAAGACGCCGTTAGCTACGGCGTTGTAAAGATGAATATCGACACGGATACGCAGTGGGCGTTTTGGGACGGCGTGCGCGGCTACGAGGCGAAAAATCGCGCCTATTTGCAAGGTCAGATCGGCAACCCCGAAGGCGAAGATAAGCCAAATAAAAAATACTACGATCCGCGTAAATTTTTGCGTGCCGGCGAGGAGTCGATGGTAAAGCGCCTGCTAACGGCGTTTGAGGATTTAAACTGCTTAAATAGAAATTAAGGCTTACGATGGAACCCAAAAAAGAAGCAAAGAACGATAGTTTTACCGATTTGACGCTGCCTGAAGTAAAGGGCAGGCAGTCGTTTTTCGTGTATGCGAAAATTATATTTTTGCCGACGGCGATATATCTGGCGGCACTTCTTGGATATTTTGGGTATATAGATTTTCAAATCGGCCTACATACGGTCGTTATGATGGGTATTATTTGGGTGATCTCGCTAATCTTTGCTAAAAATAGCGCCGAGCTTGCTTGTTGCTATTTCGAGCAAAGCGGGGCTGATTTTAAGCGAAATTTAAAAGAATACATCATCAAGCATCTTTTGGTTATCGGCAAAGATACGAAATCAAACGCCGGATTTGACGAATTTGTCGCTTATTACACCAGAAATTTGCGTAACGAAAATTTTGCTTCCGTGGGTGCCGGTATCTTCCCGATGCTAGGCATCTTAGGAACGTTTATCAGTATCGCTGTTTCTATGCCGGAGTTTAACTCCTCAAATACTACTGAACTTGAAACCGAAATTTCAACCCTTCTTAGCGGCGTAGCGACCGCGTTTTACGTCTCTATCTACGGTATTTTTCTAGCGCTTTGGTGGATATTTTTTGAAAAATACGGAACGAGTAAATTTGAAACGCTAGTACGAAGGCAAAAGAACGCTACGAGCGGCTTTTTTTGGACGAAAGAAGAGCTTGATAGAAGATATTTGCAAGAGAATTTAAGACACTTCGAGAAGATCGGAGTGATATTTGAGCATGTTAGTAATGCCGAGTTTTTCGAAGAACTCGACAAAACTATCGAGGCTAAATTTAAAACTTTTACAAATATCTTAAAAAATGAGGAAGAAGCCGTTAAACTAAGCGGTGGACACATCAAAGAGACGATGAATACGCTGCTAAGATCCTCAAAAGATCAAAAAGACCTCATCAAGGTTCATGCCGAAATCTTAAACGTTATCAACAAATTTAACGGCAACATCAAAGATATGCAGTTAAAATTTGCCGAGCAGTACAACAGGTTGTACGACGTGGGTGGCGAGCGTATCGCAAGGCTTGAAAAGAGCGTGGGCGAACTAGAGCATAACGTTAGAAATTTTAGCGAGTCCCTTTCTAAATTTAGTAGCGAAATTTTAGAAAAACAAAAACTAGCTATGGATGGTTTTAAAGAGAGCTTGATCGATGGAGTGCAGGCGTTTAAAAAGGCCTTTGACGACGAAGCGATCGAAGCTTACGAGGATAATAGCGCGCTCATCGAAGGACTAAAACAAGACATCGATGAACTGGACAAAGAGGCAAACGAGATCTTGCAAACCATCGAAAAGGCGAGTATGCTAGATGAAAATGCGTAACGAGGGCAAAAGCGGCGACCAGACCTTTTGGATATCGTATGCAGACCTGATGGCCGGGCTGATGTTTGTTTTTATGCTCATCATCGGCGCCGTCGTCGTAAAATACGTCCTTAGCCAAAGCGATTTGGCAAAACTGCAAAAAGATTTGAGCGAGCGCGAAAAGCAAATCGTTTCATCGCAAAGCGAGCTTGCGCGCAAAGAAAACGTCATAAAAGAAATTTTTTCAAATTTAGACCGCGCAAAGAGCGAAAATAAAGAGCTTGCCGATATAAACAGGCTCGTAAACGAGATGCTTGAAGGCGTAAAAAAAGAGAAAAACGAACTCACGAATCTAACCCAAACCTACGAGATAAATCTAAACGATGCGAATAAAACTATCGCTGATTTGCAGGATAGAGTGCTACAGTTGGGGCAAATTTTAGCGCAAAAAGAGGAGGCGCTAAACGAGCTAAATGCAAAGTACGGCAATGAAGTCTCAAAATTTGCAGCGCTGGAAGAGGATTTTAATAAAACAAGAGATAAGATAAAAGACATCAGCTCACTCCGCTCAAACGTCATATCAAATTTACGCGCCAAGCTCGGAAATAAGGTCAGCATAGATCCTAGCACGGGCGTCGTGTCGCTGCCCGAGTCTATACTTTTTGACACGGGATCTTACGAGCTAAGAGACGAAGCAAAAGCGCGCCTAAAAGAAATTTTACAGACTTATTTCGAGGCGATTTTAAATAACGAGGAGATCGCAAAACATATCGATAGGATCGTGATCGAGGGGCATACAAACTCCGTAGGCAGCTACATGTACAACCTTGATCTATCGCAAAAGCGCGCGTATTCGGTGCTGGATTTTATCTACTCGTGGAACAAAGATAAGCGCCTAGAGCGCTATCTCATCGCTAGTGGGCGTAGTTTTAGCGATCTGGTGATGAAAAACGGCAAAGAAGACCCCGATGCCTCAAGGCGCATCGAGATCAAATTTTCGATCTCGGATAAAGAGTCGATAAAAGAGATGCAAGATCTCTTGGAGCGGCAAAATCAAAAGTATTCAAAAGACTAAATTTAACGGACTCGAGTTTTACGTACTTCGCGACGATCTGATGGACGGCGAATTTAACGGCAACAAGGCTAGAAAGCTGGAGTATTTCTTGCATGCTGGTCTAGGCGGTGTAAAGCGCGTCGTTAGCTACGGCTCAAGCCAGTCAAACGCGATGTATAGCTTAAGCGTTTTTGCAAAGATGAAGGGCCTCAAGTTTCACTACGTCGTTTCAAATTTAAGCTCAAATTTGGCGGCAAATCCGATCGGAAATTTTAAATTCGCCCTTGAAAACGGGATGAAAATCTATATAGATAAAGATAGACGGGCGCGAGCTAGGGCTCTAGCTTACGAACTAGCCGGCCTAAAAGAGAGCGAGATTTGCGGCGGCGAGACTGCAAATTTGACGGACAATTGCAGCGAAAACGAGTTAAATTTAAAAGACGCCGGTGGGTTAAATTTGAGCAAATTTGACGAACAAACGGAGATCGCGGGCGTAAATTCGGGCGAATGCATAAGCCATAAAAGCTCAAATTTGCCTGCCGCGCAGGATTGCTTCATCGGCGATTCGCTTTTTATAAACGAGGGCGTTTGGCAGCCGCAGGCGGAGGTGGGCTTTATCTCGCAGGCTAGGCAGATAGAGCGCTGGGCGGATGCGGAGGGTAAAACCGTGGATATATTTTTGCCCTCAGGTACCGGCACGTCGGCGGCGTTTTTGGCTAAGCATGTCAAATTTGACGTTTTTACCTGTCCTTGCGTGGGCGACGCAGACTACCTAAAAAGCGAGATCGAGGCGCTTACGTCAAACTCGAAGGTGCGCATTTTACAGCCGCCCAAAAAATATCATTTCGGCGATCTAAAGCCGGAGCTTTATCAAATTTGGCGCGAAGTATGCGAGCAAACGGGGATAGAATTTGAGCTCATTTACGATTCCGTAGGCTTTTTAACGATGATGGCAAACCTGGGCGCGTTTAAAAACGAGATTTTATACATCCATCAAGGCGGCGCGCTCGGAAATATCAGTCAAAAACTAAGATACGAAAGAAAATTTAAGGAGACGAGATGAAGTTTTTACTCACTAGCAACGAAAATTTTAAGGACTATTTCGCGGCTTTGGTAAACCGCTCAAACGGCGATATGAGCGCGGTTATGCCTGCTGTTTCGCAGATACTTGAGGATGTGCGCGTTAGAGGCGACGAGGCGCTTTTTGAGCAGATAGAGAAATTTGACCGCTGGAAACCCGACGCAAATAGCCTAAAAATCGGCACTGAAGAGATGCAAAAGGCGTATGACAGCATAGATAGCTGCCTGCGAAACGCGTTAAATTTAGCCTTTGAGCGCATAAAAAGCTACCACGAAAAAAGTCTGCCAAAAACCTGGATGGAGCACGACGAACACGGCGTTTTGCTAGGCGCCAAGTACACTCCACTAGACCGCGCGGGACTATATATCCCAGGAGGCAAGGCCGCCTATCCTAGCTCGCTTCTCATGAACGCGGTCCCGGCTCTAGTTGCGGGAGTTGGAGAGATCGCAGTCTGCACGCCTGCCGTCGGGGGCAAGGTAAATACGCTGCTTCTAGCCGCCATGCATATCTGCGGCATCAAGGAGGCCTATAAAGTCGGCGGCGCCTCGGCGGTAGCGGCGATGGCATACGGCACGCAAACGATCAAAAAAACCGACGTCATCACGGGTCCCGGCAACATATACGTCGCTACGGCTAAAAAGCTCGTCTACGGCGAAGTAAATATCGATATGATCGCGGGTCCTAGCGAGATCTGCGTCATCGCCGACGAGAGCGCTGACCCTCGCCATATCGCCGTGGATCTACTCTCGCAGGCCGAGCACGACGAGATGGCTAGCGCCGTGCTCATCACGCCTAACCAAGCCTTCGGCGCGGCGGTGCAAAGGCATATAAACGAGGAGATCAAGACTCTAGCTAGGCAGCCGATAGCGCAGGCTAGCATCGATAAAAAGGGCGCTATCATCGTAGCTAGCGACCTTGATGAGTGCGTGAGTCTGGCTAACGAGCTAGCGCCCGAGCACCTAGAGATCGCGACAAACGACGCGATGGAGCTAGCTAGGCAGATCAGGCACGCGGGCGCGATATTTATCGGGCATTTTACGCCTGAGGCTATGGGCGACTATCTAGCCGGGCCGAACCATACGTTGCCAACTGGCGGTAGCGCGAGGTTTTATTCGCCTCTCGGGGTTGAAAATTTCATGAAGCGCACCTCGCTCATCTCGCTAAACGCAAAAGGTATAAGCGAGCTAGCAAATGCGTGCATGAAGCTAGCCGATGCCGAGGGGCTGGGGGCACATAAGCGCTCGGTCGCGGTTAGGCTCGAAGCTCTTAAGTGATTTTATGACGTTATCTCTTGGACGCTTTTTGAAGGGCTAGTAAAAATAAATACTCACGGACAACCAGTTCGTTCCATTTTATTTTTACGTCGCGACTTCAAAAATCGCCTCAAGATATAACGCCTTTTTGTTGAAAATTTTATGGTTTTTTGACGAAATTTGACAATAATGTCCAAATTTGCTCAAAAACTCTTCGCCGCGAGTTTGGGATGCGAAATTTGAGTTAAATCAGTGCAGTTTATAAAAATGTGCGGCGGCGCAATTTAAATTTACAACGACTTTACGTGGTGAAAATGGATTTTGAAAATTTTAGTTGGGCCGATGACGAGATGCTTGCTTTTTTGTCCGCTTTGGGCGACGAGTGGCGCGCGAGCGACGGCGGAGCGGAGTTTATGGGACAAAATTTTAATTTTATCGGCTCAAAGCCAGTTTTACAAAATTTAAAAGACTACGAAACTGTCGATTATAAAAATTTTACCGATATTAAAGATTTTATAAGCTCAAATCCAAACATACAAAGTAAAATTTTAAGCGCAGATATAAGCTACGTCGGCGACAATCTGACCAATGCCGAAGTCAAATTTGCGCCCGAGTATTTTTACGATTTTTTAAAATTTATGCTAGAAAATATTCCCGAACATCACTATTTTTACAGCCTGGAGGCCGCTTGGATAATGCTTATAGCCATGGAAGGCTATGTGGAGTTTGCCGTTTTAAAGTAAATAACGTCCGCGCTTTTGCATAGAGTCGCGGCGTATAAATTCCCAAAAGATAGGATTTGCTACCCCGGTTTGAGCGCATTTTGATGGAAGATTTTAAGCAATTTATCGTTTAGCGGTAGATAAAATCGCGCCGCAAACCGAGCAAACGCCGTTACCTTGCATTTTTAAAATTAGCAAAATTTTCCACAAAGTAGCGTAACTGTAATGCAAAAATCTATAATGCCTTTGCGGGTTTTTGCGTCAAATTTAAACTCTTAAACAAAATCATAATATAATCACCTAAATTTAGTTTAAATTTAGGCGATTTATGAAAATAAAAAATTCCCCCGCTGCTTGCGCGGTCGCGCTTTTTGCCGTGCTTTTTACGGTGTTTTTTACGGTTTATATCGCTAGCTACGAGGAGGAGGGAGAATTTACTCAGATAGGCGATAGCGAATTTTACGCGACGCCGCAGGGCAAAATTTACGCGCTAATCCCAAGCGGAGGCAAATTTGAGCTAAAAGGCGCGCGGGCGGATAATTTTAAGGTTCTTGCGTCAGGCGGTTATCGCGGGCGAAACGTCGGTGCCGATGAAAGCGCCGTCTACTGCGGCAATCTAGCCATGAGCGGGCTTGATCCCATGCGTGCTAGGGCGATTGGAAACGGATATTTTACGGACGGCCGGATTAGCTATTTTTGTAGCGACGTAGGCGAGAGAAACCACGAGCTAGGCGGCTTTAGCGAGGCGGTTCAAACCGCGGCGTACGCGCTACTTGGCGCTGACAAACCGCAAAGCTATATTTATAAAACAAAGCGCGTTTTAGGCGTAAATTTGATCCCGGTTTTGGGTTTTGGCTTCGCGGCTAAAAACTCGAACCAAGGCGGCAAATTTAGCGAAAATAGCGACGCGGACGATAAAAAAGGCGTCCAAGACGGCGCGCAAATCAGCGACGATAAAGGTAGCAAAAAAGCCTATTTCGAGGGCAAGGAGTTAGAGGGTGCGGACACGGACGGACTAAGATACGTGAGGGACGCGCGCGGACGAACTAGCGATTTTTACGTCACGGACGGACAAAACGTCTATTTTAAAAGCTCGCGGCTCGCGGTTAAATTTACGGCAGGGCTGCACGAGGCGGCGCATTTTGGCGGCGTGCGCTATCTTTTAGAGCCCGCTAGCGGCGTAGTTTATGCGGACGGGAATGAGTTTGCGCCCGAATTTGCGCCTTATTCGCTACCGTTTGGCGTCTTTGGCGCGCACGCCTATCACCTACTTTTTCGTGGCAAGGGCGGGATTTATTTTTGGGAGAGCAAAAACGACGGCGAAAGCGGTGAGCTAAAACGAGCGGCGGCGGATCCGTTTGCGGATGAAATTTCGCCGCTTGCGGGCAGCGTTTTCGTCTCGGGCGCCCAGACTTATTTCGTGCAGAGCCGCGAAATTTGGAGCCGCGGCAAAAGCGGCAGACGGCTAAGCTCGCGCCGTACGGAGCTTTTTAGGCTTGAAACTAGCGAGCGGTGGCGCAAAATAGGCCTCGTTAGAAACGGCGTATACGGCGCGGTTTATGCAAACGGCGATAAAATTTACTATTTTGATGCGCTTGGGACGCAGCAGGGGATTAGCGCTAGCGTTTACGAGATCGCAGACGCTAGCGCCATAGAGGCCTTGACGCGGCCGTATGATCCGAGCGGGCAAAACATAAGCGGCGCGGACATCCGCAAGATGATAAAAGAAGAGCGGCTCGTAGCGACGCAAGGCGAGCTTGTTTTTGAGGCGGTTACTTATTACGAAAGCGGCGAGACATATCTTTTTTGGGGAGTCGCCGCGACTATGCTTTTGATAGCGAGCGCGGCAGGAGCGGTAAGGGCTAGAAAACACGGCGCGTTTTGACCGATTTTAGGCTATTTGGCACGATAAATTTAGGCTTGCCTCTTGCACTCGCCGCGATTTACGACCGAAACGGCGATCTGCGGTTTAATTTAGCGCCTTTAAGACGCGAATTTAGCCTGTGTCGCTTTGCCCTAGGCACCGTGCAGAACGCCGTTATCTGAGTAACTCGCGCGCCGTTTTTTTAAAAAAGCTAGCGGCCGGTTTATAAACGTCAAGAAGGTTAAAAATTTAAGCTGATTAAAGCCCTCAAAGCTTATGCGGGCTAATCAAAAAAGTCGCCTTTCGCGCCAAGCGCTAAAAGCAAAGCACTTCTTAATAAACCCCGCACGAGTTTGGTCTGCGGACGTTTCGGCACAAAGAGCGCGTTTTAGCGCGCAGGACTAAAGTTTAGCCAAAAACTCCGCGTATTTTTCCGCGCTTTTGGCGATGTACTCGGCATCCGCGTGAAACGAAAATCCGTATCCAAAATGCCGCGCTTCCAGTTTTGCTCCGGTGAAATTCATAGCGCATTTAAACGGCGCTATAACCTCGTCCATGCTAAGCCCGACCGCGCCGCCTTTTTCGTAGCTTTTAGGCTCGTCGCCGATGGTGATTGCTAGCGCAAACTTCTTACCTTTTAGCTTGCCGCCCGTGCTGCCGTAGGCCCAGCCGTATGCGAATACGTCGTCGAACCACTGCTTTAAAAGCGGCGGATAGCTGTACCAATAAAGCGGAAATTGCAGCACGATTTTGTCGTGATTTAGGATCAGCTCCTGCTCGCGCGCGATGTCGATTTTGCCGTTAGGGTAGGCGGCGTAAATCTCGTGGATGTCGAATTTGTCAGCCTGTTTTTGGGCTGCATCGCGCCACGCTTTATTAGCGTTTGAGCTTGCTATATTAGGATGCGCGATGATGATAAGATTTTTCATATTCTCTCCTTTAAAAAATAATTCAAAAATTATAGTTTATTAAGATATATTTTGTCAAATTTTTGCGATGAGTTATCAAGAGCGAATCAAAATTTAGATAAATTTTAAGTAAATTTTCGATATCGCATAAATTTGAGCAGTGCAAAAAATGCGGATGTAAATTTACGCATGACGCCTAGCAAATAGGCGTAATTTTGCTATTTGCTTGATAAATTTAGGCGTCTAATTCGGGCTTAAATTTTTACATTCGTATAATGATAAATTTTTAATCAAATTTTAGCTATAATCGGACAAAATTTAAGGAGCGAATATGAAACTAGGAAATTTTTCGACCAATGCAAGCATGAGTAACCACTATCTCGAACAAGCTCAAGCTAACAGCGCAAAAGCCCTAAATAACATCTCCGCACAGCGCGCTCTAAGCGGCATCGACAGCGCAAATCTCGCTATCGCGGACTCCCTGCGCTCTCAAAGTTCCACGCTAGAGCAGGGCATCGCAAACGCAAACGACGCTATCGGCATCCTGCAGATCGCTGACTCCACGCTAGCAAATATCACGCAAAGCGCCGACCGTATCGGCGAGCTCTCGGTGCGCTATAGCAGTGGTATCCTAAATGCCGACCAGCAAAAAATGATAAAAAGCGAAGTCGGTGCGCTAACTAAATCAATGCAAGATAGCGTAGATCAGGCTAGCTTTAACGGTAAAAACGTGTTTGGCGGACAGATGAGTTTTCTAACCGGCAACGGTATGGAGGGCGTAAATTTATCTGCGCCTAAATTCGGTGGCATCGACGTGAGCGATATAAATAGCGTGCATAAATTTATCGGCGGCGTAAATGCTCTTCGCGGCGAGATAGGCGCGGCGCAAAACGGCATACTTTCTGGTATAAATGCAAGTCTGGCTAAAAACGTCGCGCTAAAGCAAAGCGAGTCCCAGCTGCAAAATAACGATATCGCCAAAAATGTAAGCGCGTTTAAGCAAAATGATCTGCAGGCAAACGCCGCCGTCCTAGCTCAAGCGCACAATGCGGCAAGCTTGCAGGCGCAGTTTGGCAGACTTTTGGGATAAATTTAGCTAAATACCGTTTTAGCCGCTATGATTCTTGGCGGCTAAAACGCTTTTATTTTATTCTAGATCGCGATTTGATCGCATCTTAATCAATTTTCAATCAAAAAACTTGTCGCGTCAAATTTATCTAAACCCTCCACATCACTTTAGCCAAAATTATCATTACGATGCATAAAACAAGGGCGATGACGTGCGAGTATTTGCCGAAAGGATCGGGCTTTTTAAGCTTATAGACGAAAAAGAGCGATATCGCCGTAACTAGGCACATCAGTCCTAGCACGCCGATTTTTGCCATTAGCAAGATCTGAAACGAGCTACCAAACCATCCATTTTCACCGCCTAGATATTCCTTTGCCATAAAAATGCCGCTGATAATTAACATCAAAAATGCCGTACCAAAAACCTTCGCGCTGCCTTTGGTGTAGGCTTTTTTGACGCGAGCGAGTGTATCCTCGTCTATGTGCTTTTTGGCAAACGGAAATATGCAAACGTCAAAAAATACGTAACCGACGAAGGCGACGGCGCTCAAAATATGAACGATCAGAAAAAGTAGATACATCTAAGGCCTTTTTGTTTGATTATATTTAAATCGGTCGTTTAAAGGGATGATTTTGATTAAGGATTGCGCGAAAGAGGGTTAAATTTAAAATTTATAGGCGAGACGGCAATTTTGCAAAAAGCTTTGTGAGGTCAAATTTGAATAGATTGGTAAATTTAAGATTGCGTAAAATTTGAAAGAAATTTATAAGAACCGCCCGTCAAATTTAACGGGCGGGGTAAATTTAAGGGCGCGTAAAAACGCTAAAACCTTAAATTTTCGTTTAAAGCCCTTGCCAAAACAAGGGCTAAATTTTACTCGACTTCGGCGTCGATGACGTCGTCGTCTTTTTTCTTGCCGCCGTTTGCTTGCTCGCCCGCGGCGCCGTCTTTTTTATACATCGCTTCGGCTAGCTTGTGGCTGGCTTCGCTTAGAGTTTTGACCTTCGCGTCGATCTGCTCTTTGCTTGCGTTTTCGTCTTTTAGCGTCTCTTTTAGCTCGTCAAGCGCCTTTTGGATGCGCTCTTTGTCCTCGGCCGGGATCTTTTCGCCTAGTTCGTCGAGGCTCTTTTGCGTTTGGTGAGCGAGCGCGTCGGCCTGGTTGCGCGCTTCTACCGCGTCTTTGCGCTTCTTATCGTCCTCTTTGTGTAGCTCGGCTTCTTTTACCATGTCATTTATCTCGTTGTCGCTTAGACCGCTTGAGCCTGAGATCGTGATATTTTGAGCTTTGCCTGTAGCTTTATCTTTGGCTGAGACCGTTAGGATACCGTTGGCGTCGATGTCAAACTCAACCTCGATCTGAGGCACTCCGCGAGGAGCAGTAGGGATGCCCTCTAGGTTAAACTGACCCAAAGACTTGTTGTCGCGGGCAAATTCGCGCTCGCCTTGAACGACGTGGATCGTGACGGCGCTTTGGTTATCCTCAGCCGTAGAATACACCTTGTTTTTCTTTACAGGTATTGTTGTTCCTTTTTCGATAACCTTATCGGCTACTCCGCCTAGAGTCTCGATACCTAGGCTTAGCGGAGTGACATCTAGGAGCAACACGTCCTTCACGTCGCCTTTGATTACCGCGCCTTGGATCGCCGCGCCGATAGCTACGACTTCGTCCGGATTTACGCTTTTATTTAGCTCTTTACCAAATGCCTTTTTGACCTCTTCTTGAACTAGAGGCACGCGCGTAGAACCGCCCACCATGACGATTTCTTTTATATCTTTTTTGTCGAGTCCGGCATCTTTTACGACCTCGTTTATCTTGGTGATCGTTTGAGCGACTAGATCCTCGATCATACCTTCAAATTTAGCCCTAGTTAGCGTCTTTGTGAGGTGTTTAGGACCGGTAGCATCAGCGGTGATAAACGGTAAATTTATCGTCGTTTCTTGAGCCGAGCTTAGCTCTTTTTTAGCCGTTTCGGCTGCTTCTTTTAGGCGTTGCATAGCCATCACGTCGGTTTTTAGATCGATGCCGGCGTCGCTTTTAAATTCGCTCGTTAGCCAGTCGATTAGGCGGTTATCGAAATCATCGCCGCCTAGAAACGCATTACCACCGGTAGCTAAAACCTCGACAACGTTATCGCCGGTTTCTAGTACGGTAACGTCAAACGTACCGCCGCCTAGGTCGTAAACCATTATTTTTTCGGACTCTTTTTTATCTAGACCGTAAGCAAGAGCCGCCGCGGTAGGCTCGTTTATGATACGAAGCACGTTTAGTCCCGCGATAGTTCCCGCTTCTTTAGTAGCTTTTCTTTGGCTGTCGTTAAAGTACGCAGGCACCGTGATGACGGCGTCTACGACCGTTTCGCCCAGATAGCTTTCCGCATCCTCTTTTAGCTTCATTAGCACTTTGGCCGAGATTTCTTGCGGAGTGTAGACCTTGCCCGCGATCTCGATAGCGCACGCGCCGTTTCTATCTACGACGTGGTACGGCAACCTAGCTTTAGCTTCCTGCGCGTTTTTTTCGTTGCTCATTAGACCCATTATTCTTTTGATAGAGTAGATGGTTTTTTCAGGGTTGGTTACGGCTTGGCGTTTTGCGCTATCGCCTACTAAAATCTCGCCCTTATCGGTAAACGCTACGACCGAAGGAGTCGTATTTTTGCCTTCTTTATTCGGGATTACCTTGCTTTCGCCTCTCTCATACACGCTTACGCATGAATTCGTCGTTCCTAGGTCTATACCTATTACTTTTGCCATTGTTTATCCTTTTTATTAAATTTTTATTTTAAATTTTACTTTGCTATCGATACCATCGCAGGTCGCAAAACTCTACCGTTGATTAGATAGCCTTTTTGTATCACTTGCACGATTTTTCCTTTTTCCACGTCCTCGCTATCGATTTGCAGTACGGCATTGTGGAAATTCGGGTCAAATTCACCCTCGGTTTCGATCGGCGTGATACCGTTTTTCTCAAAACACTTTTTAAACTGATCTATCGTTATATAGATGCCTTCTTTGATTTTTGCCGCGTATTCGTCGCCTTCGGTTTCAAAATTTACCGCCATCTCAAGCGCGTCTATCACGGGAAGCAGATCTCGCGCGAATTTCTCGTTCGCATACGTTGCGATGTCTGTTTTTTCCTTTTCGAAACGCTTTTTGATGTTTTCAAAGTCCGCGTTGGCTCTATAATACTTATCCGTTAGCTCCTCAAGCTGCTTTTGAAGCTCGACGTACTTCGCGTCTAGGCCCTCAAAGCTGATGCTCTCGTCGAAATTTGACGGGATTTGCTGTTCAAACTCCGCTTTTTCATTCTCATTCATGCCGCCTCCTTTAAGTTGTTTAAAAATCTTTCATAGTCGTTGTAAATACTGCCCACGCAAAGCATTTTGGCTTCTTTGCCCTCAAAATTTACGTCTAGTTTCATACCTAGATAGTTCTCGCCGAAAAAGACTAAATTTGAGTCAAAAACCATCTCAAAGTTAGGGTTTAGCGCTTTTTTAAAACTCTTGCCGAAAATCTCAAGCGCTATCTTTTCGTTTTCTAAAAAACGAATTTTAGTGCGTTTTAGCTCGGCTATCTTGTTTCTTAACTCGTTTAGGCCCACCTGCATACAGGTAAGTTCGAGTTTGCCTAGATCAGTGCCGATGAGATTACTCAAAAATTTCTCTACTTTTGGGTTAAATTTTAGCGCGATCTCGTCCTCGCTAAAGCTCAAAATCAAAAATCTATTATTTAAATTTAATACCTCGTTTAGCGTCTGGGTTTTGCTTTCAAAAACCATCGCGTAAATTTCAAATTTATCGCTTAGCAACTTTAGCAGGTTAGGATTTGCGATATCTAGCGTCTCGCCAAGATTTAACCTAGCTCGCCAATAATCTCTCATCGTCGCAGCCGTCGGTATCCTACCGCCGCTAACGTGAAACTGCGTAATCGCGCCCTCGTCGGAGAGCTTTTTAAAATAAACCCTGATCGTAGAGGCCGGGATCGACATTGCCATGCGCGAACCAAGCTCGCTAGAGCCGATCGGAGCGTTATCGCTAAGATAAGCTTGAATGATAGAATCAAGTATCAGATCTCGCTTACTTACCTTTATCATATTAGCACTCTCTCCTTTAAATTGCTAGGCGCATTATACAACATTGAGCGGATAATTGTCAAGGGCTATAGTTAAAAAAAATTGTTTAGATAACTTTAGCGTAGTAAGCTCAATGTTGGAAAGGTAAAATTTGAGTGAAATGAGCGGTATGTGGGAAAATTTAAATCTATTTAATGTAAGAGGATGGTAAATTTGGTTTTATTGCTAAATCTTTAAAAAATGAAAAAATGTAAAATTCTGTACGGAAAATTTGGAGTGAATAAAATTTTGTGAAGAAAAGCCCCGAATTTGGGGCTTAGGATTATTTATCTCTGAGATTTAGCTCAGTGATAACTTTTGTATAAGCTGCGTAATCTTTAGCTTTTAGATATTTCATCAATCGTTTTCTGCGACCGACTATTTTAAGTAGTCCGAGGCGAGACGAGTGATCTTTTTTGTAGATTTTTAGGTGCTCGGTTAACTCCTCGACTCTTGCGGTTAGCAATGCGATTTGAACTTCCGGAGAACCCGTATCTTTCTCTTTTCTAGCGAATTTCGCAACAATTTCTGCTTTTTTAGCCGAATCCAAAGCCATAATGACCTCCTGATTGGTGAGATTAAAAAAGGCGATTATAGCATAAAAATTAAAAAATGCGGCGCCTGCTTTAAAAAATATTGATTTAATCAAATTTGCAGATAAAATTTAATAAAATATCCGCAAAAAATTTAAAGGAATTTTATGCTTTTGACAAAAGCAAGCGAATACGCGCTGCTTTCCCTGATTTACATAGCGCAAAAGGACGCTCCCTCGGACGTTGATACGATGTCGGGTGAGCTTGATATATCAAAAAGCTTTTTGGCTAAAATTTTACAAAATTTGGCCAGAGAGGGCATTTTGGTTTCGTTTAAGGGCGCAAACGGCGGATTTATGCTCGCGCAAAAGCCTGAAGAAATCAGTATAAAAAGAGTAATAGAAAGCGCTGAAAAGCGTAAAATGGCGGTATTTGAGTGCTCTATCTCGGCTGACAGCTGTGCCTCCAGCAAGGGCGGAATGTGTCAAATTTGGCCGATGTTTAGCGCGCTTCAGTCTAAAATCGACGATTTTTTAGATACAATTACGTTAGCAAATATAATCAAGAAGTAAATTTTGGCAAAACAAAAGCGCAATATCCTAACCCTGGTCGCACCGTTTTTAGAGCCTATCGTAAGGTTTAAGGGGCTCACGATCGTAGGCGTCATAATCGCCATCCTAGCGATCATCATCGTGCCGCTTCCTAGCGCGGTTTTAGACTTTTTTCTTGCGCTTTCCATCTCTATCTCGGTGCTCATCATCCTGATTGCCGTTTACGTGCCAAAGCCTACCGACCTTAGCACGTTTCCGACGCTTATTCTCATTATCACGCTTTTTAGACTATCGCTAAACATAGCCACCACGCGCATGATTTTAAGCGAAGGACACAATGGTCCGGATGCCGTAAGCGAGATAATCTCAAGCTTCGGACAGTTCGTCGTAGGCGGCAACTACGTCATCGGCGTGATAGTTTTTACGATCCTAGTGCTTATAAATTTCATGGTCGTTACCAAAGGTTCGACGCGCGTGAGCGAGGTGCAGGCGAGATTTACGCTAGATGCGATGCCTGGTAAGCAAATGGCGATAGACGCTGATCTAAACGCAGGTCTGATCGACGAAAAGACCGCTAGAGAACGCCGCGAAGCCATCATCGGCGAGGCGAATTTCTACGGAGCGATGGACGGTTCGTCTAAATTTATCAAAGGCGATGCTGTCGCGGGCATCATCATTACTATCATAAACATCGTCGGCGGCTTTCTCATCGGTTCGTTTCAGTACGGCCTAGATATGGCTACCTCGGCGCAAAACTACACTATCCTAACTATCGGCGACGGTCTAGTGAGCCAGATACCTGGCCTCATCACGTCGACGGCCACGGCGATCATCATCACGCGCGCTAGCAAGGACGATGAAAATTTCGCCGAAGGCTCGTTAACGCAGCTGCTAGGCGAATACAAAACGCTTTTGATAGTCGGCTTTATACTATTTATCTTTGCACTAGTTCCCGGGCTTCCGACGCTATCTCTCGGATTTATCTCGCTTCTGTTTTTAAGTATGGGCTTTATAATGAAAGAGGTAAAAGAGGGCAAGATAAATTTGACCGCCAAGGCCCAAAGCGCAGGCTCTGCTCAAGGCGAAGAAGAAGGGCAGGCCGCACCAAAACCTCCTAAAAAAAGCGAAGAAGAGATCGCTCGCGAAGAGGAAGCTAAGATAAATGATATCTTAAAGCTTGAAATTTTAGAGCTTGATCTGGGATACGGACTGCTAAAGATCGCCGAAACCGATCTCATCGAGCGCATACGAGCGATGCGCCGAAATATCGCGGCACAGCTTGGTTTTTTGATGCCAAAGATCCGTATCCGCGACAACCTCCAACTACCGCCCAACGAATACCGCTTCAAGCTAAAAGGCGTCGTGATCGGGCAGGGGGAAATTTACGCGGATAAATTCCTCGCGATGGATAGCGGACTAGTTAGCGACAACATCGAAGGCATCCCGACTAAAGAGCCGGCGTTTGGCCTAGACGCGCTATGGATCGATGCGAGCGTGAAGGAGGACGCGATACTAAGCGGCTACACGATCGTAGATCCCGCGAGCGTCATCTCTACGCACATGAGCGAGCTGATAAAACAAAACGCCGCCGAGCTCCTAACTCGTCAAGAGACGCAAAATTTGCTCGACAAGCTAAAATCGGAATACCCGGTCATCGTCGAGGATACGCTACGCATCGCGCCTATCGGAGTGATCCAAAAGGTGCTAAAAGCGCTGCTAAAAGACCACATCCCGATAAAAGATATGCTAAGCATCCTAGAGGCGCTAAGCGACATCGCCGAGGTTAGCAAGAACCTCGATATGATCGTCGAGCACGTCCGCACCGCGCTTGCTCGAGCTATCACTTCGCTTTACGTCGATGAGGGCGGGCGGCTAAATTTTTACGTGATGGAGCCCGCCGCGCAGCAAAAGCTGATCGACGCCGTGCAGTATAAAGACGGCGCGTATCACCTCATGATAAACGTCTCGCAGACGTCGGCGATCGTGCAGGCTCTGCGCGAGGCGAGGGCGAAGCGGCCGATCTCGGAGTACGGCTCGATGATACTTTGCGTGGAGCCTAGCTTGCGTAAATTTATCGCCGATATCTGCGCGAATTTCGCCATAGATATCACGGTGCTTAGCTTTGCTGAAGTCGCGGCAAATACGCCGTTTGAGACGCTAGGCACGATAGAAATATCAAATTTGTAAGGAATAAAATGACCATCTATCACCTCTCGCACACCGATCTGGACGGATACGGCGCGCAGGTAATAACGAATCACTATTTTAAAAACGTTAAATTTTATAACTCAAACTATGGCAAGGAGATCGACGAGAAATTTGATCAAATTTTGGCTCAAATTTCGGATAAAAACGCAGCCCCGGCGCAGTCAAATTTAATCGGCGAGCAAAATGGTAACTCGCAAAACGCGCCCGAAAATCGCGGCGAGGGCAAAGCGGCTAAAAGCGACGAAAAAGCGCTTATCATGATAACGGATCTAAATTTAACCGTGGAGCAGTGCGAAGCCTACGAGAAGGCGATCGCAAATAAAAACGCTAAAATTTTACTCCTCGATCACCACCAAAGCGGAGCCGAGTGCGCGAGCAAATTTGGCTGGTATTTTTTAGATAGCTCAAGGTGCGCGACTAAGATCACTCATGATTTTTTCGCTAAAATTTACGGGGTGGATTCTAGCCTAAATCACTTTAGCGACGTCGTAAATGCGGTCGATATCTGGCTAAAAGACGACGTAAATTTTGAAATGGGCAAGGTCGGACTCGGACTCGTCGCAAACGCAAAAGAGATAAACAAAACGATGTTTGAGGCTGAAAATTCGCGCTATCTTTTTTATCTAATCAAACGAGCGCGGGAGTTTTTTGACGCGGGAGACGACTATGTCGGGCTTGACGAGGCGATTTTCGGATTTAAAAAGGATTTTTTTAGAGAGGATAAAAACGATACGCTAAGCAACCTGATCTCAGCCTTCGTCGTAAAAAAACTAAGCGAGGAAAAAGAGAAATTTAGCATAAAATATAACGACCTTAACGGAATTTTGACCTACAATATCGGCAACACTTCGGTTATCGGCAACGATTTTTTAGTAACCAATCCAGATATTGATTTTTTCATCGACGTTACGAGCAAAAAGACTCTGAGCTTTCGCGCTAACGGCAAAGCCGACGTAAGCTTGATGGCTAAAAATTTAGTCGGAGGCGGCGGACACGTGAATGCTAGCGGCGGGCTTTTTGCGGGCTTTAAGGATAGCTTTAGCTATGAAAACGTAAAAGCGCAGATAACCGACCTAATAACCAAAAAAACGATTTTACAAGGATAGAAAATGAAAGAAATAGAACCTACCGTAGACGAGCTAAGCTACGAGCTTTCGATGATGTTAGAGGCGATGCTGTATTATGCCGGCGTGAAAAAAGATAGGCTCGAGGACGCGGCAGAGACCTACATCGAGTGCATCGACGACGCGCTGGAAAACTCTGGCGCCGAGGGCGTGGACGAGGTGCTAGAAGTCGTCGAATATATGAAAAAAAAGCACGCTAAATTTTTCAAATGAAAACTCTAGCGCAAATTTTACTTTTTTCGGCTCTGGCAGCGATGCTGGGCGGTTGCGTGTTTTTAAACGATCGCGGCGTGACGACGAAGTACTACAACGAGTGCAAAGAGTACTACGACGCGACGGGCGTCTATCACAAAGAGTGCCCTAAAAACATCATCGACTGGACGGAGTGATGAGCTTAGAAGCGGCTAGAGCGGCGAAGGCTATGGAGCTGGCGGGCAAAACCTACGCGCCTTTAATGCGGGAGGTAGAGGAGCTGGCGACTAAATTTAAGGATCGCGAATTTGAGCTCAAATTTGACGATATAGTCGAGATAAACGCAAATTTAAACCCAGCCCAGCGCGAAGAGACCCTGCAAACGGCGCTAAATTTACGCTCGTGGCGCAAGGGGCCGTTTAAGATAGACGATATCTTGATAGATAGCGAGTGGAGGAGTTTTGTTAAATTTAACCTGCTCGCGCCGCATATGGATCTAGAGGACAAGGTCGTGGGTGATATCGGCTGCAACAACGGCTACTATCTCTTTCGTATGTTGCCCCAGCGCCCCAAAAAACTGATCGGCTTTGATCCCGGCGTTATGAGCTTTTTGCAGTTTAAATTTATCGATGCGTTCGCGCGATCGGGCATAGAGTACGAGCTGCTAGGCGTAGAGCACTTGCCGCACTACGGCGTCAAATTTGACGTGCTATTTTGTCTTGGCGTGCTCTATCACAGAAGCGATCCGGTGCGTACGCTAAAAGAGCTAAAAGGCGCGTTAAATGCGGGCGGTGAGCTCTTTTTGGATACGATGTATCTTGATATGCAGGGCGATTTTGTCCTGAGTCCTAAAAATACATATTCAAAGATACCAAATATCTACTTCGTGCCTACCGTTAGCGCGCTTTTAAACTGGTGCGAGAGGGCGAATTTTAAAGACGCGCAAATTTTGGCTACAAAGCCCACGGACGCGCACGAGCAGCGAAAAACCGAGTGGATCTTGGGGCAGAGCCTAGGCGATTTCCTCGATCCCGCAGATCCTACTCGCACGATCGAGGGCTATCCCGCGCCAAAACGGGTCTATCTAAAACTAAGCGTATAAAGGTAAAAAATGGACGAAAATATATATAAAGACGGCGGCAACGAGGATACGATACTGCCTGAGGATGAAAACCCTTTTCGCAACGAGCTAAAAACCTCGCCGAATATAAAAACCAGCTTAAGCGGCACCGTAACCGAACTGAGTTCAAATCAAGCAAAAACGAATTTTTTTGCTAGCGAAGAGATGGCGTCTGATGCCGAAGGGCTTATTCACAGCGGTTTTGTTTTTTCGGCGGCTAGCTATGCGGCGATGGCTGCGGTAAACGAAACCTTTAGCGTCGTGATAGGAGCTAAGATACATTTTTTCGCTCCGACCAAGATCGGCGAAAACGTGGAATTTGATGCCAGGGCCCAGTTTAACGATAGCGCTAAACGCGAAGTAAGAGTGATCGGCAAAACGCGCGATATAAAGGTTTTTGAGGGTACGTTTCAAGTGGTTGTTTTAGAAGATCACGTGTTTAAAATTTATAAAGCCAACGTCCAAAAACAAGCCGCTCAAAGACAAAGAAGCCGAGCAAAAGCCGAGGAAGAGGCGCAAAACTCTTAATTTTGCCTAAATTTAAAAGATTTTAAAATATCTTTTGACAAGCCTATCGGAAAATTTTACTTAAATTTACGGCAAATTTAAGCAAAAGGCGCAGATTAAATAAGTATTTTTGTATTGATAGTTTTACGCATCCGTTAGTAAATTGCGAAAGGAATGATTTAAATTCACGTTAACTTTAGAGTGGGGCGTTATAATTTTGCCCAGTTTGACTTTAGGGTTTTTGCTGCGTTTGCGAATTGCAGACGAGCGCTTTTGAGAGAGATTTTTGCCGTACTCGTGGCTTCAAGCAGAGGAAATTTTATCCAGGGCAGGCTCCAGCCTAGCCTTGGTTAAATTTCCGTACGACTTTAAATTTGTCTTGCGATACTTTACATTATCGCTTTACGTTTAAATTTGAAGCTAAATTTACAAATTTTGAGTTGCCAAGACCCGCACCCTAAAAATGTAAATTTAGAGTCGCTACGCAACAGCGCTAAATTTAACCTGCACTAAGTGCAGCAACATCTCACGCGCAGTGGGGATGGTGGGGGTTTTTTGGGGGGGGATGGAAGGGGCGACGCTCTACTTCGCTTTGCTCGTAGCTGTAAACAGACCGTAAGTAGGTCTGCCCGCAGTTACGAGCCGCAGGCGAAGTAAAGCCCCTTTTGCCTCCAAAAAAAGAATTTGAAAAGCTAGTGTTTGATGATAAATTTAGCATTTTAAAGACGCAGGTCTCGGTGCACAAAATGCAAAACCATCAAATTTGAAGTCAAATTTGCCCGAATCAAATTTAATCTAAAATTTAAGCCAAAAGGAGCGAAAATGCTTGGCAAAACGTTAAAAACAGTTGGAATAGTCGGCGCTTTGGCGCTATTTTTAGGTATATTTTTAAATTTACAAGGAGAACAGATGAATCATAAAACAAAGGAGCCTGCGGCCGCGAACAAAACGATCGTGCTAGCGGGCGGGTGCTTTTGGGGCACGGAGGCCTATCTCAAGCAGCTTCCCGGCGTGGTGAGCACCTACACGGGCTACGCGAACTCAAAGGTGCCAAACCCTAGCTACGAGCAGGTCTGTACGGGCGACACGAACGCCGCCGAGGCCGTCTGGGTCGAATACGACGAGTACGTGATCGACCTGCCGCATTTGCTCAAATTTTACTTTAACACCATCGATCCCACCAGCCTAAACAAACAAGGCGGCGACCGCGGCACGCAGTACCGCACGGGCATTTACTACACCGATGCGGCAGACGAGCCGGCGATCAGGGCCTTTATAGCCGAGCAACAAAAACACTACAAAGCGCCCATCGTAACGGAGGTCGCGCCGCTAGAAAATATCTACAAAGCCGAGGAGTATCACCAGGACTATCTTGATAAAAACCCGCACGGCTACTGCCACGTGACCTTTGAGAGCCTGCCTAAAAAGGGCGAAATTTTGAGCGACAAAAAGCGCGATATGAAGCAAAATTTGCAAAACTACAAAAACAAAGACGACGCAACGCTAAAAAATGAACTAAGTGCTATCTCATACGACGTCGTAAAGCACGCCGCGACCGAGCGCCCGCACAGTAGCGAGCTAAACGACGAGGAGCGCATCGGTATCTACGTCGATATCACCAACGGTCAGCCGCTTTTTAGCTCGTATGATAAATTTGACGCGGGCTGCGGTTGGCCGAGCTTTACAAAGCCGATCGACGCGAGCCTGATCGCCGAAAAGTCCGATCTATCGCACGGCATGGTGCGCACCGAGGTCAAAACCACTATGTCGGACTCGCACTTGGGGCATGTATTTGACGACGGTCCGCGCGATAAAGGAGGGCTAAGATACTGCATAAACGGCGCTGCGCTGAGATTTGTGCCAAAGGAGGAGATGGAGGAGCAGGGGTATGGGTATCTGATACCGTATCTCGACGCGCAGTATTCTAAAAAATAACGGCTAGTTTTTTTCCTTTATACGTCGTTGGAAATTTTGCCGAAGCTCGGTTACGTATTTCGTATACGCGCCCTCGCTCGGCTTATTTCCGCCTCGTCTAAAGAAAAAATACTTCACCTTAACTCTTTAGGCTCAAAGTTGGAGTCAAATTCGGTTAAATTCGCAAATTTGGCTTTAAATTTTACCCGCCGAGACCCGCATCTTGAAAACTCAAATTTAAAATTTGCGACGCTTTGCGTCAGCAAAGCCATGTCGCCACCTCTAACGTGCAGTGGGGTTGGTGGGGGTTTGGGGGCGGAAGGGGCGACGCTCTACTTCGCTTCGCTCGTAGCTGCAAGCAGACCGTAAGTAGAAACCACTTCCGCCACCCAAGAAAAAGAGAAAGGCGGATACAAAAGGGAGCTCTTTTGCTTTGGCTTTGCCTCGCCTTGTGCTTAGCTGCACTTCGTTTGTTACTGTTAGGACGCGCTCTCTTTGGGAGGTGCTAGCAGAGCGTAATTCAAGTCCCGGTGTACCACCCCCCAACAAAAACACAATGACGACAAAAAAAAAAAAGAAATAAATAA
>CAURYE010000014.1:0-46544 GCA_963529235.1 uncultured Campylobacter sp.
GGTGAAAGGATTCGAACCTTCGGCCCTCTGGTCCCAAACCAGATGCGCTAACCAGCCTGCGCTACACCCCGAGGCATTGCGAGTTTAGCCTACTTATTGAAAAGGCGCATTGTAGCGAAAAAAATATACTATGTCAAGAAAAATAAGCTTAAATTTGAAAATTTGCGAAAATTTTCGCTTCAAGCCGCGCAAACTCGGCTAAGAACAAATTCCGTATAAAAGAAAAAAGTTAGCCCGATCAGCCAAACGTTAAAAAACATCGCCTTAAAAATATCTTGCAACTCGCCGCCAAAAACATCGGCTACAAGCGAGTAAAGCGCGATTTGCAGCACTATCTGACGGGTAAAATTTAAAACAAAAACCGCCGCGGGTCTTTTTACGCCTTGAAGCGTCGAGCCGGAGAGATTTATGAGCGCGTAGCCTATAAACGCTAGCGAATTTACGGCAAAATAGCTTTTTGCCGCGCTTACGACCTCGGGCGTCTCGTCAAAAAACCCGACCAAAATCCCGCCAAGTCCTAGGCAAAAAGCCGCCGCAAAAGTACAATAAACCGCTAAAAATTTGACCGCATAAGCGTAGCATCCGCGCACTCTAGCATATTCGCGAGCGCCGAAGTTTTGCGACACGATACCAAGCACCGCCGATGCGATGCCGGTCGTGGGCAGCATGACGATCTGCTCGATACGCAGCGCGAGGCCGTAACCTGCGACCGCATGCGTGCCGTAGCGGCTGATAAAATGCATAAGCACGAGCCCGCCAAGCGACATCGATAGGTAGTTTAGGCACGCGGGCAAGGCTTGAGCTAAAATTTTGCGGTAGATGGCCAGCTCGGGAGCAAATGAGCGTAAATTTAAAAAATTTATCATACCCGTTTTTGCGACCTTGACGCCTAAAAATAGCGAACCAAGAAGCTGCACCGAAGCCGTCGCCAGCGCTATGCCGCCGATACCCAGCCCGCAAAAATCCACATAAAAAAAGCAAAAGCCCAAATTTATAAAAAGTCCCGCAAAAAGCCAGTTTCGCAGGCTCTTCGTGTCACCCGCGGCCACCAGCACGCCGTTTAGCGATTTTATGAGCAAGAAAAACGGCGAAGCAAGAAATATCACGCGGTTGTACGCCATGGCTTCGCGTAAAAACTCCTCGTTCGCGCCTAAAATTTTAAGCAGATGCGGAGTAAAAATAAAGCCCGAAAACCCCATAAAAAGCGCGCAAAGAAGCACGAAAAACACGCCCTTTGTGGCGTAAATTTTAGCTAGCCGGTCCTTGCCGCCGCCAAGCGCGTTGCCCACAAGCGCCGTTAGCGCCGAGCCAAAGCCAAGCCCCACGCCCACGACGCTGATGTAGAGCAAAAAACTCATCGAAAAGCCCGCCAGCGCCTGCGTCGAGATGCGTGCGGCAAAAAACACGCCCGTCACGTTGTAAAGCGTGTTAAAACTCATCGCGACGCCCGCGGGTGCGGCCAGACGCAGCACGAGCTTGTTTATGGGCTCTTTTGTGAGATTCACTTGATTTTAAGCTCCAAAAGCGCGTCTTTTACGTCTTTTGGCACGCGGTAGCTGTCGCGGATCTTTGAGATCGTTTTGTTATGGGTAAATTTACTCAGTCGCCCGCTCTCTAGCAGCTGCTGCCCCGCGCCGTCAAATTTTATAAAAACCTCGGCCAAGCACCAAGCAGCCGCCATTTGCACATAGTATCGCTCGTCCTTTTCCTCGGCGCAAATTTCAAAAAATCGCTCCAGCGAAAGCGCCTCAAAATTGCGCATAAAATAAACGTAGAAAAACCGCTTTTCGTATTCTAAATTTGAGCCTAGAGCCTGCTTTAGCAGCCCATCTACGTAGTGCGCATCGTTAAATTTAGGCTCAAAGCCGTCCGTCACAGCCCAGTTTGGCATCGTTTTAATAAACTCACTAGCTAGCTTAAATTTAGCTTCGTCGTCTTTAACTAGCATTATCAAAAAGCCCTTTAGCATGAACTCCTCATGAAAAAACGGCTTATAAGCAGCGATTTGTTCTAAATTTAGCCGAGCGAAATTTTGCTTTGCCAGGCGTCTTAGCTCGGGAGTTTTTACGCCTAAAATTTCGGGGCTTTTGATGAGTTTTTGTGAAAATGCCGCCAGCTTTTCGCTCCTAAGCCCCTCTAAAATCTCTAAAAATTCGCCTTTTACGTCCACGCTAGCTCCTTTGCGTTTAAATTTACCGCTCAAATTCGCCCCGTTTAAATTTGACGCCTCAAAAACAAAGCCGAAGCGTTAAATTTACCGCCCTGCGCGCTCAAAAGTAAATTTAAAGGCTCAAATTTTACTTTTGAGCCTCTTGTGCTCGTTTTGCCGACTTTTTGCGAGCGTAGATGTTGATGAGCTCCACGCCCAGAGAAAACGCCATCGCAAAGTAAACGTAGCCCTTAGGCACGTGCATACCGAGCCCCTCGCCCACAAGCGTAAAGCCGATCAGGATCAAGAACGCAAGCGCGAGAATTTTGATAGTCGGGTTGTTATCGACGAAATTTGAAATGCCCTTAGACGCAAACATCATTACGCCCACGGCAAGTATCACTGCTAGGATCATGATCTCGATGTGGTTTGCCATGCCCACTGCGGTGATGACGCTATCGAGCGAAAAGACGATGTCAAGCACGGCGATCTCGGCGATAACGACCCAAAAACTCGCATGCCCCTTGCCCGTCTCGCGCTCCTCGTGCTCGCCGCTGACGCTTGAGTGGATTTCAAGCGTGGACTTGCCGATGAGAAAAAGTCCTCCCAAAATCAGCACCAAATCGCGCCCCGTGATCGTAAAGTCAAACACGCTAAATAGCGGCTTGGTAAGCTTCATAATCCAAAATAGCGAAAGCAAAAGCGCAATCCTCGTTAGCATCGCAAGAGAAAGCCCTAGTATACGGCCTTTGTCGCGCTGCTCGGGCGGGAGCTTGCCGACTAGGATCGCGATAAATATGATGTTATCGATACCAAGCACGATCTCAAGCCCCGTTAGCGTCACGAGCGACAGCCACGCCTCGGGCGAAAAAATCCAATCAAACATTTTTTTTCCTTTTTTATAAATTAGGGCGCGATTATAGCCAAAACGGGTTTAAATTTGATTGAGCGAGCGGGCGCGGGCATTTGAGGATCAAATTTGACTATTTTGGCGCACAAATATTTGCGTTTTGAGGCGATTAAATTTGACGGATTTTGGTTTATTTGGCAGCGGTTAAATTTGCCGCGATGAAATTTGATTTTGCAAAATATGCAACAAACGGCTCTGAGGATAAATTTTTAGAAAAACGAATTTAAGAAAAATTATCTTAGATAAAGGGCGTTTAAGCGATAAGCGGATAAAATTAAAATCTTTTGTGAAATTTAAAATGAAGTGGTGACCCCTACGAGACTCGAACTCGTGTTACCGCCGTGAAAGGGCGATGTCCTAACCGCTAGACGAAGGGGCCACGAATTAGCGGAAATGGGATTTTACATTAAAGATAATAAAAAATAGCTTAAACCAAGGATAAAAAATCATGAAAAAATTTTCCAAATTGGCTTTGAGTGCGCTTGCGTGCCTCGCGCTTGGCGGCTGTGCCGCATTACAAAGCCAAAAATCATCAGACAAATTTACCGTCACCATCCTCACTCCGCCGCTAAAAATTAACGACGTAGGCTTCCTGCACAAAACCGCAAATCAGCTAAATTTGCAAATTTACAGCTCGGGAGTAAATACGGTAAATCTCAAAATAAATGACAAAATTTGCATGAACGGCGCATGTTTTGAGAAAAAAGAATTTAACAAAAAGTTCTTTTTGGAGGAAAGATACGACGACTTTTTCGCGGAAATTTTGGAGCGCAAACCGCTATATGACGGCATAAATGTAATGACAAATTCGTGCGGTTTTATACAAGATATAAGTAAATATTCAATAAAATACGAAGTTTGCGGTAAAAATATCAGCTTTTTTGACGCTAAAAACCGCATAAAAATCATCATAAAAGAGCTTCAATGAAATTTATCGGCGCGCACGTCAGCATCGCGGGCGGTGTAGAAAACGCTCCGCTAAATGCGGCAAATATCGGCGCGAACGCTTTTGCGATGTTCGTCAAAAATCAGCGTCAATGGGAAGCCAAACCGCTAACCCCAGAAAATATCTCCAAATTTAAGCAAAATTTAAAAGCCGCCCATATCGAGCCCAGGCACGTTTTGCCGCACAACGGCTACCTTATAAATTTAGGCCATCCAAGCGATGAGCAGCGTCAAAAGTCCATTAACGCCTTTTTGGACGAAATTTACCGCGTAGAGGCGCTAGGCCTAGAGATGATAAATTTTCATCCGGGCTCGTATCTAAACGAAATTTCGCCCGAAATTTGCCTCCAAAATATCGCAAATTCAGTAAATTTCCTACTCGAAAATAGCCAAAACGTAAAGCTAGTCATCGAAAACACCGCGGGTCAGGGCTCAAATTTGGGCTTTAAATTTGAACACCTAGCCTACATCATCAAACGCTGCATCGATAAAAGCAGGATCGGCGTGTGTCTGGATACCTGCCATACCTTTGCCGCAGGATACGACATCAGAGACGACTACCGGCGCGTGATGGGCGAATTTGACGAGATAGTCGGGCGCGATATGCTGAGGGGTATGCATATAAACGATACAAAATTTGACCTAGCCAGCAAAAAGGACCGCCACGAGAGCCTGGGCAAAGGCTTTTTGGGCTTAAAAACATTTCAAAATATCATAAACGACCCCCGCACGGACGATATACCGCTAGTTTTAGAGACGATCGACGAGAGCATCTGGGCGGACGAGATAAAAATTTTAAGAAACTTTAAAGGAGCATAAATGAGAAAATATATCGGCGTTTGCCTAGCGGCTTGCTGCTGTCTAAATGCGGCGGGCTTTAAAATCCCCGAGCAAAGCGGCGATAGCATCGCGCTTTTAAACTCAAACGTCGCGACGAGCTTCGGACCCGACGCAGCCTATAATAACCCTGCAAATATGGTATTTTTAGGCGGCGGCCACTATCTTGAAGGCTCGCTAACCTACCTGCATATGGCAAAGACGAAGTATAAGCACTTTAGCGGGGCTAAATTTACCTCAAAAAAAGCAGGCGCGCTAGCTCCGACTTTTCATTACGTTTCGCCGCAGTTTGGAGATTGGCGCTTTGGCCTATCAGTCGTCGTACCTGCGGGAATGTCGATGAGATGGGACGAAAATTTACCTAAAGCCACCTCTAAAAAATTCGACCTAAAAGTGATCGAGGTAAATCCTAGCGTCGCCTACGCGCTAACCGACAATCTTGCCGTCGGCTTTGGCCTTCGCGCCGTTTACGCTAGAGGAGAGGCCGTGCAGGAGGTGCCCGGCGCCCTACCAGCCTCGCAAGACATCAAAGGCAACCGCGTAAATTTCGGCTACAACGCGGCAATCACGTATAAACCGACTTCAAATTTGAGCCTAGCGGCCACCTACCGCTCGAAAGTAAATATGAATCTAAAAGGCGACACCGATATCAGCGCGCCGGCGCATCCGAGAGGAGCATTTCCAAGCGGCTCGTATAGCGGCAGCGCAAAGCTATCCGTACCGCTACCTGCGAGCTTAAATTTAGCCCTATCGTACAAAATCGCAAACACCACGCTGCTATTTGACTTTGAGAGAACTTATTGGTCGGCGTGGAAAGAGCTTGACTTCAACTACCCGGGCGCCTCGGCCGCTCACTACCGCAACCCGTTTTTTGCGGCATTTGACGCATCTAAAAAGCGCGACTGGAAGGACAGCAACGCCTACCGCATCGGCGTAGCGCACGACGCGACGGATAAGCTCCGCCTGATGGGCGCGGTTACGTTTGACGAGGCTGCGTCCAGAGCCGATACTACGGGCTTTGATCTGCCCGATACCAAGGCCGTCATCTACGCAGCGGGCTTTAACTACAAATTTACGGACGTTTTGGAGCTGGGAGCTAGCTACTTCTACCAAGACAGAAAGGCGCGCGACGTGCACTACTACTCAAACGCGTCGGGACTTTATCCAAACGGCAAATTTGAACGCGGCAACGCTCAGGCCATAAATTTGAACGTAAAATATAAATTTTAAGGCGCAGCCATGAACTACCCTTACGAAAATTTCGAGGATATGCTAAACGCCGCGGTAGACAAAAACGGCGGCGGTATCGCGATCTACACCGAAACGGACAAAATAAGCTACAATCAGCTACGCGCGGACGCCTTTACGCTGGCCGCGTTTTTACAAGGCATGGGCGTGAAAAAGGGCGACCGCGTCGCAATGATCGTAAACAACTCGCCCGAGTTTATCGCTAGCTACTTTGCCGTCACGCTGCTAGGCGCCGTGGCCGTGCCGATAAATACCTTCTTAAAATACGAAGAATTTGAATACATCATAAACGACTGCGGGGCGAAATTTCTCTTTGCCTCGGCCGAGCTAGCCAAAGAGATACGCGGACTAGAGAGCAAAACCGCGATAAAAAAGATCGTCTGGATCGGCGATAGAGGCGAATTTGACGGAAACAATATCGCCTACGCCCATGCGCTAAACTGCCGTATAGAGCTAAATTTGACCGACCGACCGAAGCTCGACGACCTAGCCAACATCATCTACACCTCAGGCACCACGGGTAAGCCAAAGGGCGCGATGATCAGCTACCGCAACCTCATCTCAAACGTCCAGGGCGCGCACGAGGTCTTTCACGTACGCACGAAGGATAGATTTGCCGTGTTTTTGCCGATGTTTCACAGCTTTACCCTCACGGCAATGGTACTACTGCCGATATTTTCGGCGTGTTCGCTTATTTTAGTAAAGTCCATTTTCCCGTTTTCAAACGTCCTAAAACAAGTCCTACTCAAGCGCGCGACCGTGTTTTTAGGCGTGCCCGCGATCTATACGGCTATCGGCAAGGCTAAAATTCCGTGGTATTTTCGCTGGTTTAACTGCATTAGGATTTTTATCAGCGGCGGAGCGCCTTTGGCGGAGCAGACTATCGCGGATTTTCGCGTTAAATTTCCGCGCGCGGTACTGATAGAAGGCTACGGCCTTAGCGAATGCTCGCCTATCGTCTCGGCAAATACGCTGCAAAAACAAAAAATCTCAAGCGTCGGCTTGCCGCTGCCGGGCTACGAAGTAAAATGCATAAACGACGAGATGATCGAACTGCCCGCAGGCGAGGTTGGCGAGCTAATCGTAAAAGGCGACTGCGTGATGCAGGGCTACCTAAATATGCCAGACGCCACCGACGAAACGATCGTAAACGGCTGGCTGCGCACGGGCGACCTCGTCAAGATAGACGAAGAGGGCTATATCTTTATCGTCGACCGCAAAAAAGACCTCATCATCTCAAAGGGCATCAACATCTACCCGCGCGAGATTGAGGAGGTGCTGTTTAAACTGCCCGAGGTCGAAGCAGCCGCAGTTATCGGCGTTAGAGACGAGCACGCGGACGAGGAGGTCACGGCGTTTATCCAGTTTAAAGAAAACATGAGCCTGGATGAAAAAGATATCCGCGCGCACCTCAAAAAACACTTGGCGAATTTTAAAATTCCAAAGACGATTTATTTTAAAGACGAGCTACCTAAAAACGCGACGGGCAAG
Source organism: uncultured Campylobacter sp. (assembly GCA_963529235.1). Lineage (GTDB taxonomy): Bacteria > Campylobacterota > Campylobacteria > Campylobacterales > Campylobacteraceae > Campylobacter_A. The sequence continues at coordinate 7,581 of CAURYE010000014.1, forward strand.
GTGTTAAAGCGCGTTTTAAAAGAGCAGATAAAGGATGAAATTTAGTGCGGTTTTTGATAGAGTTTATCAGCGGAGAGCAAAATTCTAAAATTTCCTCGCTCATAAAATGCAGCCAAAACGAGGCGAAAATTTTACGCCATCTAAGCAAAGGCTACGTCGAAGGCACTCCGCAAAGTAGCGTTTATGACGTGCTTTGCGCGGTTTTTGGCAGCGAGGAGTATAAATTTTTAGCAGGACTTGCGGACGTAAAAAACTTGCTTGAGAGCGGCTGGATCGTGCAGGGATTTTCTATCTTTAAAAACCAGGGCGCAGAGGGCTCCGGTTCAAATTTACTCGGCCTGCTTCACAGCGAGATCTCGCTATCGCCGCTTTTTCTAAAAATTTTAGAAGAGGGCGAGTTTGGACTCACGCTGCCCGCAGTCGTGCCCTACGCCGATCACCTTGATTATCTAAAAGATCAGTTCTTGCGCGTGGAGCTTTACGGCAAGCTCTCGTTTTTTAGCAAAAACGTATCAAGCGACGCCAAAAGCCGCCTAGAAAAAGACGTGAAAGAGCTAGAAGCTATCATCGAAAAACGGCTAAATTTAAGCAAAATTTCTATTTCCGTCGAGCAAATTTTCAAAGATAACGCGCTAAACGACAAAGAACAGCTTATTTTCCTCGCGCTTTTAAAGGAAGAGTACGTCGGCGAAACGGACGCAAACCGCGATCTAAACGCGCTTGTGGGGATTTTGAGCGCGGATGAATTCGAACGCATCAAAAACCGCACCCTACTAGACGAGGGCTCAAAACTGATCGAAAACGGCCTCATCGACTACGACGAGTCGCTAAACGCTTACGGCGGCTTTAGCAGGACGTTTTACATAACCGACGAAATTTTACAAAGCGTAATGCATCCAAAAACCGAGAGCAAAAGCAAAAAACTAGCGCTAGAAACTCTCGTAAAAGAGCAGGAAATCTTTGAGCTCATCGAGCCCTCTACCGACATAAACGACGTCGTGCTGGACGTCAAGGTAAAAGAGCTGCTGGGCGCAATCCTAAAGCAAGTAGATCGCCGCGTGCTGGCGCGCCTATCTAGCTGGGGCATCAAGTCGCGCAAAAACGTGGACGCCAAAATCATCTTTTACGGGCCGCCGGGTACGGGTAAAACTATGAGCGCGCTAAGTCTCGCAAAGAGCCTAAAAAAGCAGGTTCTTAGCTTTGACTGCTCCAAAATTTTGAGTAAATACGTCGGCGAAAGCGAGCAAAACGTGCGTAAAATTTTCGACACCTACAAAGAAATCTGCGCCAAAAGCAAGAGTGAGCCCGTACTGCTACTAAACGAAGCCGATCAGTTTCTAAGCACGCGCGTCGAGGGCGGTAGCGGCGCGGATAAAATGCACAACCAAATGCAAAATATATTTTTGGAGCAAATCGAGCGGTTTGAGGGCGTACTCATCGCCACGACGAACTTCTTGCAAAGCTTAGATATCGCGTTTTCTCGCAGGTTTGATTATAAGATCGAGTTTAAAAAGCCCGACCTCGCCGCTCGTCTTGCGATCTGGCGCAAAGTGCTGCCCGAAAATGCAAGCTTTGAGGAAAATTTCGACGTCAAACAGCTGGCTAAATTTGAGCTAAGCGGCGCGCAAATCATGCTCGCGCTCAAAAATACCGCGCTAAAAGTAGCTGTGCGCGAGGACGGGATATTTACGATGAGCGACTTTGAAAGCGAGATCAAACGCGAGATGAGCTCAAATTTCGGCGAGGATAAGAAGGTTGGGTTTGACGGGTAAATTCGGCTAAATTTGGAGCGCGGCGGATTAAATTTAGTTAAATTTGACTGCGCTTGCTCTAAAATTGAGTTACACGCTCGGCTTTGCCGCGCATTCTTGCAAATTTGAGCGTTAAATTCGTAGCTTGGCGGGCGCAAATTTGGCAAGTGATTTAAATTTATCGCAGCCCTAGCTACTCAAATTTGAAAAGGTTATCAAGCATGAGTGATTTTTTACTCCGCCAAGTCAAGCTATTTTTAGGCATCGCAGCCGTTTGCGCTCCACTATGCGCGATCATCTACTTTATATCAAAAGAGTATTTCGACGAAATTTTAGTCGACGTTTTCGTCCTTACGCCGTTTTACTCGTAATTTTTATTCTTAAATTTATCAAACTGCTTTTAGGCTTTAAAAACAACGACAAAAAGCCCGTTTGGGAGCAAATTTTAACTTAGCTTTCAAATATCATTTAGATCGACGCGCTTAAACGAGATCTTGCTCACCAAACCTCTCGCCCAGCTTTTAAAATTTCATCCCTTAGCTTCTCGTGTCCTGCCGATAGAGCTGCGATTTTGGCTAGTTTTTCGTCTTTTATCTGCGCAAATTCGCTCTTTAATGCCGATAAAATCTTATTTAAAAACGACGCATTACCAAGCATCTCGTTTTCAAATTCGTATAAATTTAGCGACGTCAAAACGCGGTCTTGCACCTCGTCAAAGCTCGGGATAAAGAGCGCAAAGCCGTTTTGCTCGTGCGCGCGCATCGAGCCCGCGATCTTTTCTTTTAGAAAATACACCGCGATTTTGACGGCATTTTCGTAGTTTGCGGCGACTTTGAGGTTTAGCTTTTCAAAAAACAGCGCCGTTTTTTGCAGTCCCTTAAATTTCGCCGTCTCATAGTCTCGCAAAAACGTCCTATAAACCTGCCCCGCATACGTCCTAACGTCGGCAAACACGGTATCAGAGTGCGTTTCATCCTCCTTTTGCGCGTTTTCAAATTCGGATTTATAAATCATAAATTCGCGCTCCAGCCGAGCGTAAATTTCATCCAGTGCCGCGCCGATCTCCTCTTGTAGCGCGCTTAAGCCGCGCTTATACGTCCTAAAAAATTTGGCAAATTTCACGTCGTTGTAGATGAGTTTTGAAAACACCTCGTCGCTGTCAAAATCCACCGCCTCGTACGAGCTAGCTTCAAAATACTCGCCCTTTAGCAGCGTTTTTCGTGGCGCGTATTTATACTTTTTCACGCTTTTTAAGCTGGCTAATATCTCGTCTGCAACGAGCTTTGCGACGTGTTTTAGCTCGTTAAAGGCTAGCTCGATTTTCGGTTTAAAATTTTCTTGCACGGCTTTTAAATTCGACTCCAGCTCGGCGTCAAATTTAGCGATTATCTCGCCCGCTTTTTCGTAAATTTTAGCGATTTTTTCGTGCTGAGCAGCGTTTACGGCAACCAGCCTAGCGCACTTTTCGCGCACGAATTTTTCTTTTATCTCTTCGCCGCCAAAAAGCTCGCGGATAGCGCTTATCGCCGCGCCAAAATTCGACTCTGCTAAAAGCGCCGCATCGCCCGCAGCTTGGGCTTTTACGGCTTGCTTGGCGGAAACTGCGATAATGCGCTCAAAAAACCGCCCGTATGTGGCCTGCGCGTGATTTTTGAGGCGCTCAAGCTCATCGTTGCTTAGCTTATCTTTTTGATTTAGCAAGCAGATCGCCGTTTTGCCCCCGCCAGCCAAAAACTCCTCGATCTGTGCGGCTTCGCTAGCGCGCGCGGCGTTGTCGGCGAGGCTTAGCCAGATGACGCCCGCGACGTCTTTTAGCACTTCGTGCGTGACGGCGGTGTCGGCCTTTGAGAGCGAGTTTAGCCCCGGCGTATCGACGAAATTTACTAGCTTTAAAATTTCAGAGGGCGCGTAGACACAAAGCCTACTCACCTCATCGCCAAACACGCGCTGATCGACGAATCGCCCTATCTCCTCGACGCCTAGATACAGCTCTCTGCCGTTTTCGTAAAGCACGCTAAGAGCTGGCGCGGCGCCGTATCTGATAAAGGTCGGCTTTGAGGTGACCGGAGTTAGGCCCGACGGTAAAATCTCGCTACCCAAAAGCGCGTTTAAAAACGTCGATTTGCCGCTAGAAAACTGCCCGACGATAGCGACCGTAAGCGGGCTGGATAAAAACAGATCGAGTTTATTTAGCTCATGTTTTAGCTCGGCGCTGGGGTGAAATTTGGGCTCGGTTAGCTCGTTTTGCAGCCGCCTAAATCGCCCGTGAAAATCGTCCGAAAATATCTTAAAATACCGCGTTTTATACGCGTTTATAAACTCCTCAAACACTTTGCAGCTCCAAATTTATAGCATTTATCGCCTCGCTTTGCGAGTTTAGTCGCTCTAGCTCGCGCGAGTCTCGCCCGCTAGTTTTCGCTAGCTCGGCAAGCTCGTTTTTTAGCGCCTCTTCGCTGATCGCAAGCGCCTTTTCTTTATCTTTTAGCGCGGCTTCGATCTGCTTTTTAAACTCGCTTTTTTCAAATTCGCTAAGCTCGAAAACGAAGTTTTTGATCCGCTGGGCGCCTAAAAACTCCTCCGCGGCTACTTTGGCGGCTTCGGGTATGCCTTGCGCGCCCGAGTTTGCCGCGCTAGCCACCGCGTCCGCGACCTGGACGCACTCTAAGCTTATCCCTTTTGAGTTCAGATAGTCGTTTATGCTAAAGACCTCGGCGGCCGCCGTTTTATCCTCAAATTTGCCGAATTTTAGCGCGATATTTTGCGCGCACGCGGTGATTTGCCGCACGATTTCGTTGCGGTTTTGACGCATTAGGACGATGACGCCGTCTTTGATCGTCGTTTGCGCGATGCGCGAGAGGCGCTGTGGATCGATCTTTTGTTTTTTAGAGGCCGAGTAGTTTACGTCGTCCGCGACGCGCTGCTTTAGCGTTTGCGCTAGCGACCTTAGCCCAAGCTCGTAGCTAGCCGCGGTCTTAGCCGTATCTAGGCGCTCAAGCTCCTCTTTTACCGCGCCCCTCACGTCCTCTAGACGGCTAGCTAGCGCGGCTTTTTGCTCGTTTAGTTCAGAAAGCTTTTGCGACAAGCTCAAATTTGAGCCCGTTAAATTTAAAATTTGAGCCTGTGTATCCGCCGCAAACTGCGCGCAGACGCGGCCGAGCTCCTTTTTATATGCCTCGATGCCAAGACGAGATTTTTGGCTATTTTGACCAAAAAGCGTCTCGTAAAGATACTCCTTAAACTCCTCGACGCCGCTGTTTTGCCCGCCCTCAAAGTAGCTTTTAGCGCTCACGGCGAAAAACTCCGCCCCGACGCCAAGCCCCCGCGTACGCTCCTCGACGCTCTTTTTGGCGTAGGCGGCGACCTCGTTTAGCTCGCCATCTTTTAGCACGTCCGCGTGCGTGAGCAGCACGGCGAGCCTCACGGCGTGGGAGTTTTGCAGGCTTGAGACGATGAAGTCCAGATCCTTTTGCGTGGCGCTTTGCGAGACGTTCATCAGGTGCACCATCAGGTCGCACTCCCGCATAAATCGCCGCACCAGCTCCTCGCGCGCAGCCACCGCGTCGTCGATGCCGGGCGTATCGATGATGCGTACGTTGTCCTTTAAAAGCTCCAAATTTTCGTAAAGCTCGACGCTTTTTACGAATTTGGCGTATTTGGAGTCCGCCGAGGTGTAGCGCTTGATCTCGTCCGTTTTGACCGTCTTGCTAGTCGGCGGTTCGGAGCAAATCTCGCTCGCGCTAGGGCTCTCAAATTTAGCCGCTAGCTCGCCTTCCGCATCAAATTTGCCGTTTAAATTTTGCGCCGTCTCGCTCTCAAATTTAACGCCCGCACTGCCGTAAATTTCGCCGATATCGTTATCTTGATCTTGGACTATTCCAAGCTCCATTAGCTCAGCTTCGCTCCAAAAATTTACCTTTGCAAAAGGCTCGGGCGCATACTTTAGCACGGTTAAATTTACCGTCTCAGGCACGTTTGAAGCGCCTAGGATTTTTTTGCCCAGTAGCGCGTTTAGCAAGGTTGATTTGCCAGCGTTTATGACCCCCGTAACCGCGACGTTAAACTCTAGCTCATGCGCTTTTTGGCGCGCTTTTGTCGCCGCATTTGCGACGTGTGCGCCAGGGTTTAGCGATAAAATTCGCTCGCAGATATCATTTAGCGCATCTATTTTTTGGTGAAAGACGTCTGATTTTTTAAAATTTGAGCCCTCTTGCTCGTTCCCTGCGGTCAAATCCGCGCCGAGGGTCTGCAAAAACTCCGAGAGCCGCTTAAAATGCGCGGCGGAGATTATGTTTTCTTTTTGCAGGATTTCTAGGGCGGCGAGGAGTTTTGATTTTGAGATTTTTGCGGATTTTAGAGCGTTTATCGCGCCTAGCTGAGCGCACTGAAGGCTGTATATGTCGGCCTTTAACCCAAGCGCATGCAGGATATCCCTAAACTCCTTTAGCGCCATAAATCTATAAAAATTCTCCGCATTCGCCGCGAGTAAAACGGCGAGGCTTCGCTCGTCTGCGAGAATTTGCGTTTTAGGGTCTAAAAATAGCTTAAGAGCGCCCCAAATTTCGCTTAAAAATTTATCCGTATCCACTGCTTCGCCTTTGGTAAAATTTACGCCCGCAAGGTCGCTTTTGGGGCGAAATTTAGCATAAATTAAATTTAAACAAGCTTGGACGGCGGGTAGATTTGAGGTTAAATTTAAATCCGTTTGCGCAGCCTGCAAAAAAAACGCAAATTTGACGGTACGGCTGCGCCAAATCCCGCAAATTTAATCAAATTTCGCGGGATTTTAGCAAATTTATACCGTTCCGCGTAAATTTAGGGCGTTTAAATTTACGCGTTTATCCGCCGCACGAGGCTATATTGGGCTTCTTGCTTTTTATAGTATTTTTAAGCGCCGCGTAGAGGTTTGGCGTCGTAGAAACGACGGTAAATTTACCATCCTAAGGCAAAGGCTAGGATGTCCCGCGCGCCGCGCATGCCGCCCGCGCAGAGGATTTCATCGGCGCTAATAGCCAAAAGTAATAAAGCAGGCTGTATCCGCATCTGCTTTGAGGACTTAATTTTGGCCTTTGCAGGGAAGTTCGCGCGTATATGAAGGCCGCGTAGACGTCCAATAGCTCAAAACATAGCTAGCTCATGAGGCCGCCTCGTAATGCCTGCGCGTAAAGCTTTTGTGCGAGCTTTTAGGGCTTCTTTACCGAGGTTTTTGAGAAAATTTGCCATTTCTTAATCGGCGGTTTATTTGGACTTTAAATTCGGCCCAGGTTCGCCCCAAAATTTAAGGACTTTTGCAAGCGCTTTTTGTCGCGGATTAGTCCGTTTGCGTCTTTGTAACGCAGATAGTCTCCGACTACTTACTTTTGGTTATCGTTTAGAAGGCTAAACTGCAACAAAGTATAGTCGGTAAGACGAGTAAAGGTAAATTTCAAATCAAAACGGTACTCGCCTCTTAAATCGGCTATGAGAAAAGCGGGCAAGCAAAGCGCGTCCCTCGGGCGTCGAAAAAAGCAAGCGCTACGTTGTATTTATTTAAATTTTGGGCGAATATCTTGCAAATCTTGCCGTTTGTGTTGCTCTTTGCGGCGCGTTATTTCGTCTTTCCTGGCGTAGTCGTCGATGGCCTTGGCCTCACCCAGCCCTATGCCGCCGCCTAGCCTCGCTCCCGCAAAGGCTTTTTGGTCTCCTTTACGAGCCCTTTATCTACCACTCGCGCCACTCCTCAGTTATATCTACGTCCTCACCTAACTCTAGCCCCGTTTTACGCACGAGCGCGTCTATCCACTCCCACAGCTCCTCGCGCTCCACGGTCTCTATAAGGCCGTATTTGTCGTTGATTTTGTTTAGGGCTTTTACGAGCTTTGCGGTGCAGCTATAGACGGCTGAGGCGCTTTTCTTTTGCGTCGCTTCGCATAGAGTTTGCGCGTAGCTAGCTAGAGCCGCCTCTACGGCCGCGATACTCTGCTCGCTAAACATCTCATCGCCCTCAACCATACGTTTGCGCCACGCCGCCATAGGCGTTTTGGCGGCAAGCGCGTGGATCTCGGGGATGCGACTAGGATTTATGTTTTTATTTTGCGACCGCAGATGCGCTTTTAGGCGGGCGCGCTCTTTTTCGTGCAGTTCCAATTTAAACAACCTAATCCAGCTCAGCCTCTCGTCAAAATTTAATGCCACTATCAAACGAAATTCCTCAAAGAAAGCGTCGTAGCCAAACCCGTAATCCGTTTTGCATTTACCCGTGAGCTTCTTGCCTATTTTTTCCTCGATCGTCTTTTTATCGTCGCCTAAATTTAAGCCAAAAGGCAAATCTACGACCGAATTTCCGCCTGCTTTTTCGGGATAGACGCTAATCTCGTGCAAAATCAGCTGGTCTTTTTCCTTGTTATAGCTACCGGTGGGCTCTCCGTACATATCCGCATATCTTACGTAGCCCGTAAATACGCTATCAACCCCTTTTTCGTCATTAGTTGCCCTCACCCAAAACAAATTACCGTAAGAATCGTAATTTGGAGCCGGGTTACTCGGCAAGCCGCACCGCGCTAAAAACTCTTTAACCTCTTTAGAGTGGATCGGTCTGCCAAGCAAATCTTGAAGCTGCATATTTTTCCTTTTAGCAAATTCGTTTCGGCATTTTTAGCTACGCAGGGCTAAATTTAAAGCACTTTAGCGCGCCTTTAGCGGACGCGGGCCGAGTAAATCCGGCTAAAAAGAGTAAATTTAAAGCTTATTTTCGCGCAGACTCGGTTAAATTTAGCCGAATTTACTGGGTTTACTAATTACACCGCGGCTCTAGGCGAGATGAGAGCGTCCTCAAAGTCCGCATGAGTCTCTTCGCTCATTATACGCAAAATTTTACTGCGCTTTATCTTTGCGTCGTCTTTAAATATCGCACGCACCTTATCCATGCCCGCGTAAAAATCGCGCATGAGCACGAGGCAAAGATACCTGCCAAATGCCGTCGGCACGATACGGCCGCCCTCTTCGTAGATAGCGCCGACTAGCTTTAGTAAATTTAGCTCCGCAAATAGCTCTTTTTTGATATTCGCGCCGTTAAATTCGTCGTATTTGGCGATATTTACGCCGCCGTCAAACAGCTCAGTGAGGAAGATATACTTTAGCCGCTCTTTTTTCGTAAAGCCGCACTTTGCGATAACTGGGCTTTCGCCGCTTTTAACGCGGCGGCCGTAGTCGAGCAGATTAAAGGCGTTGATAACCAGCTCGCCGTTTAAAAAGCTAAACGCGCCGCTACCCACGCCCACGTACTCGTGGTGGCTGCCGACGTATTCGTCGCGCAAATTCGCGCTATCTCGGCCGAATGCCCAAGCGTTGCTTTGATGATAGTTGCTAAAGCTCTCGCAAATGATCTCGTAAAATTCGCGCTCGTTGTCGCTGTCCGCGACGCCTAGCGACTTTGCGATCGCATCGCGCGTAAGAGGCGACTTCATCAGCGGATAAAACGTGATCTGCTCTGGGGCTATGGATTTTGCGATTTTGATGTCGTTTAGCAGCTGCTCTTTGGTTTGATTAGGAAGGTTAAAGATGAGATCAAGGCTCATCACCGGTAGCACGCCAAGAGCCTTTTTCAGCTTTTCTTGCAAGGCCTCGCTAGAGCCGAATTTCTCGTATCTGGCTACGCGTTTTAGCGTCTCGTCGTCAAAGCTTTGCACGCCCACGCTTAGACGGTCGATGAGTCCTTGAAATCTCTTTAAATTTTCGGGCTGGATGTGGTTTGGATCGCTTTCACAGGACACGTTTTTGATATTAAAGAGCTCTTTAGCCAGTACGAGCGTTTTTTCAAGCTCTGGTTCGTTTATGAGCGTCGTGCCGCCGCCGACGTAAAGCGAGCCGAAATCAAAGCCCGCGGCCTTAACCTGCCGCATCTCTTGCCTTAAATTTTCAAAATAAATTTTAGCCAGTTCCTGCTCGTAATGATACTTGTGAAACGAGCAATACGGACAAAACGTGTGGCAAAACGGCACGTGAGCGTAAAGCATATACTCGGTATTTTCGCGCGGCGTTTTTACGTATTTTTGATCTAGGATATCGATATTTAGGCCGTTATAAAGAGATTTTTGCATGGTATTATGGGCGTAATTAACCGCAAATCTTTCTATAATATTCTTAAAACCCATAATTAATTTTCTCCCGTAAATCCAAATTTATGTTCGTAAGGATATCTAAAATTTTATTAATCTCGCCTTGAAAAGGGCTGAATTTGCCGAAGTTTTATCAAAATCGGGCGTAAAATTTAAAATTTCAGCCCGTATTTTGAAGCAAAAATCTACCTGCATATCCTTGATGTTGTTTGCTTTGCGCAAAATTCGCCGTCAAGTTAAAGCTTGCGCAGGATTTAGCATAACGGTTTTGAGTAGCCGCGGCTAGATATCTGATTTATATTTATTTACCGCTTTTAACGGATATCGCCCGCCTTTTGCTTTGAGATTATCAGGCTTGAGTCCAGTTCAAATTTCTCGCCGCTTTTAGTCTGCAGATAGTAAAATTTGCCCAGAGCCGATAGGACTTTGACGTTGTAGAGCTTTACGGTGTCGTCTTGCTTAAAAGCGTACGTTTTACAGACGGGGGAGATATTTACGGCGCTTGCCTCGAGCGGGTCGCTACGCGTGCCGTTTTTACCGTACGTTAAATTTGAGTTTTCAAAAACGACCTTATCTTTAGACGCAACGCCTATATCTGCGCCCTTAGCGTCTATAAATTTTATCTCGTCGTCGTTTACTCCGCTAAAAATATACGTCTCGTTGCCGTCTTTTACCGCTAGCTCGGCTTTATTATACGAGACGATTTGCGCCTTTTGTTTTGCGTAGCAGCCGTCCTTTGCTCCCGCGCCGATGCAGCCGTTTTGATTATTTTGGCAAACGCTTTTTGGCAAAGCGTTTAAGGCGTCTTTTTTGAGCGATAGCATTTTGTAGTTTATATTTCCCAGATCGGCTACTTGGACGATTTTACCGCTCATAACCGCGACGATGACTAAATTTATGATTATCAAAGACCAAAAAATTATCTTAAAATCATCTATATCCTTAGACGTTATCAACGCTCTAAACAAAAAGGCAAAAAATGCCATAAAAATCACTAAAAAAGCGGTAGTAAATCCATCCTCGCTCACGCGAACGTAGGCAAGCAGAGCTACCATAAACGGAGTCGCAAAGGATAAAAGTCCGTGCAATATCATAAAAAATAAAAGAGGAATGTCGAATTTACCGTTTTTAAAGCTGCAAAGTAGGCAAGATATGACTATCACCGCTATAATCACCTGGAAATAAGAATTTAAAAAATCTACCGCTCTCGGGAAAAAATATCCTGCGCCGACAAATGCTATGCCCGCAAGCGTGGCTATCAGATAAATCGCGTAAAAAGGCGTTTCGTTTTTTTCGCCACCGTCGTAAGAAACGATCAAAACCAAATGCAAAGCAGGAAATATATATAAAATAACAAATAAACCAAAACCCGATATCGCTAGCGCGCTAAGTAGCGAAAAGATGCTCTCGCTGCCGGCTACCGAGAAAAATCCTACATTTTGCCAAAAAATAAAATATATTATAAACGGAATCAGCCCCAAAAGCGCTATTAGAACCTGATAGTATTTTTTCACGCGGCAAATTTGCTCCGAGACGAAAAGCTTGATACGCTTTAGATTATATACTTCGTTATATTTTTTGTAAACGTCCGAATTGCGGCTTAATTTATTCAGATTCGCAAGCAAATTTACCTGGCGGTAAATTCTGTCGTTTAGCTCGTCTATATCCGCAGCCGTTTGCGAATAATTATCGCAGCTAAGGTTTTCAAATTTAGCCAGTCTATCTTTTAACAGACCGATCAGCCCCAAGAAGTCCTTATGGCGCTCTTTATTTTTAAGAGTTTTGATAAAATCGCCGTACTCCTTTGCGGCGCTATTTTTTTCTTGGATTAACTTTTTAAAATTATCCATTAAATTTACTTCAAATTTTTAAAACTTATCGGCAACTCCAAATTTAACCCCTTCACGAGTCTTATGCATTCTTGCAGATCATCGATGCTTTTGCCGCTTACGCGTACCTCTTCGCCGCGAATCGCCGCAGTTACTTTTAGCTTTGCGTCCTTGATCGCTTTGGTGATTTTTTTCGCGTTTTCGCTATCTAGGGTGTCGTTTAGCTTTAGCGTAGCTTTGATATTTCCGCCGCTCGCGCTCTCGCGTTTGCTTTCAGACACGGCTACGGGCGGGATGTTTCGCTTGATGAGCTTTGAGATCACGATGTCTTTTAGCGCGTCGATTTTGTTGTCGCTAGAGCTAAGAAGCGTGATGATTTTTTCCTTTTCGTTTAGCTCCACTTCAGCCGCAAGCCCCTTAAAATCATATCTCGCCGCGATCTCTTTTTTCGCCGTCTCTAGCGCGTTTTTGACCTCCATCATATCGACCGCTGCGCTTATATCAAAACTATGCTCAGTTGCCATTTTTATCCTTTCAAAAATTCTTTTATATTTTCCGCGATCATCGCTACGAGCCGCTCTCTAGCCTCAAAGCTCGCCCACGCCACGTGCGGAGTGAGTATCAAATTTTCCTTATTTTTGATATTTAGCAGCGGATGATCCGCGCGCATGGGCTCGGTCTCCAGCACGTCCGAGGCAAATCGCAAATTTCGCCCATCTATCGCGCGAGCTACGGCGCTCTCGTCCACTATGCCGCCGCGTCCAAAGTTCATCAGTATGGCGCCCTCTTTCATCAAATTTAGCTCCCGCTCGCCGATCAAATTTCGCGTTTTTTCGTTTAGCGGAGCGTGGATACTCACGATGTCGCAGCCGCTTAGAAGCTCGTCTAAATTTTGCCTTTTAAACTCGGCGTTTGCGTTTGCGCCGCTAGTTGAGTAGTAGCTCACATTCGCGCCAAATGCCGCCGCTATGCGCGCCACGCCCCTGCCGATCTCGCCAAGCCCGATGACGCCAAAGCTCTTGCCCGCGATCTCGCCGATACTGCGGTCTAGATTCGTAAAAATTTCGCTCTTTGCCCACTCGCCGCTTTGCGCGTAGTTGTCGTAAAATTTGATGCGATTCGTCAGCGCAAAAAGGCAAGCAAACGTATGCTGCACGACGCTAGCGGTGGAGTAGCCCGCGACGTTTTTTACCGCGATGCCTTTTGCGGCAGCGTGCGCGAGATCGACGTTGTTCATACCCGTCGCGCTTATGCAGATTAGCTTTAAATTTGACGCGTCCATCGTCTCTTTGTCGATCACGACTTTGTTCGTGATGACGACGTCTGCGCCCTTTAGCCGCTCTATGCGCTCGGCCGCGGCGGTAGTCTCAAAGCTAACAAACTCGCCAAACTGCCCAAAAACGTCCAAATTTACGTCGCTTCCAAGCGTCGCGGCATCGAGGCAGACTATTTTCATTTTGCGTCCTTATTTGATAAAGTGCCCCACGAATTTGGAGTAGTTATCTAAAATTTCGCCTCCCCTGCGGTACCCTAGTGCGCACGCCTCGTAGGCGAAAAATACACCCGCTTGGTAGCTATTTCCGGCGGCGTCTTTGTTAAATTCGTAAAATTCCTGATAGATCGCGCGGTTTTGGTCGTAGTCGCCGCCGTTTTGCGAGCTAATGCTGCCGTCCGCCTCGATCACGCTCACGTTTGCGCCCTCTCGCCCAAAAACCGGCTTTTTCACGCATTTTTTACCCGCGATCGGCTTGTCGCTAGCTTGCAATAAAAGCGGGTGATTTGGATATAGATCCCATAAAATTTTCAAGATGCCTTTGCTTTGGAAAAGCAGCGTGTATGCGGGATTTAGGATGATAGCTTTTTGATTTTGGACGATATTTTTTAGGATGATGGCTAGCTCGCCTTCCTCTACGGCGATGTCCTCCCACGGCACGAGCTTGAACCAGTACTCGTAGTTTTCGCCGTCAAAAAACACGCCCTCCTCGTCGTTAAACACGACCTCATCGACGTAAGCAAACGCCGTGTGAAAGCCCGCCTCCTCGGCGATATATTGCAGTAGCTTCACGGTCTGCTCGTCCTCGCTGCTGCCCGCAACCGAGCTAAATAAAATTTTCCAGCCCTCATAGTGCTCGTTAAAGCTCTCGGTCTCCTCATCTAGCGTCACGAGGCGCCTAAAATTTTGCTTTAGGGCGTCATAAAGGTCGTTAAACTGCGCGCTCTCGTCCATGCGGTTAAACTTAAGCGCCGCCCACTGGATGATCGCCGTCTCAAACACCGCAGTCGGGGTGTCGGCGTTAAATTCGATCAGTTTTATCGGCTTGCCATCCAGTCCGCCGGCCAGATCAAATCTACCGTAGAGGTGCCAATGCACGTCGTTTTCCCAGCTTTCGCGCACGAGATCTACGAGATTAAACGGGATGCCGACCTCGTGATAGAGGTTGTTGTCGATGACGTGCTGGGCGGCTGCGACGAACATATCGTATAGCTCGTTTGCGGCGTTGTAGTAGGCCTCTGCCTGCGCCTCGCTAACCTCGACTAGCTCGTCTGCTACGTAGTCGCTGCCGTCCGGATCGGTGTGCCACGTAAAGCCGATCTCGCCTAAAAATTCGCTATTTAGCGGTTCGATTTTTTTTAAATTTATCATTTTCAGCCTCCGAAACTTGAACTTGAACTTGAACTTGATCCGCCGAAAAATCCGCTCTTTCCGCCGCTTGGTTTACTTGCCGAGCTCGTGGCTTTGGCTTTGTTAAAGCTATCTACGCTCCTTGAATACGCACTCGGGTTTTTATACGCGCTTTGACGCTGCGACTGATAGCCCGGGTTGTTAAAGAGCTTGTTACCTATCCAGCTGCCGATGATCGCGCCCGCAGCCGAGGCTAGAAGCGTCTCGCCAAGGCTCATACCGCCGCTGCTTAGCTGCGCGTTTTGAGCGTTTGAGCCGGTTAAATTCGACGTTCCGGCGTCGATTTTGGCGTTTTCCTCGGCGATTAGCTTATCCATCTCCTCTTTGCTTAGCACGCGCTCGGTGCCGTTGATGTCCTTTAGCACGACGCGAGTTTCGCTACTTGGATACTCTTCTAGGACTTTATATTTACCGGGTGCGGTTTCTTCGATGATGACGAAGGCTCCCGTCTTTTGTGCCGCTTCTTTTAGCGCGCTACCGTCATTATTATTTGCTCCTCCGTTATCGCTGCCGCATCCTGCCAGCCCGGCCGCTACCACCGCGCCAAAGCCGCCTACAGCAGCGTAGCTGGCTACCTTTTTGATATGTTTAAAAACTCTCATTTTTTATCTAGCTCCTTTGAAATTTTCTTGCTTTTTACCATTATCACGCCTTTTTTAAATTTGATAAATTTTGATTTTCCGATGTTTTTTATGATTTTATTTTGCGTTTTTTTAAGGCCCTTGCCGCTTAAATTTTGCGATTTTAAAAACTCGGCTAGGCTCGTCCACTTGCCCTCGTTTTTAGACTCGCTCTCGACGAATTCAACATCGATCGGAGCCGCGTACTCGCCGTTTTGGCGAGCTAAAAGCGGACGCTCGAGTAAATTTAAAAAATTTCTAATTTTCTCGTCGCGCTCGCGGTAAATTTGAGCGATTTCGATTTTATTATTTAGCAAAATTTGCTCTTTTTCGCGAAACAGCCTCTCTTTGTCGGCTTGCAAATTTTGATTTTGTTCTTTTAGTTCGCTAATTTGCGAGAGTAGAAATTCATTCACGTCAAATTCGCCCGTCTTTGATTTTTTGGATTTCGCGCTTTTGGCTGATTTTTCGGTAGATGTTTCGGGCGGCTGATTTGGCGTTAAATTTGCCGCAGTACCGGGCTCGTAGCCGTCTAAAACCACGTATTTTACGCCGTCTTTTTCAAAGGTTTTTAGCGTGCCGCGACGAATGCGGTTGTAGACTGCTTCTTTGGTTACGCCTAAGATTTCCGCAGCCTCGCTCACGGGCACTTTGGACATATTTTTCCTTTGATCGTTAAATTTGGCGTAGATTATGGCAAATTTTGGCTTTGATGCGAGTTAAACGGGAGTTTAAATAAAAAAGGCCGCCGAAGCGACCCTTTTGGTTAGAGCTTTGACTCGTAGCGTCTAAGCATATATAGACGTTTAAGCATTTTCTTGCGAGCCGCTATTTTTTGTTTTTTGCGGATCTCGGTCATAGGCTCGAAAAAGCGTCTTGCGCGAACTTCAGTCACGACAAGGTTCCTGTCGGTTTGCTTTTTGAACTTTCTGTAAGCTTCGTCAAAAGACTCGTTAGGATGTACCTTAATACCAGGCAACGTCCTCACCACCTTTCAATTAAAATAGACGGCAATTATAGTTTAAATTTTATAAATTTAAGCTTTGCCAGCCGCCAAAAATGCGGATTAGAGAAAATATGTAACTAAGAATTTTAATACGCGATTAAGGCATTAATCTTATAATCTCGCTATTTTGCAATTAGGGAAAATAATGACTAAAGAAGAGTATAAAAAGTATTTCAAATTCGCCGGCAAACGCTATATCGCCTACGTCCTAATAACCTGTAGCGCGCTTATTTTGCCTTTTGTAACTATCGGCGGAAATCATTTTTTTTTACTGAGCTTTGAGCGCAGCGAACTGCATCTGTTTTTTGCCAAATTTAACGTTCAAGAGCTGTTTTTGATGCCTTTCGTGCTCATCATTTTTTTTATTTTTATATTTTTTATGACGAATCTAGGCGGCCGTGTCTGGTGCGGCTGGAGCTGCCCGCAGACGATATTTCGAGCGATTTACCGCGACCTTATACAAACTAAAATTTTAAAGATCCGCAAGAGCGTTTCAAATAAGCAAACGCAGGCCGAAAGCGGCGTCAAAAATGCGCTAGCAATCGCGATCTGGAGCATTTTAGCCTTTGTCGCGGCGGCGAATTTTCTCTGGTTTTTCGTCCCGCCGCAGGATTTTTTGGCTCAAATTTCAAATCCTGCCGAACATAAAATTTTACTCGGGGCTTGGATCGTTATCGCGGCGTTTTTGATATTTGACGTAGCGTTTTTGGGCGAAAATTTTTGCATTTACGTCTGTCCGTACGCTAGAGTGCAGTCCGTGATGATAGATAACGACAGCATGCAGGTCATCTACGACGAGGCGCGCGGCGGTAAAATTTACGACGGACAAACCAAACTCTGGAAAAAGCCTCCTGAACCGCAAAACGAGTGTACGGGTTGCGAAGCCTGCGTGAAAATTTGCCCGACGCACATCGACATCAGAAAAGGCATGCAGCTAGAGTGCATAAACTGCCTGGAGTGCGTCGATGCGTGCACGAAAACGATGTCGGGGCTAAATTTGCCTAGTCTAATTAGCTGGACGAGCTCAAATTCGCTAAAAACCAAGCAAAAGGTGCGGTATTTGCGCTTTAAAACCATCGGCTACTGCGCCGCCATCGCTATCGCCGCGACCGCGCTAGCGATAATGAGCGCCAAAAAAGAGAGCATGCTGCTAAACATCAACCGCACGAGCGAGCTATATAAGATAAACAAAGACGGCCAGATCGAAAACGCTTACGTGTTTTTGTTTGAAAATACCGACGCGCACGCGCATGAGTTTTACTTTGACGTTAGCGCAAACGACGCCGATATCAAAATAAAACGCCCAAAAAGTAGCATTGCCTTAAACGCGGGCGAAAAGAAGAAAATCGTAGTGGTATTAACGGCTCCTAAAAATGCTGCTAGACCCGGTAAAAACGCAAATGCAAAGATAACTATACGCGCCTATGCCGCAGACGAAAAAGAGAAAATTAACATCGTAAGAGAGACTATTTTTGCATACCCGAGGGACTAAAAATCATATTTTTATTGTATAATCCTTAAATTATAATTTTAATTTTTTAAAGGTATGCAATGAACGGGAAAATCACGCAAAGAAGCGCCGAAAGAAAGGAAAAATTTATCCAAGCCGGTATGGAAATTTTTCTCGAAAAAGGCTATGAAAACACGAGTCTAACGGATATAATCAAAAAAAGCGGCGGGTCGCTGGCTAGCGTTTATAAATTTTTCGAAAACAAGGAAGGTCTTTTTCGCGCTATCGTAGAACGCGGATTTGACGACTTTAGAGCGCAGATAGACGAGAAAATTGATCTCAGTTTATCGCATAAATTGGAGGATTTTTTAATCAAATTCGCCTCTATATTTTTCGACATAATCTGCGACAAAGAAACGACTCTAATTTCAAGAGTTATGATGAGCGAGGGCGCGAAAAACGACGGTATGCTCGGCAAGGCGTTTTTGGAGCAAATTTTAAGTAAATTCGATAAAGTTTTGATAGATTTTTTCGAGCGCGAAGACATAAAAAAACAGCTAAATCCCGACATCTCGCCTTACGTAGCGGCTAAGGCGTTTGCCGCGGTCGTCAGGGAGCCTTATCATTATAATGCGATTTTGCTAAACGAGGATATAACGCTAAACGAAAAAGAACGCGAAGAGCACGTAAAAACGAGCATAAATATATTTTTACACGGTATCAAAAAGCACTAAATTTAACAACCTAAATTTGACTTGTTAAGAAAATAAGAGTAAAATAATCTACTTGTTTTGTAACATACATTACAAACGCTAAATTTAAAATAATCTCCAAAAACAAAAGGCAAATTTATGAGAAATTTTAAAAATATCTCGATTTTATTATTAGCATCGCTACTTTTTACGGCATGCTTTGATGGTAACGATAAAAAAGGCGCGGCCGCAGCCAGACAACAACGACAAATGCCGCCATCAAAAGTCGACGTATTCGTAGCTAAAAAATCAGACGTACCGATCAGTTTTGACTACGCCGCGACCCTAACGAGCCAGCAAGACGTCATCGTATATCCTAAAGTAAGCGGCACGATAATCAAGCAGTTTTTTAAACCCGGCGACAACGTAAAAGCCGGCGATAAGCTGTTTTTGATAGATCCCGAAAAATACCAAGCAAGCTACGACGCGCTTGAAGCCGCTATCGGCGTAGCAAACGCAAATTTAAAAAACGCTCAAACCGAATTTAACAGAATTTCAAATTTATATAAGAAAAACGCCGTTTCGCAAAAAGAGTACGACGCGGCCGTTTCAGCACTTGAAATCGCAAACGCAAATTTACTAAGCGCCAAAGCAAACGCCAAAAACGCCAAGATCGACCTGGGCTACACGAGTATCGCCGCGCCTTTTGACGGCGTTTTGGGCGATAACCTAGTAGACGTGGGCTCGCTAGTCGTAGCAAACACGACCCAGCTAGTGCGCCTAACCAAAATCAACCCGATCGAGGCGCACTTTCATATCTCCGACGTAGATAACCTAAACCGCGTCAAAATGCAAGAAAGCGGTCTATGGGCGCAAACAAACTCGGACGCCGTACTAAAAGTCGGTCAGGGAGAGTTTAACGGCAAGGTAAATTTTATCGATAACGTCGTAAATACGAATATGGGCACAGTTTTAGCCAAGGCTGAATTTAACAACGACGAGGGTAAGCTACTACCGGGCATGTTCGGCCACGTGACAATGGGCGGATTTTATCAAAAAGATGGCTTTAAAATCCCTCAAGCAGCGCTCCAGCAAACCGACGTCAAGACCTACGTACTAGTCGTAGAGGACGGTAAAGTAGCCTCCAAGGACGTAAAAATCACCTACCAAACCAAAGACGCCGCAGTCGTTAGCGAGGGGCTAAACGAAAATGATAAAATCATCTTAAACAACTTCCTAAAAATCGGCGTAGGCGCGCCCGTCGAGATAGATAAGGACTTAACCGAAAGCTTTGGTAAAGGCGCAAATTTAGAGCCTAAAAACGAGCAAGAAAAGGCTAAGTGATGTTTTCTAAATTTTTTATCGACCGCCCGATATTTGCCACCGTCGTATCTATCATCATAGTTATCGCGGGCGCGATGGCGATAAAGGGGCTTCCCATCGAGGAGTATCCAAAACTAACTCCGCCTCAAATTTCAGTTAGCGCCATCTACACGGGCGCTGATGCCCAAACTATCGCCGACTCCGTAGCTAGCGCGATCGAGGATCAGATAAACGGCGTAGAAAATATGCTCTACATGCAAAGCACTTCAAGCTCGAGCGGCTCGCTAAATATCAACGTTTATTTTAAAATCGGCACCTCAGCCAAACAAGCCACGATCGACGTAAACAACCGCGTCCAAGCCGCGCTCTCAAGGCTACCTCAAGAGGTGCAAAACATGGGCGTAACCGTGCGCGAACGTAGCAGTTCGATCCTAGAGGCTATAGGCTTTACTAGTCCGAAAATGAACTCCATCGAGATGTATAACTACGTAAATTTAAACATAGCAGACGAGATCAAAAGGGTTAACGGCGTAGGCGATACCGTGCTAATCGGTACCAAAGAGTACTCGATACGAATTTGGCTAAAGCCCGATTTGCTCGCTTACTACAAGCTAACTCCTAGCGACGTAATCGCCCAAGTAAAAATCCAAAATAGCCAATACGCCGCGGGTAAAATAGGCGAACAGCCCTCAGACGGCGATAATCCTTACGTTTATTCCGTTCGCACGGGCGGACGACTCAAAAATGCCGCACAGTTTGGCGATATAATCATCAAAAGCGCGGACGGCGCGACGCTAAAGCTAAAAGACGTAGCGACAGTGGAGTTAGGAGCGGCTAACTACGCCAACGACGCGATGCTAAACGGTAAAGACTCTATACCGCTTCTAATCTTTATGCAAAACGACGCTAACGCCCTAGCCACGGCACAAGCAGTAAACGCAAAGCTAGACGAGCTAAGTAAAAATTTTCCCGAGGGATTTACGCACACGATCGCGTATAATCCGACCGAATTTATCGAAGTCTCTATCCATGAGGTCGTAAAAACCTTTATCGAGGCGATGATCTTAGTTCTCATCGTTATGTATATGTTTTTAAAGAGCTTCCGCGCTACCGTCATCCCGATGCTAGCCGTTCCCGTGTCCATCATCGGCACCTTTGGCGGACTGTACGCGATGGGATTTAGTATAAATTTAATCACCCTTTTCGCACTCATCCTTGCTATCGGTATCGTCGTGGACGACGCCATCATCGTTATCGAAAACGTGGAGAGAATTTTACACGAGGAAAAAGACATCACCGTCAAAGAAGCGACATATAAAGCAATGGAGGAGGTACAAACCCCCGTCATCTCGATCGTGCTGGTTTTATCCGCCGTTTTTGTTCCGGTTTCTTTTATGGAGGGTTTTGTCGGCGTGATCCAGCGCCAGTTTGCGCTCACTCTGGTTACTTCGGTTTGTATTTCGGGCTTTGTCGCACTTACGCTTACTCCGGCACTTTGCGGCGTTATGATAAAAAAACAAGAGAGTAAGCCGTTTTGGTTCGTGCAGAAATTTAACGACTTTTTCGACTGGAGTACGAAAATTTTTACCGCGGGCGTTGCAAAAGTGCTTCGTCACGTGATAATCAGCCTTATTTTGATAGGCGTCATGGGTTTTGCGACTTACGAGCTGTTTAAAAAAGTTCCTAGCGGCCTCGTACCGTCCGAAGATAAGGGCGCGTTAATGGTTATCACTTCGTTACCGCCGTCAAGCAATATGCTAAAAACCAAAGAAGAGGTAAAAACTATCAGCAACATGATTCTAAGCAATCCAAACGTCGAATTTACGATGGGTTTTGCCGGATACGATATGATCGCGGGCGCGCTTAGAGAAAACTCGGCCATCAGCTTCGTCAAGCTAAAAGACTGGAGCCAGAGAAAAACGCCGGATAGTCAAGCAGACGCGCTAACCGGCCCCTTTAACGGTATGCTTTGGGGCTCGAAGGAGTCGATGAGCTTTGTCGTAAACGTCCCGCCTATCATGGGTCTTTCGATGACGGGCGGCTTTGAGATGTATCTACAAAATAAAAGCGGCAAAAGCTACGCCCAGATAGAAGCCGACGTAAAAAAAGTAGTCGCCGCGGCAAACGCTCGCCCGGATCTAACCAGCGTGCGCTCTACGCTAGAGACTAATTACCGTCAGTTTAAAATCGACGTCGATAGGCAAAAAGCCCAGATGTTCGGCGTGAGCGAGAGCGAAATTTTTAGCGCGATAGGCTCGACTTTCGGCTCTTATTATATCAACGACTTCAACCTTTTCGGCAAATCCTACCGCGTCTACGCTAGAGGAGAAGAGGGTTTTAGAAACAACCCCGAAGACTTGCGTAAAATTTACGTCCGCTCAAGCGGCGGCGAGATGATACCGCTAAACTCCGTCGCAACTCTAACTAGAATTTTGGGTCCGGATATCGTAGATAGGTTTAATCTTTTCCCTGCGGCTAAGATCCAAGGCGACCCAAAACCGGGCTACACGTCGGGAGACGCGATAAAAGCGATACAAGAGGTGGTCGAACAAACTCTAAATATGGAAGAATACTCCATCAGCTGGGCGGGCACGGCCTATCAGGAGGTTAGCTCGCAAGGCACGGGCTCTACGGCGTTTATCTTCGGTATGATTTTCGTATTTTTGATCCTAGCGGCGCAGTACGAGCGCTGGCTCATCCCGCTAGCCGTCATCACCGCCGTTCCGTTCGCGGTTTTTGGCTCGCTAGTCGCCGTTTGGGCTAGAGGGCTAACAAACGACATTTATTTCCAGATCGGACTACTGCTTCTCATCGGTCTATCGGCTAAAAACGCGATCCTTATCGTAGAATTTGCGATGCAAGAAAGACTAGCGGGCAAGAGCGTATTTGACGCGGCCGTTAATGCTGCAAGGCTTCGCTTCCGCCCGATCGTCATGACCTCGCTCGCGTTTACCCTGGGCGTTTTTCCGATGGTTATCAGCACGGGTGCCGGCGCTGCGTCTCGCCACTCTCTAGGCACGGGCGTGGTCGGCGGTATGATAGCTGCCACTACGATAGCGATATTTTTCATACCGATGTTTTACTATCTGCTAGAAAAGCTAAACAACAAAGTCTGGGACAAAAAACCAAGTGGAGCACAGGAGGTCAAAAATGTATAAAATTTTAACTTTAGCCGCGGCGATATTTTTAGCCGGCTGCTCGTTTCGACCAGAAATCCCCGAGGTTGATACGAAATTTGAATCCACGTATAAATTTGAAACTAGCGACATTAGGGACGAGTGGTGGAAGGAGTTTGGCGACGAAAACCTAAACGCTCTCGTAGCTAGCGCACTAGAGAAAAATACCGACCTCCGCACGGCTTATTTAAATTTACAAAAAGCGGCTGCAAGCTTAGGTATCTCGGAAGCAGATCTATTTCCTAGCGTAAATTTAAACGTCGGCTACACAAAAGCAAAAAGTAGCGGCGAAACCTACACCAAGCAGCCTCAGACGCGCTACAGAACATCGCAGGTAAATTTAGGCCTTAGCTACGAGATAGACCTATGGGGCAGAGTGAGAAACAGCGTCGAGTCGGCTAAAGCCAGTCTAAACGCGACCAAGCTCGACTACGCCACTGCGCGCCTTAGCATAAGCTCTAGCGTGGCTAAAAGCTACTTCGCGCTCGTGGCACTAAATATGCGCGAAGCCGTGTTAAAAGACACGCTAAAAACCTACGAGGAGACATTGGCGCTTCGCAAAACGCAGCTTGATCTAGGCGGCATAAACGAGACGACCTATCTACAAAGCAAAGCCGCGGTAGAAAGCGCGAAAGTAAGCCTACTAGAGGTGCAAACCTCGCTATCTCAGGCCCTAACGTCCGTAGCGGTACTAACGGGCAAATCAAACGACGAGATCCTAAACGGAGCCGTGCAGAGCGCTAAAATGCTGCCTAAAGAGCCCGAAGTGAGTGCTGGCGTGAGCGCGGACATACTGCTGCACAGGAGCGACGTAGCTAAAGCCTACGCCGATCTAAACGCCACCAACGCACTAATCGGCGTCGCAAAGGCAGACTATCTGCCGTCCATCTCGCTGACGGGACTTTTTGGATTTTCTAGCGTGGATTTTGAAAATATATTTGTCGGCAACGCCAACACGTGGAGCATAGGCGGCTCTTTGGTGCAGAAAATTTTCGACTACGGCAGAACCAAAAACAACGTCCGCATAGCCGAAACCAACGAGCAAATCGCGGCCGTAGCCTATGAAGCTGCGATCAAAAAGGCTCTTGGCGAAGTTAGAGACGCGCTAAACAACCGCAAAAACGCCAAACTAACGCTAAATCAGGTCAAAGAGCTCCTGCTCTCGCAAGAAAAAATCTATCAGCTAGCCAAGGATCAGTTCGAGGAGGGCTACACCGGGCATCTGGAGCTACTAGATGCGCAGCGCAACCTGCTCTCGGTTAGACTGCAAGTTATAGCGGCGAATTTGAGCCTCATCGACTCGGTCGTGGATGTCTATAAGGCGTTTGGCGGCGGATTTAAAGCCGAATAATTTTATTTTTGGCGGAGCTTTTCCGCCATTCTTTTGAGCGATTTTTTAAATTTTGCAAGCGCTGATTAGCAAACCCGGTCGCGGTTTTTAAAATAAGATTCAACTAAACTTAAGCGGATTTTTCTTATTAATTTTAAAAGATTTTGATATAAGTTTTCACGCGTAGTCCTAGCGCCGCATCTAAACTCGGCCTTGCTACTTTCATAGCCGCGACTTGAAAAACTACAAACGCATCAAAGCTAAGCATCTGGATTTTTTGCCGCGCATTCTTTTTTTTAAAGAGAGCGGCGTCTTAATAGCGGCAAAAGCGTAGATAAGTGCAAGTTTGATCATTTTTCTAAGATTTTAGTAAATTCCGCTATTTTTCTACGTCAGATAAAAATACCATAAAAATTTCTCTCAATTTCTTCTATGAAATTTGGGAGCGGATTTAAATTTTACGGCGCAGCGCGTCAGGTTTGACGCAAACGTCAAGCGGTTAAAATCGTCAGATTGCGATGCCGTTTAAATTTCGCCGACTTTGAAATTTAATCCAAATTACGGCAAAATTTGATGATGGATAGCGCGCCGAAGTTTGGCTCAAATTTGGCCACAAAACTTGCTTTCAAAATTTAGCTAAATTTGCGAACCGTTTTGCTAGATTTGACTGCCGGCAAGCGGATTTCTCGGCCTACTCGTTAAATTTAGATGCGGATAACGGCGGCAAATTTGACTGTTTATACTGATTGCTATTAATCAATTGCATCCCACGGCATTATACGAGCTATTTGGCTTCTTAGCTCGTCGGCTTGTTTGGACGTTAAGCTTTCCACCGCATAAACTCTATATAAAAAATATTTTCTCTTTTTTGCTATCAACACATGAGATGGCGCAAAAGGAAAATAGCCGGAGCGGCAAAAAGGCCAAATCCTCGCTTTTGATAACCGTATCGCCGAAAATATATCTGTTTATGACGATCCTGTACCTATAAATTTCGATGTAGTTGAAAAATATGAGTTTGTATAAAAGCCTGCCTAAAAATAAAGAACCTAGGATGCCCAGCGCCTGCATCCAGCCTCTATAATATATCGCGGTCAGCAGGCCTGGCACAAGCAGTAAAAAGCTATAACCGATAAAGTCAATCATCACCATGAGCGGATTTCGTTTGCCTAGTCTGTAAAGTAGCTCCGGCTCTTTATTTTCTTTGCCTATATTTTCGTCCATATCCTCCGCCTAAAGTCAAATTTTAAATTTATCCAGCCTAGTTTTATGCAAACGGCGAGCGGTTAAAATCGTCAAGTTACGCTACCGTTTAAATTTACGCCGACTTCCAAATTTGACCCAAATTTACGCTCAAATTTAACCCGTACTCCTGCTTGGTCGCAGCCAAATTTACCTAAAGCTTATCTGCGCATCGTCCGTGCCGTCGTCAAGCGAGATGTTGTAACCGCCTGTATTTGGCGGGCGTTTATAGATATCTTGCGGGCCGATATTTAGCACCTCGTCGCTAAAAAACACGCATTCGCGCTCGCCCGTATCCACGTCGCGCACCCAGATTTTGCCGTCATCCACGATCTCCTCATCAAACTCTATCACGCGGTTTTCGTATATCTTGCCCAGCAGTCGCTCGTGCAGACGGTTCTCGCGCTCAAACTCCAGCTGCGCTTGCAGACACTCCGCTTCGTCGATGAAAATCGGCTCCAGTGCGATCTTGTCGCCCTCTAGCACGCACTCGAATTTCTCCAGCGTAGAGCAGTCCACCTCGCTGCCGCCCAGCCTCACGACGTCCTTGTTGCGCATGAAGTAGCGGTTGGTGAGGTTGCCCATCAGCGCCTCGTACGCCGTGCCGCCGATCGCGCGCTTAAGCAAAAACTCGTTTTGAAACGCCAGCACCAGCTCCACCTCGCACTCGCGCAGGATCTCCTCGTTTAGCTCGGTGTTTTCGCTCAGCAGCTTCGCCGACTCGTCGAGAAATAGGCTAATAGGCGTCTTTTGCTTCATCGTTACGCGCTTTAAAAGCTCAGGCAGGAAGCTGTTTAGTAGGAAGCTTAGCGCGCTTTTGTCGCAGCTAGCGGCGTTAAATATCACGATCTTGCCGTTATTTAGCAGTCCTGCGATACTCGCGTCGCCCGCAGCGCCCTCGCCGTCGCCGTTTAGCGAGTCGTCGTTCATGAGGCCAAGAAACGGCGACATCATCATCGAGTAGTTGCGAAAATCATCTCTCGTGCGCTCGTCGCCGATATCCTTGTAGCGGCTCGTCGCGTCCAAAAACTCGTCCGCGGTGGCCAAAAACGCGCGGTTTATCATTATCGTCTCGCGGGTAAAATTTAGCGTCGAGGAGTCGAGATTGTCGCAGATGAGACTCAGCGCGTCTTTAAACTCGAGCATCTTTTCTAGATCTTGCGAGAGGCGCAGTATCGTAGCGACGTCAAAGGTAAAATCCCGCGCGAGCGTGCGCACGTCGGCGTAGAATGCATCTGTGTAGCAGTCGTTTAGCGGCGTGATTTTTTTAGCGAAAATTTTAAGTGCCTTTAAAACCTTAAAAAACTCCGTCGCGATGCTCGAGCCAAACTCCTCCCAAAACTTCTCTCTTGATTCCATCGGCTTTTTCACGCAGTTTTTAAAGTCCCGCGGCTTCATCGAGGCGATAAGATTTATCGGCGCATCCAGCCTCGCACCCACGCTTACGACGTCTTTTAGACGGCCGGCTCTGCGCGCTAGAGCCTTGATTTTGGCGCTCTCGCCGCCTTTATAATCCACTGCAAACACCGCGTAGCCGTTTTGCATGCGGTCAAGCAGATTTGGATATATCATCGCCGTCGTCTTGCCGCTGCCGGTCTCTCCGATGATGGCTGCGTGCGTGAAGTCGCTAGGTATCAGCACGCCTTTTTTCTCCGCGTTTTCCCGCGTTCTCGTAAATCCCATTATTCTTTGCATATTTTTCCTTGTTGGGGCGATTGTAACGAAATTTGGTTTAAAGATTTAAATTTAGCGGGGCGGCGAGCGGATTAAATTTTAGCTGCAAGCATGCAAAACCCGCACCGCAAAAATGCTTGGCGTAAATCTAGCGTCAAATTTGAGCCGGTAAACGGGTTAAATTTACTCGGCTTTTTTGCAGACGGCGGCCGAGTGCGTGAGTAGATCGTGTAAATTTAGCGCGTCCTTGCGGAAAAAGCAGAGGCAAAGTCCGACGATACTAACTCCTGCGAGCAAAAAGCAGACGTAGCGGAGCAAAACGCGTATGAAGCCGAGCTTGCGGCCGGTGCGCAGGTCGATGAGGTAGATATTTTGCGAGCGGTAGCCCGGAGTCTGGGCTTTGATCGCGAAAAAGGCGCAGCAGATAAGACCGACTGCGAGATTTGCTGCAAATATCGCGGTTTGGTTGTGCAAAAAGTCGTCTTTGCCGCCTAAGAAAACATAGGTCGTGAGGTAATATATCGGCATGCCGATCAAAAAAAGATCGATTATAAAGGCCTTTGCTCGCGCGCCGATGCCAGCTAGTCGTGCTTTTTGTTTTGCCAAATTTACTCCTTTTTACGCTTTATTTTGAGCGCTCGTTTTGGATTTTTGAGCGTCAAATTCGCTCGCTAGCGCCCGAATTTATGCGCCTTTGCTTTGTCGCAGCGATTTACGGCCTACTTTTATGCACCCTCGATTTGGTACGATAAATTTACGACTCGTTTCCGCGCGCCCGCTACTTGCGCCGTCTATCGGCCGATCTTGCTTCGCTCATAAACTAGGCTTTTGCCGCCAAATTTGCATATCTTGGCGCGGTGCAATCTTTATCGCCCGCCCCGCATCGTTATCAAGTCGCAAATCGCCCAAACTATGCGCCGTTTTTAAAATCATAAATTTTAGGACGCGCCTTTGCGGACGTAAATTTGCTCAAATCCAAATTTAACTGTCGCCATCAAATGCGTAAGACGGCATCGCAAATTTTGATTCCGCTTAGATCGCAACTTGCAAAAAACGCGGCGGCGGGCTTAGTTTATCGTCAAATTTATCGCCCGAGATACCGTGAAACTCGGTTTGCCGAGTCGAATTTGATTTGCGATCGGTTGCATTCATTGACGCCCACAAAATCCGTCCAAATTTGCGGGACTAAATCAAACATGGCCGCGAAATTTAACAAATTTAGTTGCCCCTACTGCCGGGTTTTATCGCCTTGCTTCCCGTAGCGCAAAGCGGGCAATTTGCGGGATCAAAAATCTCAAACTCAAAGTTTCCAAGCGCGAAAAACGGCTTATCCGCGGGTAGTTTGGCGCTAGCTTTAGCTACGCTGCCCGCTAAATTTGCGACCTTGCAAAAGCCGCGATTAGCAAGCGCGGCAAACGCCACGACCTCGCCGCCTAGGCCCTCTATCACGCGCGCAGCCTCCATCGCCGAGCCGCCCGTGGTGATGATGTCCTCGCAGACGATAAATTTCTCGCCTTTTTTCACCTCAAAACCGCGTCGCAGGCTCATCACGCGCTCGACCCGCTCGGTAAAGATAAAGCGTTTTTTCGCCGCGCGAGCTAGCTCGTAACCCGCCAATATGCCGCCTAGAGCGGGCGAACAGACACTGTCAAACTCTACGCCTGATTTTTCGATGACGGCGGCCAGCTCGCTTGCTAGCTTGCCCGCTAGCTGCGGATCTTCGAGCACTTTGGCGCTTTGGAGGTAAAACTGCGAGTGGTTGCCGCTGCTAAGCAAAAAATGCCCCTGCAAAAACGCGCCCGCATCCTTGTAAATTTTCTCTAAATCCATCGTTTTTCCTTTGTAAAATTTGGGCGAATTTTACCCTAAGCGCGCTTAAGCTACTATTTTTTGGCTTCGCGGGTCGCATGGGTTGTCTTAAACGGCGACTTTGATTTTGGGTTTTGGGCGGATGAAGAGTATAGTTTGCTGATTTGCACCTCGCCGATAGAATAAATATTTTCAAATTTATTCGGTTTCACCCCTCCCCAACTGGGTAAATTTACACTTCAAGCAAGAGCGGAGCGGTAACGCTAAAGAGTTTGTTTCAAACCCCAACGGGGTAAATTTACACACGCAAGCTCCTACCGCACTCCAAACTACCGATTGTTTCAAACCCCAACGGGGTAAATTTACACAATTTTGATATTTTTGCGTTAGGATCAGCTCCTTGGTTTCAAACCCCAACGGGGTAAATTTACACCGCGGGCGCTCTAGCAAGTCTAACCCTAAAATCAGGGTTTCAAACCCCAACGGGGTAAATTTACACCACGCTAGCGTCGCCCAGCGCTAGGCTTAGACCCGCGTTTCAAACCCCAACGGGGTAAATTTACACCTCTTTTCTTCTGACATTTGTTATCCTTTATATGGTTTCAAACCCCAACGGGGTAAATTTACACCATTGCTTTCAACTCCGCTGACTGCTTGCTGTTGGTTTCAAACCCCAACGGGGTAAATTTACACTTTTTTTCTCCTTTGTTTTTTTAGATTATGTGTCAGTTTCAAACCCCAACGGGGTAAATTTACACTGATGTGTGGTTGTTGTTGTGAGCCCACTAAGCCGTTTCAAACCCCAACGGGGTAAATTTACACGAAAAACTTACGCGCAAGACCTTTAGCAACACGAGTGTTTCAAACCCCAACGGGGTAAATTTACACGCCTTTACGGGAATGTTTTTCATAGCGAGGATATGTTTCAAACCCCAACGGGGTAAATTTACACTTTTTGGCATATCCGTCGCCTCGCAACCTGCAAAGTTTCAAACCCCAACGGGGTAAATTTACACCTACTCCGTCCCCCGTTCCTGCTACGCTTGAGGGGTTTCAAACCCCAACGGGGTAAATTTACACCTGCATGTTTTGGACTGCTTTTATTTCGTCATTCATTGGTTTCAAACCCCAACGGGGTAAATTTACACAACAGACCTTTGAGATGAACAGAGAGAATATAAAAGGTTTCAAACCCCAACGGGGTAAATTTACACAGCGCGTTTTCGTCGGCTTCAAGGTTAGCATCAAGCAGTTTCAAACCCCAACGGGGTAAATTTACACACCAACTTCATTACCATCACTATCAAAATATTTACGTTTCAAACCCCAACGGGGTAAATTTACACAAGAGGGTGCTAATACTGTCGCGTTTAATAGCGGTAGGTTTCAAACCCCAACGGGGTAAATTTACACCACAATAAACAAAAAACGATACAGATTTTCTACCGGGTTTCAAACCCCAACGGGGTAAATTTACACGGTGGTTTACCATATCGATTATCGCCACGTCGCCTTCGGTTTCAAACCCCAACGGGGTAAATTTACACTCATTCTTGTAGCTAGCACGCTCCAAACTCTAAATTGTTTCAAACCCCAACGGGGTAAATTTACACCTTATGCACTATTCAAAAAAATACGACAGAAAGTTGTTTCAAACCCCAACGGGGTAAATTTACACGTTTTTGTGCCAAATTTTGAGTTGGTATCTAAGAGAGTTTCAAACCCCAACGGGGTAAATTTACACCTTAAAATGTTTGTCCAGGAGATCAAACAGCTTTGTTTCAAACCCCAACGGGGTAAATTTACACGTGACACCCCCTAGTGACACACGTGTCACCCCTATGTTTCAAACCCCAACGGGGTAAATTTACACTCAAGACCAACAGCAGGCGGTGGAAAATGTCCGAAAAGTTTCAAACCCCAACGGGGTAAATTTACACTCAAGGCACGAAAGGGCTGATAAACGAGGCTAAAGAGTTTCAAACCCCAACGGGGTAAATTTACACCGCATGCAGACTATCGGTGCGATCGCGCCTTACGACGGGTTTCAAACCCCAACGGGGTAAATTTACACTAGAGGTGGCTCAAAAAGTGAACGAGAGCGGCTACGTTTCAAACCCCAACGGGGTAAATTTACACAATCCCATCTCCGTCAAGTTCATATCGTTGATAGGTTCGTTTCAAACCCCAACGGGGTAAATTTACACGGCTACAAGAAACGACTGCAGCTATTCATCGAAGCGTTTCAAACCCCAACGGGGTAAATTTACACGATGCGCATTCAACGAAACGCAAAGCGCGGAAGGGTTTCAAACCCCAACGGGGTAAATTTACACGATCAACTGACCTACGCTATCGGGAAGCATGGCCCGAAGTTTCAAACCCCAACGGGGTAAATTTACACGCTGCAAGGCGTCGTAAGAGAAGCAAAGGCAAGCTTGTTTCAAACCCCAACGGGGTAAATTTACACTAGCGCATTTGTCGTCGTGTCCAAAAACTCGCCGGTTTCAAACCCCAACGGGGTAAATTTACACACTTAGATTTGCGGACATAGAGCAATCAAGCAGAGTTTGTTTCAAACCCCAACGGGGTAAATTTACACCCGCATCAAGCCCCTGAAATTTTGCTCGGGTGGGCCACGTTTCAAACCCCAACGGGGTAAATTTACACCAAATATCGCAAAATGCCCCTTTTTAAGCGCGAGAGTTTCAAACCCCAACGGGGTAAATTTACACCAGGAGAAAAAATAAAGCATAGGGCTTTCTTTGATGTTTCAAACCCCAACGGGGTAAATTTACACTATTAATTCTTCAAATACCTTTGAAGTCGACGGCGGTTTCAAACCCCAACGGGGTAAATTTACACTGATATTTTGCCAGCTTCTGAAATTTTGGCTCAAATGTTTCAAACCCCAACGGGGTAAATTTACACGAAAGTAGAGAATTTCCAATCTGTGCGACCGAGCTTGTTTCAAACCCCAACGGGGTAAATTTACACTTTTTTATTTATACTCATTTTTAGCTCATTAAAAAGTTTCAAACCCCAACGGGGTAAATTTACACAAACAGCTATGAATACAAAGACGTCGGTCTTAAAGGTTTCAAACCCCAACGGGGTAAATTTACACTTAAAACTAGAACTTACGTAATTCCTTGTAAGATGTTTCAAACCCCAACGGGGTAAATTTACACCATGACTTCCTTGATTTTTTCAAGGAAGTCAAATTTTGTTTCAAACCCCAACGGGGTAAATTTACACTGCGAGGCTTGATTTTGCGAAAAATCAAGCTCGGGTTTCAAACCCCAACGGGGTAAATTTACACAGCTCACAGGCCTAATCGCCGCAAACTCCTCAAACGGTTTCAAACCCCAACGGGGTAAATTTACACGCTAGCACGAGCCAAAGCGACGCCGCTCAGCAGTTGTTTCAAACCCCAACGGGGTAAATTTACACACGCTATGAAATTCTTAATATAATCCTTTTCCGCGAGTTTCAAACCCCAACGGGGTAAATTTACACTTTTAAACCGTCCGATACCTTACCAATCGAGCTTTTGTTTCAAACCCCAACGGGGTAAATTTACACTCAAGGTTATTTTTAAGCTTGCGTTAAAGCTCGAAAGTTTCAAACCCCAACGGGGTAAATTTACACAGCAAACTCGTCCGTTCCTTTTCCGTCTATTACGAAGGTTTCAAACCCCAACGGGGTAAATTTACACTGATTGCGGCGGCCATCCTAATCATCACCGCCGCAAGTTTCAAACCCCAACGGGGTAAATTTACACGGGGCTGCTCGAGCAAGACCAAGAAGCGCGGCAGCGTTTCAAACCCCAACGGGGTAAATTTACACCCAAGCATTAGGACTGATAGCAAAAATAGAGTTTGTTTCAAACCCCAACGGGGTAAATTTACACAGCTTACACAAGGACAAGCACAAGGAAGAAATACGTTTCAAACCCCAACGGGGTAAATTTACACACTTTTCTTGCTGAAAAATTTGTCGGTTGGGTTCTGTTTCAAACCCCAACGGGGTAAATTTACACAGCACCAAAATACTCATATTTAGGGCTATTTGCGATAAAAGTTTATATTTTTAGGCCTTAAAATAGCCTAAATTTAACCGCTAGAAAAATCTAAAACGCGAGTATATCGCTATCTGCGAAACTTACAAAAAGCTTTATCGCCATATCAAGCAAATAAATGCAAGCAAAAACAGGCAAACATGGGTTGCAAAAGTAAATAAATCGGCATAAAACCGACAAGCCGGGTTAATAAATTTGCCGCAAACGACGTAGTGACGGTTTTTGGGAGCGGACTTAAGCACCGTTGTCTCGCAACGGTCAAGATCGCTGCGCCTTTGATGCGCATTTTTATTTGCAAAGGCGGCAAAACGCCAAGACATGCGGCGGCGCGACCGAGCCGCCTTTAGCACAAGCAAAAAGACACCGTAAAAAAGAGCCGGAAGCGACCAAGCATACCTTTAGCGTCGCGTCCTGGGCGATCGTAGCTACTATAGCCGCTACGACCAAAACCGTCTTTCCGCTTGCCTGTCAAGCGAGCCAAAAACCGAGCCGATGCTTGCGGATTTGATTTTAGCAGAAATTTACCGTCTTGCTCGCTAAATGCTTTTTGGACGGCACGCTAGGTAAATTTAGCACTAGACGCATTTATCGGCACCCAAAAGGCTCAAGTCCAAAACGGCGCTTTAGCTAGAAATTTACGATTTGCTATGCCAGAAGCTTCGCCGTCCGCCCGTTTTTTCGCACTTCTTTGAAAAATATCCGCAGCGCTTTTTGCTCTTTTGCGCCGATTTCGTAGCTGATAAATTTGAGATACCATTTGATATCATCCGCGCTGATGCCCCTAGTTTGGGCATATTTGGCGAGAATGTAGTTTGGGATTTTGACATTTGCTCGCAAAAACTCGCGCGCCAGCCGCTCATACGCGCCGCGCCCCTTCACGCAGGAAAATCGCCCGAAAACAAACGGCAAGCCCGTCCGCTCGCGCCACGCCCGCCCCAGATCGTAAAACGCATCCTCGCCCTCCCGCAGATACGCCTTTAGCGCGCGGTCGCCGATGAGCACCTCGCCCTCAAGCCCCAGTACTCCGGCTAGCGCGTTTGAGCTGGCAGACGCGGGGTCGGGACGCGCGGCGGTGCCCTTTCGCACGAGCACGCTTTTGACGTCGCCTTTTGCGATGATGCCTAGGCTCACTTTTTTATAACGTTTTTTGCGGCTTTCGATGCTCGAGACCACGGCGGCGTCGATCCTGCGGCAGCACAGATCGCAGTTTAGTTTGCTCGGTACGCCCTTTTTAAATTCGATGATTTTTTTATCCTGCGAGCTTAGGCGTGAGCGCTTTAAAAATACGTGAAAAGGAAGCAAATTTAGATAATCAATCTTGCCAAAAATCATAAGAACTCCGAATTTATAAGGATTTGCGCCGTTTTAAAACGAGCCGAATTTAAAACCAAAATCATCGCTCGTGGCAAAAGATACGGTCGCGAGCTTTGCTGAGATACCGCAAATTTGACCAATCCGCGCCTTAAAATGCGCCCGCGCCAAAGCAACGCACCAAAAAGGTGCGGGTCTGTGCCGTCTAGCAAAACTCACCCAAAAAACTACAACGCAAAAGCGTCAAAAACGCGCCGAACCGCTCGCTCAAACCAAAGCGGGCATTTTGTGCAGTTAAATTTGAAAAAGCGGCGACTCCGCACGGGAAATCGCCGCTAGCAATACAAATTTGAGCTCGCAAGCGCGCTATTTTGCTTCGTTAAATTTGATATTCGTGCTCTTCAAGCTCGTCGTTTAAGAGCTTCGTAAATCTCGCTGCATGCGCCTCTATCGCGCTATCTGGCACGCCCGGCTCCACGCCGCAGCTAGCAAAGATGCGCCCGTAAACGAGCTCGCAAAAGTTCGCGCAGCACTGAAGCGGCAGCAAAATCTCGTTTAGGGTAAATTTGATCGCGCCGTGTTTGGAGTATTCGCCTAGCCCGCCGCCTGCGCTAACGGCGATTTGTAGCTGTTTGCCAGCGATCTTCGCGCCCTCGCCGTAGGCAAAGCCGCGGCTAAGCACGTAGTCGATGTAGGCCTTTAGCATGGAGGGCACGTTAAAGCCCATCATCGGGAACAAAAACACGATGCGATCCGCGCGCAAAAACGCCTCTTGCTCTGCTGCGATGTCGATTTTTAGGGCATCGGTGCCGTAAAGTCCCTCCAAATGGCGAACCTCGGCGCCTGCGCTTTTAGCGGCGTTTGCCAGCGCCTTGTTTAGGCGAGAGGCGGCGAAATTCGGGTGAGATAAAACTACTAATGTTTTCATTTTGGCTCCTTTTTTGATAAATTTTAGAGCGTTTGCGATTTTGGGGCGTTAAATTTAAGCTTACCTGCGCAAATCAAGCTCGCTGCGGCGCGGTTTCAAACTCGAACTTAGCCGCTAAAATCGCGCTAAATTTGATCCAAAGCCTAAATTTTCGCTCCAAATCGCAAAAGTCTTATTTTTGAGAAATTATATCATCAAAAGCATAAAAAGGGATTAAGGCGGGCGCAAAAATAGCCTCTGCAAGCAAGGCTAAATTTAGCCCTAGCAAGCGGGCTTAAACGCGTAAAGTCATCGCTAGAGGCGGCGCAGTCTGCCGCGCGTCTATTTGCTCGTCGGTTTAAATCTGTCTCAAAACAAAAAATGGGTGACATTTAAATGCCCATTAGCGTATGAAATTGATTTTTGGCGGTTGGGTGTTTCAGTAAATTTACACCCTAGAAAAACCTTTTTGCCTACAACCAAATGCCCGTTTCAAACCCCAACGGGGTAAATTTACACCGCTTCTTAACCTCAGTTTTGAGGGCGACGTGAGCGGTTTCAAACCCCAACGTGGTAAATTTACACAAAAGGAAAAACTGTTAAAAGCTATCGACGTAGGGTTTCAAACCCCAACGTGGTAAATTTACACCCTTGCTAATTTAATTATCGCCATCCGTTTTTCCTGTTTCAAACCCCAACGGGGTAAATTTACACTCGCCCTTAACGCTAAATTTAGACAGCCTTACGGGTTTCAAACCCCAACGGGGTAAATTTACACATCAACCCAGGCGTCAAGCTCAGGTTTTATACTTTGGTTTCAAACCCCAACGGGGTAAATTTACACGCTTTTCTGTTAATTATGAGCTTCTTCACGGAGATGGTTTCAAACCCCAACAGGGTAAATTTACACCCTAGAGGATATTCCATCGAGTCTGGCTATTACTTGTTTCAAACCCCAACGGGGTAAATTTACACTTTGCAACAAAGGACTTGAGCCTATAAAATTACAAGTTTCAAACCCCAACGGGGTAAATTTACACGAGCAAAAAAATATGGAGCAGGCACAAGAGCCTACGTTTCAAACCCCAACGGGGTAAATTTACACATTATTTTCATCTAGGGTTATGCCTTTTCGATTAGTTTCAAACCCCAACGGGGTAAATTTACACTCGTTTATATCCGCTCCAAACGCTACGCTTAAACCGTTTCAAACCCCAACGGGGTAAATTTACACCGCTTCAAACCTGATTTTTTGACCCTCTCGAACGTTTCAAACCCCAACGGGGTAAATTTACACTCGATTTTATAGAAGCCCATTGTTATATTGGCGCGTTTCAAACCCCAACGGGGTAAATTTACACTACATCGAGAGCATTTCGGACAAGCTCATCACGTTGTTTCAAACCCCAACGGGGTAAATTTACACTTTTGCACCAAATAAGGGATATTCTGCACTGCGCGTTTCAAACCCCAACGGGGTAAATTTACACGTCGATTTTTATGAGATAGCTATTTCCAAACATATCGTTTCAAACCCCAACGGGGTAAATTTACACTAAAGATTCTGGAAGAAGCAAGGAAATATCCTTTGTTTCAAACCCCAACGGGGTAAATTTACACCGTTTCGTTGAATGCGCATCTAGCCCCGTAGGTAAAAGTTTCAAACCCCAACGGGGTAAATTTACACGTCGGGGCATTTTTGGCACTGCTGCGTATCGGTGTGTTTCAAACCCCAACGGGGTAAATTTACACGGATACTCATCAAGTTTTCTTGGCGTTAATTCGTCGATGGTTTCAAACCCCAACGGGGTAAATTTACACACGACTATGACGGGTATTGCGAAAGATTGGCACAGTTTCAAACCCCAACGGGGTAAATTTACACTGTTTGAGTTGATGAGTGATCTCTTCTTCTAGATGTTTCAAACCCCAACGGGGTAAATTTACACACCGCAAAGCCGCGTGGCAGACCGAGGAAGCCGCGTTTCAAACCCCAACGGGGTAAATTTACACGCAGCTTCTAACGATCATACATACGGATCCGCTATAGTTTCAAACCCCAACGGGGTAAATTTACACAACAAGGACATAGCAAATTTCGCCCACATGGGAGCGAGTTTCAAACCCCAACGGGGTAAATTTACACGATACAAATTTAGGCTTTGCGCTTTCAACGGAAGTGTTTCAAACCCCAACGGGGTAAATTTACACTTCCTCAATCAAAACATAAGGCTACACAAATGACCCGTTTCAAACCCCAACGGGGTAAATTTACACTAATGATGTCGTTACTGACCTTTGGGATGTAACTGGTTTCAAACCCCAACGGGGTAAATTTACACTAAGCGTGAGCTTGCGGAGCTTACGGGTATTCCGTAGTTTCAAACCCCAACGGGGTAAATTTACACCTTATATAGTGGTGTCTTCCTAGTTGGCTATTAGTTTCAAACCCCAACGGGGTAAATTTACACTCAATTACATCATAAGTAGCACCAGTAACATTCCAAAGTTTCAAACCCCAACGGGGTAAATTTACACAATTCACCGGCTTTTTAGGAAGAACCGACTATTTGTGTTTCAAACCCCAACGGGGTAAATTTACACAACGCTCCGCCGATGAGAGCTCCCGCCACCGCGCCGAGTTTCAAACCCCAACGGGGTAAATTTACACCATACCAGGCGGCAAGATCATCAAGCTCCTGAGTTTGTTTCAAACCCCAACGGGGTAAATTTACACAGAAAAATGCTCGAGTCGAAAGGGTTATTTTTTTAGTTTCAAACCCCAACGGGGTAAATTTACACAGCACCAAAACACTCATATTTAGGGCTATTTGCGATAAAAGTTTATATTTTTAGGCCTTAAAATAGCCTAAATTTAACCTCTAGAAAAATCTAAAACGCGAGTATATCGCTATTTGCGAAACTTACAAGAAGCTTTATCGCCGTAGCGGGCAAAGATATACAAGCAAAAATAGGCAAACATGGGCCGCAAAAGTAAAAATCGTCATAATAGATATGAAATGAATAAAATCTATATGAAGAGTAGCGATGCTAAAAAATAAAATATAAAAGTAAAACAAATAAAGTAAATAAAAATACCGCAGCAAGCATGACAGCTCTAATCAAATTTCGCTTGCGGCGAATATAAAATACGGATACGGACTTTAGCTGGCAAGAGAAATTTATATTTATAAGGCCAGGGCTAAACGAAGCGCAAATCCGCTTAAATCCGCGCTAGCACAGGACGCCCAAGCAAGACGCGCTAAACCGGAGCAATAAAAGTCGCCCCAAAGCAAAAATAAGCAAAAGTCGGTAAAAATACTAAAACTTCGCTTAAAGCCATTTTTTCGAAAACAAACGACTAAAAGCATATAGTTTGCAGGGTTTTAGCTGTTTAGATTTTTTAGAGATTTTGCTTGCTCGCTGTATCCAGATCCTCGCTAAATTTTAGCACTACTGTTTTTAAATATAGTTAAAATTAATAGGCTCTAAAAGCTAACTAAAACTTAACGCTGAGTTATCTTTATAAACCGCGCCAAAAGAGCTAGCCTAAGAAAAAGCCAGACCACACAAAACGGCAAAATTGGCACAAATTTAACCCGTTAGGGTTTGAAACCTGCCAAAACGATAAATCGGCTATCTAAATTTTGGGCAAAATTTAAACCAACCATATAACGCGACAATCTTATAACATCGGCACGAAACTCAGGCGATGACCCCGCAGCGTAAAGCATTTATGATTCGGCGATTTAAATCTACGCGGTCTTATTATGCAAACGACTTAATGCTAGACTAACACAAATTTAACGTCAATCTAGCAGAATTTTTGTAGTGTCTAGCATCGGTGTATTTGCCTAGCTCAACTTTGAATCCCTAATCGCAAGGTTGGGTTTATTTTCTTGTGGACTAACGCTATTTACCCAGCCCCAAAACCCTGCCAAAGTAAAATGCGGCAACTTCTATCCCGTGCGCTATTAAGCTTTAAAC
>CAURYE010000015.1:0-38711 GCA_963529235.1 uncultured Campylobacter sp.
GCGCTAGTGCCGATGATTTTTGCACCGGCTATGCTTAGGCGTTTGGCGAATTTTAGCGGAGTCTGACCGCCGAAATGCACTATCACGCCGTCTGGGTTCTCATGCTCGATCACGGCTCTAACATGCTCGAAATCGATCGGCTCAAAATACAAAATATCGCTCGTGTCGTAGTCGGTGCTGACGGTTTCTGGGTTGCAGTTGTACATTATGGTTTTGATGCCCATATCGCGTAGCGCGTAGCTGGCGTGCACGCAACAGTAGTCAAACTCTATGCCCTGGCCTATGCGGTTTGGGCCGCCGCCGATGATCATCACTTTTTTCTCTTTTTGCGCCGAATTTATGTTTAAATGTGACTTCGCAAAATTTAATAGTTGCGGTAGTTTCGTAATATTCGTCGTCGAGTAAAGATACGGCGTGAGCGCCTTAAACTCGCCCGCGCAGGTATCTACTTCGTTGTATTCGAGGTTTATGCCCATTTTCTCGCGCGCAAAATATATATCGTTTTGACCGAGGTCGAGGTTGTCTTTTAAATTTATCAGATGAGCGATCATCTTGTCCGAAAAGCCCATCGTTTTAGCTTCGCGAAGTAGCGGCTCGTCGTTTAGGATGTCCATGTCGATACGCTCTTCAAATTTAACTATCTGCCAAATTTGATCCAAAAACCACGGATCGATCTTGCTCATCTCGTGCACTTCGGCCACGCTAAGCCCGTCGCGAAATGCCTGCGCGACGTACAAAATTCGGCTTTCGTTCGCATTTCTAAGGCCGTAGACTAGCGCGTTTTTCTCTAAATTTACGAAGTTAAATCCGTAATAGTCCTTTTCCATAGAGCAAAGCGCCTTCTGGATGCTTTCCTTAAACGTCCTGCCGATCGCCATAACCTCGCCCACGCTCTTCATCGCGGTGCCTAGATACGGGTTTGCGCCCGGGAATTTCTCAAACGTAAAGCGCGGGATCTTAGTCACGATATAGTCGATGACGGGCTCAAAGCTAGCAGGCGTGCCCGTGATATCGTTTTTAATTTCATCCAGGCTAAAGCCCACCGCTAGCAGCGTCGCGACCTTGGCGATCGGGTAGCCCGTGGCCTTTGAGGCAAGTGCGGAGCTGCGGCTAACGCGCGGGTTCATCTCGATCACGATCATGCGGCCGGTTTTTGGATTTATAGCAAACTGCACGTTGCTGCCGCCCGTATCCACGCCTATCTCGCGTAAAATTTTAAAACTCGCGTCGCGCATCGCCTGATACTCTTTATCAGTTAGCGTAAGAGCGGGCGCAACCGTGATACTATCGCCCGTATGCACGCCCATGGGATCAAAGTTTTCGATCGAGCAGACGATGATACAGTTGTCGTTACGGTCTCGGATAACCTCCATCTCGTACTCTTTCCAGCCTAGCAAGCTCTCCTCGACCAAAATTTCTCGTATCGGGCTGGCGTCTAGGCCGGTTTGGGCTAGTTCTTTAAATTCATCGATATTATACGCCACGCCGCTACCGGCGCCGCCTAGCGTATAGCTAGCGCGGATGATGAGCGGGAAGCCGATGTTTGCGGCTGCGGCTAGCGCCTCGTCCATGTCGTAGGCGTACCGGCTTTGCGGCAAGTCCATGCCGATCTTTTGCATCGCTTTTTTAAACTCCTGCCTATCCTCGCCCTTTTTGATCGCTTGCGGGTTCGCGCCTAGAAATTTGACGCCGCCAAGCATATCAGCCTCATATAGCTGCATCGCGACGTTTAGCGCGACCTGACCGCCCATCGTAGGCAGTATGGCGTCGACCTTTTCTTTATCTATGATGCGCTTGATGCTCTCTTTGGTTATCGGCTCGACGTAGGTCGCATCTGCAAAACCCGGATCCGTCATGATGGTGGCGGGGTTTGAGTTGATGAGTACGACGCGGTAGCCTAGCTGCTTTAGCGTCTTAGCAGCTTGCGTGCCGCTGTAGTCGAATTCGCACGCTTGCCCGATGACGATAGGGCCGCTGCCGATGAGTAAAATGGTACTAATATCGGTTCTTTTTGGCATTATTTTTCCTTTGTTACGACGTATAGATATGAGGGGATAGTTATGCTTACGTAAGGCTTTACGGCCGCGCTTTTATATAGGCTCTCTTGGATCACGCCCGTAACCTTGCCCACTGAAATCCCGCTGAAAAATATCCCGTCAAGCCCGCTCGTGACGACCTCGTCGCCCTCCTTTGGGCTGAGCCACTGGGGGATAAATTTCACCGTTATTCCGTCTTTGCTCCCGTGCGCTATACCAGGGATTTTTTCCTCGCCGATCGATACGGCGAATATACTTTTTGGATCGTTTTGCAGCAAGGCCATAGGGTTGCCGTCCTTGCTCACGACGATACCCGCGCTCTTGCCTTGGTAAATCAGCCCGTAAATTTTAGACTCGTCGTAGCCGCTAAATTTATCCAGCCAGACCTTATCGTAGTCGCTGATATTTACGTAGCTTAGCGCCCGCACGAGCTGCACTCTAGGCTCGTAGGCAGTCGAGTTTTTATCGACCAAAATTTCGTTTAGCTCCTTTGCGAAGCTTGAAAGCAAAGCCGCCGATTTTTCCAGTTCGGCGTTTTGAGCGCGAAGCTGCTTTATCTCCTCGCGTTGCCTAAAATGCTCGTTTACGCCGTCTTTTACAAATTTGACCGCGTCGTCGTAGGCGGCGACTATGCGGTTGTTTAAATTTACGACGTATCCCGAGATGAGCGCGCCCCTATCAAGCGAAAAAAATACCAGCGCGCCTATAAGAGCGACAAATAAAATTTTACTCTTCATTTACGAGTTGTTGTAAAAATTTAATCTCCTCAAGAGCCTTGCCGGTGCCTCTAGCCACGGCTAGCAACGGATCGTCCGCAACGAAAACGGGAAGTTTTACGATATCGCTTAGATATTTATCAAGGCCGCGGATCAGCGCTCCGCCTCCGGTTAGCACGATACCGTTTTCCACGATATCTCCGGCAAGATCTGGCGGCATCATCTCAAGCACGGTTTTTAGGGCATCTGCGATCTCTTTTAGCGGTTCGCGCATAGCCTCGCGCACGTCCTCGCTCGTTAGCTCCACGCGGCTTAGTAGGCCGCTGATTTGGTCGCGACCTTTTACTACGATGCTAAGCTCCTCGGGTAGCTGGATAGCCGAACCGACGGAGATTTTAATATCCTCGCCCGCTCGCTCGCCGATTAGGAGGTTGTATTTTTCTTTTATGTAGTTTACGATACTCATATCGATTTTATCGCCCGCGGTGCGGATAGACTTGCTGATAACTAGGCCGCCTAGAGACACTACGCCGATCTCCGTCGTTCC
The DNA here is from genome assembly GCA_963529235.1 of uncultured Campylobacter sp. Lineage (GTDB taxonomy): Bacteria > Campylobacterota > Campylobacteria > Campylobacterales > Campylobacteraceae > Campylobacter_A. The sequence goes on from CAURYE010000015.1 coordinate 3,300, forward strand.
TCCGCCGATATCGACGACTAAGTTTCCTTGCGGTTCGCGCACCGGTAAATTTGCCCCGATAGCAGCAGCCATAGGCTCCTCGATCAAAAATACCTCTCTAGCTCCGGCGCTTAGAGCGCTCTCGCGTACGGCTTTTCGCTCAACTTGAGTTAGGCCGTAGGGTACGGAGATGATGATACGAGGACGTAAGAAACTCTTTCTGCGGTGAGTTTTTTCGATAAAATAGCGGATCATCTTTTCCGTCATATCAAAATCCGCGATAACGCCGTCTCTCATCGGACGGATAGCTTCGATATCGCCGGGAGTTTTACCCACCATCTCTTTTGCTTCGTGTCCGACGGCTAAGATTTTTTGCTTGCCGTATTTTTCGCGTTGTACCGCGACGACGGAGGGCTCGTTTATGATGATGCCTTTATCTTTTACCAAAACTAGCGTGTTTGCCGTGCCTAGGTCGATACCCATATCGCTTGAAAAAAATCCTATTAACTGGTCTAAAATCATCTGTATCCTTATGCGCTTATTTTATTGTTTTTTACGAAAATCGGCTTTTCTTTGCCGTTTACGACCTCTTTTGTTATCACCACGTCGTAGCCCGCAAGCTCCGGTAGCTCATACATTATATCGGTCATTACCTCTTCCATTATGCTTCGCAGTCCCCTAGCTCCCGTTTTTCGCTCGATAGCTAGTCTCGCGACCTCTTTTAGAGCTTCGTCGTCAAATTTTAAATTCGCCCTATCTATCGCGAAAAGCTTTTGGTATTGCTTTAGTATCGCGTTTTTAGGCTCGGTTAAAATTTGCACCATATCGTCCTGCGTGATTTTATTTAGCGTGGCGACTACGTGAAGCCTGCCGATTAGCTCCGGGATCAGTCCAAAATGCACCAGATCGTCGCTCTCAAGCGCGTCTAGCAAATTTTCCTTATCGTCTTTTGAGCGTTTATCTTGACCAAATCCCAGCACGTTTTTACCGATCCTGCGCTCGATGATGTCGGTTAGTCCGTCAAACGCGCCACCGCAGACAAAGAGGATGTTTGATGTGTCGATCTGGATAAATTCCTGATTAGGGTGTTTTCTGCCGCCTTTTGGAGGGATATTTACGAGGCTTCCCTCGATGATTTTTAAAAGCGCCTGCTGCACGCCCTCGCCGCTCACGTCGCGCGTGATCGAGCGGTTTTCGCTCATTCTGGCGATCTTATCTATCTCATCGACGAAAACTATGCCCTGCTCGGCGCGCTTTACGTCGCCGTCTGCGGCCTGCAAAAGACGAGTCAGGATATTTTCCACGTCTTCGCCGACGTAGCCCGCTTCCGTTAGACTCGTAGCATCGCAGATAGCGATAGGTACGTCTAGAAATTTAGCCAGAGTCTGCGCCATCAGCGTCTTGCCGCTGCCCGTAGGGCCGACTAGCAAGATATTTGATTTTGATATCTCCGTATCGTCTTCTATCTCGCCTTTTCTAAAAATTCTTTTGTAGTGGTTATAAACGCCGACGCTAAAGACCTTTTTGGCTTTATCTTGACCGATGACGTAGTTATCTAGTACCGCCTTTAGCTCTTTTGGAGTTAAATTCGTATAGTCTTTGTCGGTTTTGCTTTCAGGACTTGATTCTTGCAGGCTCGTATCGCCGCAAATCATATTATAAGCGGCATTTACGCAGTATTCGCAGATGAAAGCCTTATTGTCCAAATCCGCAAAAAGGCGTCTATCGTTTGACTCCGTCTCGCCGCAAAAATTACATTTTCTCGCCATTATTCTCTTCCTTTTGCCAATGGGATACCGCGCTTGGTGCTTAGGATAAATTCGCACATTTTTCGCACCTGTTCGTTCGCCACGCTCTCTAAAAGCTCGCTAGCCGCAGCCTTTAGATCCCCGCTTTTTCTAAATAAAAATTTATACGCTCTGTTTATCTCTTCGACCGTATCTTTATCAAACCTTCGCCTGATACCGACTAAATTTAAGCTTCTGATATAAGCTCGGTTGCCTTCGGCCAGGCAAAAAGGCACGACATCCTGAGATAGCGCGCTAGCGCCCGCGATCATGCAGCTCTCGCCGACTCTCACGAACTGATGTATCGGCGTCATACCGCCCACGACGCTATAGTCGCCTAGCTCTACGTGACCGGCTAGAGTCGCGTTATTTGCTAGGATGACGTTATTTCCGACGACACAGTCGTGCGCGACGTGGCAGTAGGCCATGATAAAGGCGTTATCGCCGATACGCGTGATCCCGTCGCCTTTGTGCGTGCCCGAGTTTATCGTGCAAAACTCGCGGATCGTCGTGTTTTTACCGATGCGAACGCCCGTGTTTTCCTCGGCGCGGTAGCTCACGTCCTGCGGGATATCGCCCACGATAGCGTAGCTGTAAATTTTACCGCCCTCGCCGATATGCGTGTCGCCCACGATCCTGGCGCCTTGCTTTACGAGTACGCCGTCGCCTAGCACGGCGTCTTTGCCGACGTAGGCGTAGGCTTCGATCGTTACGTCCTCGCCGATCTTCGCGCCGTCTTCGACGACGGCTTGCGGATGGATATTTCTCATTTTCGCGCCTATTTATCTACGATCATAGCTTTTAGCTCGGCCTCGCACGCTAGCGTGCCGTCCACGTAGGCTTCGCCTTTTAGCACCCAGATATTACCTTTGTGTTTTAGCACTTCCAGGCGGTACTCGAGCCTGTCGCCCGGGCGTATCGGATGGCGAAATTTAGCTCCGTCGATGCTCATAAAATAAACGACTTTATTTTCGATGCCCGCTTGATGCTCGTCGCTCATGCTCTTAAATGCGAGCACGCCGCCGGCCTGCGCCATGCCCTCGATGATCATCACGCCCGGATATATCGGGTGACCCGGGAAGTGCCCCTGAAACACGGGCTCGCCGATAGTTACGTTTTTGTACGCGACGATGTGTTTAGCGGGCTCGAGCTCGGTCACTCGGTCGATGAGCAGGAAAGGATATCTGTGCGGGAGTATTTTTTGGATTTCAACGATGTCGATCACTTTAAACCTTGTGAGTAAAATTTAAAGCCGATTTTAGCCAAATTTTGCTAAGAAAAAGATTATTGATTTGGCCGAGGCAAAATTTGGCCTCTAAATTTTCGCGCCCGCCTTTTATCTCGAGCGCGTTAAATTTAGCTCAAATTTGCGCCACCAAAACCTCGCGACTATCGTTATAAAGCTCGTCTTTGGCGTAGATTTCGTATCTGCCGGCGCGAATTTCATCCAGCACGATTATAGGATTTTGGCTAAATTCTCCGCACAGCTCGCGGCGGATTTCCAGCTCGCGAGGTACCGCGATAGGTCGGCGGCAGAGTTCGTTTACGCTAGTAAAATTTTCGCCCGAGAGTTCGTTAAATTTAGCCAAATTTAATAGCGTCACGCCGTCTCGTAGCTCGTCGCAAATTTGAGCCGTCTCACTCACGCTAAATTTGACGTTTTCGCGTTTAAAATGCGAATAAAGAAAAAAATAAGACGGCATGACGGCTTTATCAAATTTAACATAGGCGCGCAGCAAGCGGTAGTTTAGAAAATACTTGCGCGATAGGTGAAACGGCGTGCCCGCAGCCTCGCACTCTCGCACCTTTTCGTAAAGCTCCAGACGCTCCTCGATGCCTCCAGGCATCACGCGCCCGCTAATCTCGCTCATAAGCTCACTAAGCGGCAGTTTTTGCGCCTCGCGCTGCTTACTAAGCCCAAAAATACAGCCGCAGTAGTTCTGATGATAGAGTTTATCTTTCTTAGCGAGCTCAAACTGCGCGTTCGTGCCGCCACCCGCGCGGTAGTCCACGGCAAAGGTTTCAAGGCCGTATTTCCCCGCAGCCTTATTTAGCGCGGATTCAAGCTGCGAGAAGTCCTTTTTCGGGCTCATCAGCAGCGTCGTGGTGATAGATTTTTCGCCTAGCTCGAGCGCTTTTTTGGCCGAATTTCCCACGCGAAAATCAAAACAATACGCGCAGCGCTTGCCCTTTTCGGGCTCGTTTTCAAGCCCCTTTGCGCCCGCAAGCCAGCCCTCGTACTCGTATTCGCCGCAGATGAGCTCGACGCCTAGCTTTTCGCAGCTCCTTTTTACGTCGCGAAACCTCATCAAAAACTCGCTATACGGATGGATGTTTGGATCGTAGAAATAGCCGATGAGACGCTCGTGAGGACGGTCGGCGCGTAATCTTTGCAAAAAATAGTGGCTGTCGACCGAGCAGCAGATGTGAACTAACATTATAATTCCCCATAAACGACGGATTTTAGAATAAATTTTTCTATACCCGCCGCAGTCACGGACGACCAGTCCGCTCCTTTGCGGGCAAGAAAAATTTATTTAAACTACGCCTATTTTGTCTTGAATAATTTTTGCCGATTTTACTAAATTTAACTGCAAATTTTATTAAAGCTAGCAGCTTAAATTTAAAAATGTGCGGCGCGATAGCGCATTCGCACCCCTTGAACGTGCAGTGGGGTTAGAGAGGGCTTGGGAGAGGGTCTGCTTTGCAGTTGCGAGGCAAAGCCGAAGCAAAGGAAGGCGACGCTTCGTAAGTAGAACCCCCTTCCTCTCCCAAAAATTCAGTTTTACAGAAAGTAAGTTTTTCAAATTTTTATATTTTCAAGATGCGGGTCTCGGCGACCCAAATTTGCAAATTTGACTTAAAATTTGAACGTAAAAAGTCAAGGCGGAGTATCGCGAGATGATTTTTAATGTTGTTGCAGTTTTTGCGACTAAGGCTAACCATGTGGGTTGCCGCAGGAGCAAAAACAAAACTCATTAAAAAGCGCTCGCGAGACAAGCCGCTATTAAATTCTAACCCTTTAGAAATTCTATGATTTTCTCTTCACACTCTTTGACCGAACCGCTAAATTTACTCTCAAACTGCGATCTATTAAACGTCCGCTGACGCTTGGCTAGCTGCGCCGTATGCGTATAGATGAGCTCCTCTAGCTCGGCCTGGGTTTTGATCTCGCCTCGCAAAAACTCGCCGCACTCTTTTAGACCAACCGAATTTAGCGGCTTTGGTCGCTGCGGATACCTAGCAAACAGCCCGCGCGCCTCATCTAGCAAACCCTGCTCAAACATCGCTCGCGTGCGCTCTTTGATACGACCTCTTAGCTCGCCCCTATCCCAGCTAAGCTCGAAAATCGCCAAATTTGACGCAACGGGAGCTAGGGTATTTTCGCGCAGATACGAGCTTGGAGCCTCGCTTCGCCCTCCAGAGCGCAAAAACGAGTAGATGTCAAACCACTTTTGCAGGCGGTAGGTGTCGTTTGCGCTAAATTTGGCGGCAAACTCGGGATCGAGGCTTGAAACGAGCTCGTAAATTTGAGCGTTTGATAGGCCACTTTCTACGCGCTCAAATTTAGGCGTGAGACCTGACAGCAAGGCCTTTAGATAAAATCCGCTGCCGCCGGTTATAAATAAATTTTTACCGTTTTTTTGCGCAAATTCGCGAGCCGTTTTATAAACCTCAAAAAACATCCCGACGTCAAAATGCTCATCCGGCATCAGCAAATTTACCCCAAAATGCGGCACCGAGGCTAGCTCGTCCGCACTCGGTTTAGCGCTTGCGACGTCGATAAATTTATAAACGCAAAGCGAATCCAGACTCAAAATCACTCCGTTAAATTCGCTCGCAAGCTTTAGCGCGAGCGCTGTTTTTCCGCTGGCGGTGGTGCCGATGATGACGAGTTCTTTCATAAAAATGCCTTAAAATTCGTGAATCTGCTCAAATTTTATCACAATTTACGCTTTTATAAGATAAAATAAAGCAAAAATTTCAGGAAAATTATGCAAAAATTTATAAATATTTTAAAAGATATTAACGAACTGATCGTCTTTAAGCACTCTATTTTCGCGCTGCCTTTTATATTTACCGCGATGATAACTGCGAGCGCGCAGGTAAACGGCACGGCTTGGTTTGGCTGGAAGTTGCTTATTTTGGGCGTTCTTTGCGCGGTTTCGGCGCGAAATTTTGCGATGGCTTTTAACCGCTACAAGGACGAGGACATCGACAAACTAAACCCTCGCACGGCAAATCGTCCGAGCGTAGACGGACGTATCGGCAGGGCAAATTTACAAATTTTTATCGCAGCAAACGCCGCCATATTCGTGCTGGTTGCCTATCTCGTAAACGAGCTTGCGTTTTGGCTGAGCTTTCCAATCCTGGCGGTGCTGGGCGGATATTCGCTTTTTAAGCGTTTTAGCGAGCTAGCGCACCTAGCCCTTGGCCTCTCGCTAGGCCTTGCGCCCATCGCCGGAGCTGTCGCCGTTACGGGCGAGATACCGCTCTTTAGCGTGCTGCTCTGCCTTGGGGTAATGTTTTGGGTGGCGGGATTTGACCTGCTTTATTCGCTTCAGGATATCGAATTTGACCGCGAGCACGGGCTTTTTAGCATACCTAGCGTTTACGGCGAAAAGGCCACGATGTTTATCTCGGCGATCTTTCACGCTACGGCCGTGATCTTTTGGCTACTTTTTGCGTGGGCTGGGGGGCTTGGCGCAGCGGCGTATGCTGGCATTTTGCTCTGCGGTGGCATATTAGTTGCCGAGCACCGCATCGTTAGGCGAGATTTTAGTAAGATCGACCGCGCGTTTTTCACGCTAAACGGTTATCTTGGCATACTTTTTTTCGTTTTCGTCTGGGCTAGCCTATGAGACTGGTTCCGGCAAATTTAGATATAGTTTTTGAGGAAGTGGGCGAGCGCGAGAGCGAGTTTTTGTGCGAATTCGATAAGCTTAGCGGCAACGAGGACGATCCGCTGGGAGCGTGGATGAAGCGCGCCAAAGCAAAGGGCGACACGAAAGAGAGCGATCAGGTGATACTGACGCTACTTGTCGAGCTTCACCGTAAATTCGACGAGCTAAACGCCTACATAAAAAACGAGAAATTCGTAAAGCTCGAACTTGCGCAATCTAGCGCGCTAGAGGGGATAAATTTTGAAAATTTTAGGATAAAAGAGGCTAAATTTAAAGAAGGCGCCAGATACTACGGACGCATTTTTATGCCTATTTTTCCGAAGCGAGACGTGGCGATATTTTTTGAAGCGCTAGATGAAAAAACCGCCAAAATCACGCGCATAAACGAAAGCGACGAGAGCGACTACAACGGCTACGTAACGGCTAGAGAGCGAGCTATGATAAGAGAACTAAAGGAGATGAAAGATGAATAGCGATTTGATGATTTTTGCGATATTCGGGCTGATTTTGACGGTACTTTTCGTACTGGTTTTCGTAAAAGACCTTGAGGTTTCCAGAAAATTTTCAAGGTATGAAAAAGCTATAGAAGGACTCATCCAAGAGCTTCATGCGGTAAAAAAGCAGGTTGCGAATTTAGACCGAAGCGAGCCGGGCGAATTTGACGCGGCGCAGATAGAAAGTAGTCTCGAACAGCGTCTAAACGAAAAAATAAATCAAAAAATAACTCCGATAATAAACACGCTCCAAAGCATCGAAAGTTCGATAGATAGCTTCCAAAGCCAACAACAAGATAGGCTTTTTACGCTTGAAGAGCGCACCAAAAGCATCAGCAAAATCTCCGCTCCAAACGGCGAGGACGACGAAAAGCGCATCGTGCAGATGTATAGCGAAGGCAAAAGCGTCGAAAGCATCGCAAAAGAGCTGTGCGTGGGCGTGGGCAAAGTCGAGCTGACGCTAAAACTGCGGGAGCTGATATAGTGTTAAAACCTAGGAGCGAAATATAAAAAAATAACATTATTTTCATACGCGAATTTTAAAAAATTTTAAAGCTTAACTTCCTATAATGCCCTTTAACCAAATCAAAAACAAATCTTTTTGATAAAATTAAGGGCGAAAAATGTTAATAGACGGACACGGAAGAACTGTTGATTATCTGCGTATTTCTGTCACGCAAAGATGTAACTTTAGATGCAAATACTGCATGCCTAAAACTCCGTTTAGCTGGGAGCCGAAGGAAAATTTACTAAGCTTTGAGGAGCTGTTTTTATTTGTCAAAGTCTGCCTAGACGAAGGCGTAAAAAAGATCCGTATCACGGGCGGCGAACCGCTACTGCGCAAGGACTTGGACAAATTTATCGCGATGATAAACGAGCACAGCCCGGACGTCGATCTAGCTATCACGACAAACGGCTTTATGCTCAAACACTACGCAAAAGCTCTAAAAAACGCGGGTTTAAAGCGCATAAATATGTCGCTTGATAGCTTAAAAACCGAAAAGGCTAAATTTCTCGCGCAAAAAAGCGTTCTGCATGAGGTTTTAGCGGGCCTTGACGCTGCGCTTGAAGCCGGGTTAAAAGTCAAGCTAAACACCGTCGCGCTAAGAGGCGTAAACGACGACGAGATAGTCTCTTTGCTAGAGTTTGCGCGCTCTATGGGTTGTCAAATTCGCTTTATCGAATACATGGAAAATATCCACGCGACGGGCGAGCTAAAAGGAATGAAATCGGCTGAAATTTTAGACGTTATCGCGAAAAAATATCGCTTCGAAGCAGCCGAAAAAGTCCCGACTAGCCCAGCTAGTATCTACAAGCTAGAGGACGGCTATACCTTCGGCATCATCGACCCGCACAAACACGACTTTTGCGAGAGCTGTAACCGCATACGCCTCACGGCCGAGGGGCATCTCATCCCGTGCCTATACTTCGAGGATGCGATGAGCATAAAAGACGCCGTAAGAAAGGGCGATATCGCGGGCGCAAGCGAGATATTGCGCCAAGTACTGCAAAATAAACCCAAAGAAAACAAATGGGCTATCGGCTCTCAAAACGAGACCTCAAGCCGCGCCTTTTATCAAACAGGCGGCTGAAATCAGGGCTAAATTTACGTCAAATTTGACGTGGATTTAGCCTGCTTTTTATCAAATTTAACCGCGCTTTATTTTTACATTTTTATCCGTAAATTTGCCGCTGTTTTTTAGCAAAACCCGCTCAAATTTGACGGAAAATCCGCCTAACTCCATAAAACTACCCTTTAAATTTTGCTATAATCGACTAAAATTAAAAGGCGAAATTTGAGTTTAAACCTAGTCGAGAGTTTTTTAAGCATCCAAGGCGAAGGCGCAAGCAGCGGCCGTTTGGCGATTTTCTTGCGGTTTACGGGCTGCAATCTAAACTGCGCGGGCTTTGGAGTGCGCGCCGTCTCGCCCAAAACCGGCGAAACGCTAGTTGGCTGTGACACGATCCGCGCGGTTTTTACGGGGCATTTTTCGTATCAAAAAATCTCGCGCGCGGACGAACTCATAAAAATCACGCAAAGCTTGAGCGCAAATTTACGCCAAAAACCTATCATCGTAATCACGGGCGGCGAGCCGCTACTACATCACAAAAACCAAATTTTGCTAGATTTTTTGGATTTTGCGACTAGCGAGGGATACGAGCCGCATTTTGAAACAAACGGCACTATCGAGGTGGATTTCGCTAGATTTGAGATTTATAAAAAATGCCGTTTTGCCGTCAGCGTCAAGCTTGAAAATAGCGGCGAAAGTGAGGCTAGGCGTATCAACGCTAGCGCTCTAAAAGCCATAAAACAAAACGCCGCGGGCAGTTTTTATAAATTCGTCCTTGACAAAAAAAGCGCGGAAGACGGCTCGGCGATAGCGCAAATTTCGCGTATTTTAGAGATTTGCGACGCGGAAGTCTTTTGTATGCCGCAAGGTTATGATAAAATAAGCCTTGAGCAAAACGCCCTATCCGTCGCGCAGTTTGCGATCAAACACGGTTTTAGCTACTCCGATCGCCTGCACATCAGGCTTTGGGGTGCAAAAGAAGGGGTTTAAAGCCTAAATTTAGGCGGCATTGCCCGCATTTTACGGCGCGAAACGAAAATTTAATAAACGGAGCTAAGATGATAATAAGAAAAATGTTTAAATTTGAAAACGCTCATATCGTTAGATTTTGTAGCTCGAAACGCTGCAAAACCAGTATCCACGGGCACTCTTACAGGGCTGAAATTTTACTCGAGTCAAATTTTCTCGATAATGCGGGGATGGTGTATGATTTTGGTCTGATGAAGCGCGAAATCGGCTGCATCATTGATAGCTTTGATCACTGCACGACGATATTTAGCGGCGACGAAGCCGAGTACAAAAACGACCTCAAAAAGCACTCCGCGCGCTGGGTAGAGATCCCGCTAAACCCCTCCGCAGAGCAGTTTTGCAGGATATTTTTTGTGATGATAGATAGGCTTTTAAAAGCCACTCAGATGCAAAACGGCGAGCGCGAAGTGAAGCTTCACAGCGTCATCGTCCACGAGACCGACACGGGCTATGCGCAGTGCTTCAGAGACGATGCGTATAACGCCAAAATGGGCGAGGTAAATTTAAACGAAGTCGTCTTTTCCGAGGGCGTGAGAGCCGAGTGGGAGGACGCCGAGCTGTTTGAGAAAATCAAGCTAGGCAAAAAAATAGTAAATCCAAAGGAGGTCTAGCGCAAATGAGGAAAATTTTTGCGATTTTGACGCTGACGGCTCTAATCTTTAGCGGCTGCGAGGACGAAAAAAACTCGCCTGAACTAGATCTAAACGAAACCGTCCCCAGCGACGTACCTATCGCACAAAGCGACGCAAACGTAAGTATCGACGAAAATATGCCGCCAGAACCGGTACCTGAAAAATGAAATTTAACGAACATCTATCAGAGCTCTACGAGCTAGCGCGCTCTATACATATCGGGCTTGCCTTTACGCTTTTGGCGCTTGTCGCGGCGCACTTTTGCCTGATAAATTTCGGCGTAAATTCGCCCGCCTACGCTAAGCGCATCAGGCTATTTTTGCCCACATACTACTCGTTTTTGGCCGCGATGATGCTTACGGGGCTGCTTTTGATGAGCGTTTTTTACTTTTATCTGAGCCTCAAGGCTCTTGTTATGATCGCGGTTTGGATACTGCTTATCGGGCTTGGGGCGATAGAGTTTAAGCGGCTAAAAATAGCGATGAAAACTAAAAAATTCGCCGCTTTTAGAGCCAAAATGCGCCTAAAAATCGCGGCTGATTTTGTTTTGATACTTATCGCAAGCTGGGTGAGATGAAATTTTTATATTCAAAAGAGGCCAAAAACGAGCAAATAAGGCTTGAGGGCGAAGCGTTTTTACACCTAAAGGCGCGGCGCGCAAAGGCAGGTGAGCGCATCGACGTGCGAAATTTGACCGACGGGCAAAACCACATCTATGAAATCGTAAATTTAGACAAAAGGGGCGCGGAGCTAAATTTGATATTTTCGCACGACGTGGAAGCGCAAAATAGCGATCTAACGCTAGCTTGGGCCGTCGTCGATCCAAAAACTATCGAAAAAACGTTGCCCGGCCTAAACGAAACGGGCGTAGCTAAAGTCGTATTTTTTTACGGCGAGTTTTCACAAAAAAACTTTAAGCTCGATTTTTCGCGGCTAGATCGCATTTTGATAAGCTCCTGCGAACAGTGCGGACGAAACGATTTGATGAAATTTGAAATTTACAAAAGCTTAGACGAATTAGCCAAATTTTACCCAAACGTCGCTCTTATCGACTTTGAAGGCGAAAACCTAGACGGCTACGCGGGCAAGGAAATTTTAGCGATCGGCCCCGAGGGCGGATTTAGCCGGAGCGAGCGAGAGGCGGTCACAAAAAAATACGGGCTGAGAGCGAAAAATATTTTGCGCTCGCAAACGGCGATTTTAGGCATAGCGGCTAAAATTTTAATTTAAATTTGATTTTTTACGAAGTTTTTTGTATAATCTCGCCTTACTTTAAATGAAAATTAAAAAATCAGACGATAAAAGGATAAAATGATGAAAAAAGAAATTCATCCGGAATTTGTTGAGTGCAAAGTAACTTGCGCTTGCGGTAACACCTTCACTACGAAGTCAAACAAAAGCGAGATCAGAGTGGACATCTGCTCAGAGTGCCATCCGTTTTTTACGGGCAGTGAAAAGATAGTTGATAGTGCAGGCCGCGTCGATAAATTTAAGAAAAAATATAACTTAAAATAATCCTTTGCTATATTTTATTCCTACTCCGATAGGAAATTTAAGCGATATCTCGCTTCGCGCTTTGAGCGTTTTGCGCGAATGCGAGATACTCTTTTGCGAAGATACCAGAGTCGCAAAATCTCTCATAAACCTGCTAAATACGCGTTTTGACGCAAATATAAATATCCAAAAATTTATCCCGCTACATACGCATAACGAAGATGAAATTTTATCTAAAATCGAGCTTGAGATTTTTGATAAAAACATCTCGTTTTTAAGTGACGCGGGCATGCCTGGCATCAGCGATCCTGGAGCCGCGCTCGTAAATTTTGCGATAAAAAACGACATCGCATACGAAGTGCTAAGCGGATCAAACGCTGCACTCTTAGCCGTCGTCGCAAGCGGACTTTGCGAAAAAGAATTTTGCTTTTTAGGATTTTTGCCAAATAACGGCAAAGAGCGAGCCATAGCTATTCAAAATGCCCTAAATTTACCGTTTCCCGCAGTCATCTACGAAAGCCCCAAGCGCATACTTTCGCTCATTTTAGACTTTGCTAAACTTGAGCCGAATAGAGAAATTTTTGCCATAAAAGAGGCGACGAAGAAATTTGAAACCAAATTTAGAGCTGCGGCAAGCGAGTTGGCAAAAAAGCTACAAGAAGCGAATCTAAGCGGCGAGTGGTGCGTCGTGGTGCAAAAAAATCCAAATTTTACCTCAGAAAAAATCACTAAAAATGATATTTTAGAACTTGAAATTTCGCCTAAAGCCAAGGCAAAACTCCTAGCAAAAATCACGGGCAAAAGCGCTAAGGAAATTTACTCTGAACTTGCTCGCTAAAATCGCATACAGACTTGTTAAAGGGCGAAATTATCTAAAAATTTAGCTAAATTTTACCGATTTTTAGCTATTATCAGGCGATGATAATATACGGTAAACAGCTATTTTTGCACATAATAAAGAACTATAAAAAAAACGTCAAAACGGTCTATCTCGCCAAAGAGTGCGATAAGGCGCTATTTTCGCAGATCGTAGGCGTCGGCGCGCCGATAAAACGCGTGGATAACCAAAAGGCTCAAGCTCTCGCGCACGGCGGCAATCACCAAGGTTTTTTAGCCGAGGTCGAAGAGTTTGAGTTTAAGAGTATCAACGAGATAAAAAAACAAGATTTTATAGCGGTTTTATACGGACTTAGCGACGTCGGAAACATCGGCGCTATAGTCAGAACGGCGCATGCACTCGGCTGCGGAGGCATCGTCGTCGTCGCTAAAAATTTAGCGATGGAAGGCGTCCTGCGAGCTAGTAGCGCAGCGGCTTACGAGGCAAATATCGCTCTCGTAGAAGACGGCCTTAGCTTGCTAAACGAGCTAAAACAAGTCGGATTTAAAATTTACGCCACGGCAAGCGGCGGTAAAAACGCCCACGAGGTCAAATTTAGCCAAAAAGTAGCTCTCGTGATGGGTAGCGAAGGTGAAGGTTTGCACAAAAAAGTCCTCGCCAAAAGCGACGAAATAATAGGAATAAAAATGAAAAACGACTGGGACAGCCTAAACGTCTCGGCTGCGTTTGCCATACTTTGCGATAGGATTATAAATGAATGACATAAGTTTATTAAAAGAACTGGGGCTTAGCGAAGTCGCTAGAAGAACGCACATCGAAGCCGAATACCTAGGCTACATCGCCGATAAAAATTTTGAAAAATTAGCACGTTTTAACGTTAAAGGCTTTGTTAAAATTCTAGAGCGCGAGCTAGATATAGACTTTACGCAATGGATGAGCGAGTATGATGCTTTTATGACCGAGCACGAGGGCGAGTTAAAGCACAAAACCATAACCATATCGCCTAAAATACCGGCCTATACCGCAAGCGAAAAATCCTCTTACGGCGGTATGCTCGGCGGTATTGTTACCATTTGCGCGATCGGCGCTTTAGTGTATTTTTTCGAGCCTCAAAAATATATCGGCGATCTCTCAAGCCTCTTTGAAGATAAAAATAAAAGCGTGACTTACTCCGATGCGACGACCGTGCGGCAAGCCGCCAAAAACCTAGACGCCATTAAAGACGCAAATATTACGGTCAGCGTATTATCATCTCCAAAGGAGCAAGACGAGCTTAGCAATAGCGAAGAAAACGTCTCAAATTTAGCGATACCTAACGCCGCCCAACCTCTACCCGAGATAAACGTAACCGTCGCGACGGTCGCGCAACCAAAGCCTATAGAGCAAAATACCGGCCCAAATTTGCAATCTACCGAAATATCAAATAAAACCGAGCAAAATATAACCGCTACCGCTTCATCTACGCCTAAAACCGGCGATATATACGAACTAAACGGACTTAGCGAGATAAAAGTCGTTCCTCGTAAAAAAGTATGGCTTGGGGTGATAAACCTAGACGACAATAAAAAACGCTCGCTAAACGCTTCGAATCCGGTCACTATCGAGATAGGCAAAAAGCAGCTCGTCGTTACCGGTCACGGCGAGGTAAATTTAGAAATCGGCGAGCAAAATATCAAATTTAGCGGCGATAATCCAAAGCGCTTTTTAGTAGAGAAAGATAAGGTAACTCCGCTTTCATTTGATGAATTCGTAGCGCTTAACAAAGGCAAATCGTGGTAAAAAAGCTCCAACTTTTAGCCCTTAGCGCTGCCTTTTGTTTTGCGGGTAGCGTAGCAGATATAGCAGGCGGATTGCTCGGTCAAAATAGCGCAAAAGCGACGCAGCTCTTTGGCGACGGCTCGGCATATCTAAACGCAAACGGCAAACCCGACATCGCCAAAATTTCAAACGTCCTAAAATCAAATTCGCTCCTGCGCCTATCCTACAAGCAAAACGTAAAAGTAAATATCAAATTTATCTCGCGTCAAAATAACCCTTTACTTCTTATAAAAATCGCCAGAGACGCCCTAAACGGACTAGGCTACAACGACATCTTAACTAGCGAATTTTCTAATGCCGGCGGTGCTACTTGGGGAGTGACCGTAGATACTAAATTTATCCCCGATCCCGGCTCGCTCTACTCCGCCTTTAAAGAAAGCGGCACCGAAATAACAGATATAAACAGAGCCGGCGAGCTATCCTACGAGTACGTAATCGACGCGTCAAATTCGTCGATCAATCAAACCCCGGTACCGTTTTCGCAGCAGGTTCAGCTCTCAAAGCCGCTTGAGCCTTATCTAATCGACGTTAGTGGCGCAAAAGTCGCCGCCATAGGCGCAGACGGGGAGGATCGCTGGTCGGCTATTGTGAGAATTTTGGATAAAAATTTAAATTTGCTCGAGGAAAAACGAAGCGACAAAGCTATAAATAGCCTAAAGGTTTCCTTTCCGCAAAATGCAAAATACCTGATGATCGACGATGCGGTCAGCCTAGAAAATATCAAACGAGGGCTCAAAATCTACCTAAAATAAGGAAAAATTTATGTTTGACGAGATTAGATTTAATACGATTGAAAGGCTTCCAAACTACGTATTTGCCGAGGTAAACGCCATAAAAATGGCCGCGCGCCGAGCGGGCGAAGATATCATCGACTTTTCGATGGGAAATCCGGAAGGCCGCACACCTCAGCACATCGTCGATAAGCTCTGCGAAAGCGCGCAAAAAGACAAAACCCACGGCTACTCGGCAAGTGCGGGTATCTACAAACTCCGTCTAGCCATCTGCAACTGGTACAAGCGCAAATACGGCGTAAATTTAGACCCAGATACCGAGGCCGTCGCCGTTATGGGCAGCAAAGAGGGCTTCGTACATCTAGCCCAAGCGATAGTAAATCCGGGCGACGTCGCCGTAGTGCCCGATCCCGCATACCCGATCCACACGCAGGCGTTTTTATTCGCCGGCGGTAGCGTGGCAAAAATGCCGCTAAAATACAACGATAAATTCGAGCTTGACGAAAATAAATTTTTCGAAGACCTGCTTCATACTATCCGCTCAAGCTCGCCAAAACCTAAATACGTCGTCGTAAATTTCCCGCACAATCCAACTACCGTAACCGTACAAAAAAGCTTCTACGAGCGGCTAGTGGCGATGAGTAAACAAGAGCGCTTTTACGTGATCTCGGACATCGCCTACGCAGACCTTACTTTTGACAGTTACAAGACGCCTAGCATCTTTGAGGTAGAAGGCGCAAAAGACGTCGCAGTCGAGTGCTACACGCTATCAAAAAGCTACAATATGGCGGGCTGGCGCGTCGGATTTTTATGCGGAAACAAACGCCTTTGCGCCGCGCTTAAAAAGATAAAATCATGGGTTGATTACGGCATGTTTACCCCGATCCAAGTTTCAGCAACCGTCGCGCTAGACGGCGATCAAAGCTGCGTCGAGGATATCCGTCAAATTTACGAAAAACGCCGCGACGTGATGCTAGAAGCCTTTGCCAGCGCAGGCTGGGAGATGCATAAGCCAAGCGCCAGTATGTTTATCTGGGCAAAAATCCCGCCGCAAGTCGGAAACATCGGTAGTCTCGAGTTTTCAAAGCAGCTTTTAACAAAAGCTAGCGTTGCGGTTAGTCCAGGCATCGGCTTTGGCGAGGGTGGCAACGACTATGTGCGCCTTGCTCTCATCGAGAACGAAAATCGCATCCGCCAAGCGGCACGAAACGTCAAAAAATATCTGAAAGAATTTACATGAATATAGCCATTTTAGGCGTCGGCACCGTCGGAGAAGCCGTAGCTAAAATTTTACTCCAAAACAAAAAACTAATCGCGGCAAGATGCGGCGAGGAGATAGTTCCGGTTATCGGCGTCGTTAGAAATTTAAGCAAAAAAAGAGACGTCGCCATCCCTCTCACGAACGATATAGATAGCGTCCTGGAGCGCGAGGATATCGACGTTTTCGTCGAGCTTATGGGCGGCGTAGAGGAGCCTTTTAGGGTCGTTAGCAAAATTTTAGAGCGCAAAAAAGCCGTCGTAACGGCAAACAAAGCGCTACTGGCCTATCACCGCTACGCCCTGCAAAATTTGGCGCAAAACACGCCGTTTGGCTTCGAGGCTAGCGTCGCGGGCGGCATACCTATCATCAGAGCCCTTCGCGAGGGCCTTAGCGCTAACCATATCCTAAGCATCAACGGGATTTTAAACGGCACGAGTAACTACATCTTAACCTCGATGATGAGCAAGGGTTCAAATTTCGCGGACGAGCTAAAAAAAGCCCAGGAGCTAGGCTACGCCGAGGCCGATCCGACATTTGACGTAGGAGGCTTTGACGCGGCGCACAAGCTACTGATCCTAGCTAGCATCGCATACGGCGTGCACGGCAACCCCGAAGACATCCTGATAGAAGGCATCGAAGGCATCACGCCCGAGGATATATTTTTCGCTAACGACTTCGAGTACGTTATCAAGCTGCTAGCCATCGCCAAAAAAACCAGCGACAAGGTCGAGCTGCGCGTACATCCGGCACTCGTACCTAAAGACAAAATGATAGCTAAAACAGACGGCGTGACAAACGCCGTGAGCGTAGTAGGCGACGCGGTCGGCGAGACAATGTTTTACGGTCCGGGCGCAGGCGGTCCGGCTACGGCAAGCTCGGTCATCAGCGATCTGATCGACATCGCTAGAGACGGCAAATCTCCGATGCTAGGCTACAAAGCGCCGTTTGAGATAAATGCGCTGGGGCTCCTAGATCCGAACGAAATTCGCACGAAGTATTATTTTAGACTTAGAGTCGAGGACAAGGTCGGCGTACTGGCTAAAATCACGAATTTAATGAGCGAAAACAACCTCTCTATCGATAGCCTGCTGCAAAAACCGAAGGACGAAAGTCCGTATGCGACGCTGTTTTTCACGACGCACACGAGCGTGGAAAAGGACGTAAGGCGCACTATGGAAATTTTACAAGAGCAAGATTTTGTAAAAGAAAAGCCTTTTATGATGAGGATAGAAGAGTAAAATTTGGGGCTTAGGGCGTATCTTTTCGGCAAAAGCTCGGAGGATCTGGCTTGCGAGTTTTTGCTAAAAAACAGCTGCGAGATACTCGCTAGAAATTTTAGATCTAAATTCGGCGAGATCGACGTCATCGCCAAAAAAGACAGCGTTTTGCGCTTCGTCGAAATCAAAGCTACACAGGGCGACTACGAGGCGGAGTACCGCCTCACGCCCGCTAAATTTAATAAAATTTTAAAAACTATCGACTTTTATCTGCTGCAAAACGGAGCAAATGCCGATTTTCAGGTCGATTTGATCGCGATAAAAAAGGGCGAGATAAAGTGGATAGAAAATATTAGTTTGTAAAAATTCTTATTTAGCTAAAATTTAAATACTTTCGTGTATAATTACGACTATCTTTAATAAGGAGAATAAAATGGGAAAATACATAGAACTAACGACTGCGAATTTCGACGTCGTCAAAGAGGGCGTTGCGCTAGTAGATTTTTGGGCGCCTTGGTGCGGACCTTGCCGTATGCTTGCTCCGGTTATCGACGAGCTAGCCGAGGAGTTTGAGGGCAAAGCTAAAATTTGCAAAGTAAACACCGACGAGGTACAAGACCTAGCCGTAGAATTTGGCATCCGCTCGATCCCTACGCTTCTATTTTTCAAAAATGGCGAAGTCGTAGAGCAAATGGTCGGCGCACAATCAAAACAAGCCATCGCCGATAAGATAAATTCGCTTCTTTAATGGTTTTTAGACGAGGAGGAAGCCTGCTTCCTCTCACCTCCGTTTTTGCATCTTTTATCGGTGCAGCGCTGGTAGCAGGCGTATTTGCTTACAATAATTACAGATTTTCGCAGTATAAATTCGTAAATTTTAACGAGCTGGTTTTTTACGAGCAGGCTCAAATTTTCGCGCCGCAAGACGACAAATTTTTACTCGTGGTTTTTAGCTCCAACCAATCAGATTGGAAGGAAATTTTAAAAACTTCGACTAAGGATTTAAAAATCGTCGCCGTGGATTTACTCCAAAAACGCGCGCCTAGCGAGGGAAATATAAATTTCGTCGCGTCGGATATAAACACGATTTTAAAGCTGATGCACGTCCTAAATATCACGTCTTTGCCCGCCAGCGTGGAGCTAAAGGCGCAAAAGGGCGGCATTTATAAACAAGATTCGAAAATAAATAAAATTTAAAGGAAAAAATATGTTAGATTTAGCGATCATCGGAGGCGGTCCTGCAGGACTTAGCGCAGGCCTTTACGCTACTCGCGGCGGACTCAAAAACGTCGTAATGTTTGAAAAAGGTATGCCTGGCGGCCAGATTACGAGCAGCTCCGAGATAGAAAACTATCCCGGCCAAAAGGCTCCTGGCGAGAGTGGCATAGACTTCATGAGCACGTGGGTCGCACAGTGCACGCATTTTGGACTAAAACACGAGATGGCGGGCGTCGAGCGCGTTATGAAAAACTCCGACGGTAGCTTCACGGTCAAGCTTGAAGGCGGCAAAGAAGAGCAGGCCAAAGCGGTCATCGTAGCCACGGGCTCCACTCCGCGCCGCGCCGGCTTTGCGGGCGAGGACGAGTTTTTCGGCAGAGGCGTGAGCACGTGCGCGACTTGCGACGGATTTTTCTATAAAAACAAAGAAGTCGCGGTTCTAGGCGGTGGCGATACGGCGATCGAGGAGGCCTTGTATCTAGCCAACATCTGCTCGCGCGTCTACATCATCCACCGCAGAGACGAGTTTCGCGCCGCTCCAGTGACGCTAGAAAAGGCTCGCGCTAATGCCAAGATCGAGTTTATCACGAGCGCTACGATAAAGCAGGCTTACGGCGACAAAGCAGGCCTAGCAGGCCTAATCATAAATACGAAAGATGGTGAGCGCGATCTAAAAGTGCCGGGCGTTTTCGTATTCGTCGGGCTTAACGTAAACAACGACGTCCTCCGCCAAGAAAACGGCGAGTTTTTATGCGATATGGAGGCAGGCGGCCAAGTGAGCGTCGATCTAAAAATGCAAACTAGCGTGCCTGGACTATTTGCTGCGGGCGACATCAGAAAAGACGCGCCAAAACAAGTCATCGTGGCCGCAGGAGACGGCGCAGTAGCGGCCCTTAGCGCGCTTAGCTACATCGAGAGCCTGCACTAAGATTTATCAAATTTAGCCGAGCTTTTCGGCTAAATTTTCTCTTTTTACTTCAAATTTTTTCAAATTTACCGAGTTTTGCTCTATCCTTTCAAATCTAGTCAAATTTGCCTTTATTTAAATTTCCCCGCATTTTTCAAATTTATCGCCTACGAATTCACTCAAATTTAACCGCCCTTTGGCTAAGATTTCGTAAATTTAACGAAGCAAAAGGATCAAATTTGCAAAGCTTTTTTAAATTTCTATTCACCCTCGCCGCCTTTGCCGCCGTCCTCTTTTATCTTTCGTTTTTGGGAGTTAAATTTGGATCAAGCTCTATGCCGACGGGTTTTACTATTACCCCAGACACTAAGATAGACCCAAACTCCGAGCTAGCTAAATATGTAACGCAAGAGGAGATAGACGATTTTGGTTTTAGGTGCGCCGACATCGTCTGCGACGAGGAGAAAAACGCTACGCTCGTGCCTTTAAGAGCCGCTCTTGATAGAAAAGATACCGACTTCATAGTTAAATTTATAAAAGATAACAACCTAAGCGTAGATGTGGGTATGAGAGATAAAAGAACTCCGCTGATGTATAGCTCTTTTAGAAACGACGTAAATACCTTTAATACCTTGCTAAATTTAGGAGCTGACATAAGAGCTAAAGATAGATTTGGTCTATCTCCTATGGCTTATGCCATTATGTTAAACTCCGTTGATACCGCCAAGATGCTGCTAGAAAAAGGGGTTAAATTTGAAGAGGTGGAGTATGTGGCTTATTTTATACTAAACTCAAATAGCTACGGATGGATGTCGTCGCTAATAATAGACGGTAACGACATAACCATAAACTATACGATAGACCCCGATCATCCTGGACGATACCCTGATACAGACATAAATAATCCGACCTGCGTCGAAACTTGTGATGGCGACAAGGTAGAGCCGTTTAAATACGTAGTCTCAAAAAACCTGCCACAAATGGCCGAGCTAATGCTAAGCACGGGGTATAAACCCAAAGAGTTTAAAATGGGAAGCGGACTACAAGGCATAAAAGACGAAGAGAAAAATAGGCCGTTACAGCTAAGCGGCTGGGCTATCCTAGATGATTACGAAGACTACGAACCTATGCTTGACATCTTTATAAAATATGACCTCCCTAATGCTCCGACTAAGGAGCAGCTAAAGGATGCATATGAGGAGTGCTACGATAAATACGTGCTTAGCATCATATTAGCTCATAGTATAGACAAAAACGGAACTTATAGCTTAAAATATGAAAATTTAACAAAAAACGTGTTACAAAAATACTGCTCCGAGCAAAATTCTACCTTTAGCGACGTAAGGACTTTTATTGCTTGGGCAAACGAGTATGAAAAAGCGGATGCAATGCAAGACATCTTGTTTTCCGACAAAAAAGATAAGGTAGTATTTGAAAACAACACAACCGAATATATAATAAAGCCATACAAGAAACTAACTTCTGATGAAATAAAAAATATAGTTGAAAGCAAATATAGGTGATTTACGTAGATAGCAACCGAAGTAAATCCAGCCCAAGCTCAAATTTGAAGTAAAATAATCTCGGCGTAAAGGCGAAGCCAAAATATAAATTCGGCCGAATGAAATTTGAGCTTGCAGCGGGCATAAAATTAAATTTAAGCGGGCGAAATTTGACGAGACCGTCCGTAAATTTACCCGTCAAATTTTAAATTTAACAGCTCCCAGCAGAGCCTAAAGCCAAATTTTACTCGTCGCCCGGGCGGTAAATCAAATTTACCGCCGAGGCTTAAATTTACTTCGCCGCGGCGGGATCATTCACGCTTATCACGACGTTTTTCTCGTCCAGATAGAGCTTCGCCGCGTCTTTTACGTCCTGCTCGGTGAGCGCATTTACGGCGTTTTCGTACTCGTCAAGGCTCAAAATCTCATCGCCGAAAACCAGCTCGCGCATGAGCGCGCGCGTCCAAAACTCGCCCTGAACATAGGATTGGCGCATTTTTACGAGCGCTGATTTTTTGAAATTTTGCAGATAGCGTTTGACGTCCGCGCCGCCTTTTAGCTCGGCGACGTTTGATTTTATCTCGCCCAGCACGGCGTTTACGTTATTAGGCGCAGCCGTAAAGCCAAAATGCGCGGTGAAGCTTTCGTATGGGTATTTTGCGAGATTCATATGCACGCCCAGACCGTAAACCTGCCCGCGGTCCTCGCGCACGTCCTCGCGCAACATCATCGAAAGCACCGCAGATAGGGCGTTTACGCGCAGTAACTCTGGGCGCGAATACTTCACTTTTTCGTTTTTCATTATCATCGCAGCGTCGCTTCGCTGCGTGGTTTGGTAGCTTCGCTTAAACTCCCGCTCGCCCGCGATCGTCCTTACGCCGTCATCCACGAAGTTTTCACGCTGTGCGCGTGCGGGTAAATTTGCTAGATATTTTTGCAAAAGCGGCTCGACCGCGGTCAAATTTAGATCGCCGACCACGATAAAATCATACGAAGCCGCGTTAGTAAATTTCTCTTTCACTATCTTTTTTACGTCGTTCATCTGCAGCTCGTTTATGTCCGCGGCCTCGAGCGGGTTCGTTCGCGGGTTGTTTTCGTAGAAAAATCTCGCAAATTCGTCGCTAAATTTGCGCTCGGGCAGATTTTTGGTTTTTTCCAGCTTTTCAAGCTCGTTGATTTTCGTCTTTTTTAGCGCATTTTCGTCAAATCTAGGCTCGCTAAACTCCAAAAACAGCGCGCGCAAAAGCCACTCAAAGTCCGCACTCGCCGAGCTTGCGCTGTATCCTTGCGAAAGCTGATCGATAAATTTACTATAGCTTAGCTGCTTGCCGCTTAGGATTTTGGCCAGATCGTAGTTGCTAAACTCCCCCGCCCCGCTCTCGTTTGAGACCTCTACGGCTAGCGCGCCCTGCTTTGGTTTTGGCAAATTCGACGTGCCGCCGCGACTAACCGCGCTTAGCCAGACGACGTCTTTTTTGGTTTTTACCTCCTTAAATGCCACGCGCGCGCCGTTTGGCAGCTTGTAAAGATAAAAATCAAGCTCCTCGTTATGCTTTTTCGAGACGAAATTTTTTGGCTTTAGCGCGGCGTAGTCGAAAAGCTCGCTTTTTGCCTGATTTGCGGCTAGCGTGTCGTACGGCTTTGCCTCCGCCCAAATTTGATCAAATTTAGCCTCGTTTAGCTTTGCTCCTTTGGCGCTAATTACGTTTAAGATTTTTGAGTCGATACCGAGTATCCGCCTAAATTCGGCGTTTACGTCCTCAAGGCTAATGTCCTCAAGCAGCGCCAAAGTGGCGTCGCGCAAGTCCTTGTCGCCTAGTAGCACGCCGCCGATCCTAGTCGTCTCCTCGATATTTGCCGCGACCGCGCTCGAGCGCTTGTTGCCCGCTTGCAGATAGGCGTTTTTAGCCGAGTTTACAAAATCTTTTTTTGCGCTTTCAAAGTCCGCCCGGCTAAAGCCGAATTTCTGCACGCCCTTTAAAACGCCCGCCAGATCGCTAAGCGCGCCGCTAAAATCATCCTCGACGGCGTTTATCTCAAAGGCGTAAAGCACGTTTTGGTCTTCGATTATCGGCGAGTAAAATCGCCCGCGCAGGGCCAAATTTCGCTGCTCGTATATCATCGCGACGAGGTCTGAGATATAGTTTGCGAGTAAATTTTGCCTGAGCCTTTGGATCTCGCCGTCAAATTTATACTTTTGCGCGAAAATCAAATTTATAGAGTTTAGCCCGATCTCTGCCGAGTCGTAGTTGTTTACGCTAAAGCCGCTTTTTATAGGGATAGTTTTATCGGGGCTTGCGTAGTCGTTCGTATTTTTAGCCGAGCTAAAGCTTTGCTTTATCATCTCCTCGATGCGCTTTTTATCAAAGTCGCCGACTGCGATAAATTTCATAAATCTAGGCTGATACGTCCGCTCGTAAAAGCCCTTTATGGTCGCTACGTCGACGTTTTTTACGATATTCATATCGCCGATGGGCGACCTTTTGGCGTAGATGCTATCGCCGTATAGCTCGGGCACGCGGTTTTTGATGTAAAATCTATACGCGGGCGTGTTTCTGGCGCGCTCTTCTTCGACGATGATGCCGCGCTCTTTATCCAGCTCGGCCGCATCAAAGCTCACGCCGTCGATCCAGTCGCGAAAAACGCGAAAAACGTCCTTTAAATTTTGCTCGTTTACGTGGATTTCTAGCAGATAGCTCGTCTGATCGTAGCTAGTCTGCGCGTTTAGATCCGCGCCAAATGCCACTCCGAGGCTCTCTAGCTTTTTAACCAGCTCGTTTTTGTTAAACTCGCGGCTGCCGTTAAACGCCATGTGCTCGGTAAAGTGCGCAAGCCCCAGCTCGTTTTCGCGCTCGTCGGTCGAGCCGATATTTACGACTAAATAAAAATAGGCCGAATTTGCGGGCTGTTTGTTCTCTTTGACGTAGTATTTTAGGCCGTTTGATAGCTCGCCGCTAACAATGGCGGGGTCTTGGGTCAAATTTAGCTTTTGCGAGTTTTTATCTTTCGCCGCTAAATTTAACGCGCTCAAATTCGCGTCCGTCTGTCGCGTTTTGGCAGCCTGCGCTACCGGTGCTTGTTTAGCAAAAACGCTTGCCGCAAAAACGGCTAGAAATAAAAATAAAATTTTTTTCATCGTCGTCCTTTAAATTTAAAAAGCCGATTATATAGCGCGATTTTTAATATTTTTGCCCGCGCGCGGCAAAGACGGCGACCGTGCTAAATTTATTTTTTATAAAATTTATGCTAAATTTAGCCCAAATTTTAAAGGATAAATTTTGATAAAAATAGGAATCCACGGCGCAAGCGGCAAAATGGGGCGCATGATCACCCAGTGCCTAAAAAACGAGCCAAACGCGAAACTCGGCGCGGCTTATACGATAGAGCCGCTTGACTTTGCGTTGCCTCAGGACGTCATCCTCACGGATAAATTTGACGAGCTTTTCGCAAACTGCGACGTCGCTATCGATTTTACGATCAAAGAGGGCACGATAAATCTGCTAAACTACGCCCGCACCGACCCAAAACCGCTAGTCATCGGCACGACGGGTCTTGGCGAGGACGGTGCGAACCTGCTCAAGCTCGCAAGCGCGGCGATGCCGATACTTTACGCCACCAACATGAGCCTTGGCGTCGCGGTTTTAAACCGCTTGGCGGCGCTTGCCTCAAAGGCTTTGCACGAATTTGACGCCGAGATCGTCGAGCAGCACCACAGGCACAAAAAAGACGCTCCAAGCGGCACTGCGCTGACTTTAGGCGAGCGCGTAGCGGCGGCTAGAGGGCTAAATCTAAAAGACGTTTTGGTGACCGGTAGAGACGGGCTAGTCGGGGCTCGCAGCAAGGACGAGATCGCGATCCTAGCGGTGCGAGGCGGCGACGTCGTGGGCAGGCATACGGTCGGATTTTACAACGAGGGCGAGTTTATCGAGCTAAATCACACAGCAACTAGCCGCGCGACCTTTGCTAAAGGCGCTATAAAGGCGGCTATTTGGGTTGCCGGGCAGCAAAGCGGGTTGTACGGGATAGATGATTGTTTGGGGCTTAAGTGATAAATTTTACGCTTGATAATTTAGAGGATTACGAGCGAGAATTCGGCGATAAATTTTACTTACTGCCTCGCAAAAAAAGGCAAAATTTAAAAAGAGGCGATTTGGTTAAGCTTATTTTTAGATTTGAGGACGATGAGAGCGACTTCGCTCAAGTAGAACGGATGTGGGTCATCATCAAATATAATATCGGCGGTAACTACGTCGGCATTTTAGACAACGACCCGTTCACCGAAAGTCATCTAAAATGCGGCGATAAAGTCAAATTTGGCTACGAAAATATACTTGAAGTATACGAAATATAGCACGACAAAAGCGTGCGCGAAAGGCTATGTTAGTAATTTTAGATGACGATATTTTTGCTCTAGGCGAGAGAAAAATTTTTCGCTTTATTTTTACGTTCAAATTTTGATAATTAAATTTTAGCATGAGAGGCAAAGTATCGCGAGATGATTTTTGGGGTTGCGTAGAAATTTTAGTCCAAGACTAGACACGTAGTCTGTCGCAGGGCGAAAATTTCAAGCTCCGCAAAAAGCGCTCGCGAAACTATTTTTAGTAAATTTCGGCGGCGATATTTTTGACTTAGGCGAGGCGAAATTTAAATTTTAAGCGTAGGCTAGACATAAAGTCTGCCGAGCTTGAAATTTAAATTTTAACGAAGCATAAGGCAAAAAGATAACGCCCTAAAAAAGGAAAAAAATGTGTGCGATAGTTGGAGTGATTAATTCTAAAGATGCGGCAAAAACGGCATATTATGCACTATTTGCCATGCAACACCGAGGTCAGGAAGCAAGCGGCATCAGCGCATGCGAAAACGGCCGTATAGAAACCGTCAAAGGTCGCGGGCTAGTTACCGAAGTCTTTGACAAGGCGAACCTCGAGACCCTAAAAGGCGATATGGCGATCGGCCATAACCGCTACGCCACCGCAGGCAAAAACTCCGCCGCCGATGCCCAGCCCATCGCCGCAAACTACTCGTTAGGCCAAGTCTCTATCGTGCACAACGGCAACCTCGTAAACAAAGACGAAGTCCGCAACGCGCTGATCGCCGAGGGCGCGATATTTCAGAGCAATATGGATACCGAAAACATCGTGCATCTCATCGCTAGAAGCCGCAACGAACACCTACAAGACCGCATCATAGCGGCGCTAAAACAGATCAAAGGCGCCTACTGCCTACTCATCCAGTCGCGCCATAAAGTCTTTGCCATCCGCGACCGCTGGGGCGTGAGACCGCTCTCGCTGGGACGCCTAAAAGATGGCGGCTACATCGTAGCTAGCGAGACGTGCGCGTTTGATTTGGTGGGAGCGACCTTTATCCGCGACGTGGAGCCCGGCGAGATGCTGGTTTTTGAGCAGGGCAAAAGCGAGTTTGAGAGCGTGCGCCTTTTTGAGGCAGAGCCTAGAATTTGCGCGTTTGAGTATATCTATTTCGCTCGCCCAGATAGCGTAATCGAGGGTAAAAGCGTCTATGAAGTGCGCAAAAAAATGGGCGAAACGCTAGCCCAAAAGAGTAAGATTAGCGCGGACTTCATCGTGCCGGTGCCTGATAGCGGCGTGCCGGCGGCGCTAGGCTACGCAAACGCCAGCGGGATACCGTTTGAGCTAGCTATCGTGCGCAACCACTACGTCGGTCGCACCTTCATTGAGCCGACGCAAGAGATGCGCAACCTCAAGGTCAAACTCAAGCTAAACCCGATGGCAAGCCTGCTCAAAGGCAAAAGCGTGGTCGTCGTGGACGATAGCATAGTACGCGGCACGACCTCTAAAAAGATCGTCGAACTGCTACGCCACGCGGGAGCGAGAGAGATACACTTTAAAGTCGCTTGCCCCGAGCTAAAATACCCTGAGCGCTACGGCATCGACACCCCAAGCTTCGAGGAGCTCATCAGCGCGAACAAAACGCCGGAGGAAGTGTGTAAATTTATCGGTGCGGACAGTCTTGAGTTTTTGGACGTAGATGAGCTAGTTAGCAGCATCGGCAGCGAGCGCAAGTACTCGTTGGTTAGCTTTGACGGGGATTATTTTATCAAGTAAATTCGGCATTTGTCGTTTCAAATTTGGCCTATTTAGGCAAATTTGAATCTACCGAATTTGAGCGGCAAAACCCGCACCTTGAAAATGCGAATTTCTGTTTTTGGCGCTCTTGCCTCAAATTTAGATTTTTTGATTTAAATTTGGTAAATTTTTACCCGAAAATCGCAAATTTAAATTTTAAAATTTAACTTTTGGGCGCCCTACTGCGCAAAAATGAAAATATTTTATCAATATATAAGCAAACGTTGAATATAATTGCGAACTTTAACGTCACGGTAGCTCAGCTGGTTAGAGCGCTGGTCTCATAAGCCGGAGGTCGGGAGTTCAAGTCTCCCCCGTGACACCATAAAGCTCTAAAATACGGGTTTTCTACGATTTTATATCGCGTTTTCCTTTCATAAAATATAGCTTAAAGTTTGTAGCAAATTTAAAATTTATGTAGCAAAAATTTAAGCCGTTTGTAATTTTAACATGTTTTTATAAAAAACCGCAAATAAATGTCCGCATCCACAACATATGGCACTTTTTCTCCTTAACTATAGCATACTCCAACGGAGTCTTATACCCTAGCGAAGTATGAGTTAAAATAGTATTATAATCAATGAGCCATTTAGCCATTTTCCAATTAAATTCATTTAGATCGGTAAATAGCAGATCTTCGTTATAAGATACGAACATATCTTGTATGGGTTTATTAAATCTTTCGTTATGCGTATTCATCTTAGGACATCTTGGATAAGTAAAATAGTGAGTTAGATTGTATCTCTTAACAATATCTTTAAAATATTCTCAAACGCCTTTACGCTTACTAAGGAGCTAAATTTCGATAGATTTAAGCACAACATAGCTGTCGGCTACGATAGCAGCATCGAAACTCGCCATCCAAGACTCTGGTATAGCAGAACCCATATGCAAGATATAGACCCGTACGCATCTAGGGGTAGCTGGACGTCAAACAGAAACGTTCCGTTTACGACCGATAACAAACACCGAGCGATCAATCACGGCGTGTACGCGGCAAGGAGCGTAGCCGCGGTATCGAGCTAAACGTGCTAGGGCAAATTTACGAGAATTTATACCTGCGCAGCTCGCTTGGCTACACAAACGCTAAGGTTACTAAAGACAACTCAAACCCGCTAAACGAAGGGCTTAATCTAAATGAAACCACGCGCTGGCAAGGCAATGTCTTTTTACGCTACGTAAACGCCGACAAATGGTACGTAGAAAGCGGCGTTACCGGCTACTCCAAACGCTACTTTTACTCTACTAGCGGCGGTAGAATCCAAGAACAACACTTGCCGGGCTTTGCCAGAGTGGACGTGAGCGCGGGATATAGCTTCACCGAGCATGCGCAAATGACGCTAGCGATAAACAATCTCTTTGATAAAAAATACTGGCGCTCAAGCTCGAGGCTAGGCGACGAGAGATCGTTTATGGTGAATTTTCACTATAATTTTTAATTAAAACGTAAAAACGATAGGTTATCCTATCGTTTTTACTGATTTTAAAACCACTTCATCCATCACGCTCCAAAAGCTAAAAACTTAGTGTCAATGACTTCGCTTTGACTGCGGGATGGATAAAATTTCAAATTTAGCATCCTTTTATAAGCTTTAAAAACTGCCTCAAAGCCATATTATTAAATTGGCCATCTAGTCTTTAGCGGCAAATTCTATCTATATACGATAATTAATATTAAATTTATTCCATATTAGCTATCATTCGCGAAAAAAAATTGATAACTTAAATCAATATTAAGTATTCTAAAGGATTTTATATGATTGTTTCAAAAAATAAAGCTTTTGTACCTATCGTTTCGCTAGTATGCGCAATAAATTTACAAGCCGCAGATAATGTAAATTTAGAAGAGGTCGTAGTCACAGCTAGCGGTTTTTCGCAAAGTATTAAAAACGCACCCGCCAGCATATCAATCGTAAAAAATGACGACCTGGCAAAAGATAGCTTCACCTCGCTTCACTCTATCGCCTCAAAAGCTCTGGGAGTTAGCGTTATAGGCGGCTAGGACGGACCCGCCAGCGGTATCTCGATCCGAGGCATGGAAGGTTCGCAAACGCTAGTTCTCATAGACGGCAAAAGAGTAAATTCAAGCGCGGCCAATCCAAAAGGCGGCGCCGGCGATATGAACTCAAATTTTATCCCGCCGGTTGAGGCGATAGAACGAATCGAAATCATCAGAGGACCGATGAGCTCGCTTTACGGTAGCGATGCGGTAGGCGGGGTCATAAATATCATCACGAAGAAAAATTTCGATAAATTTAGCGGCTCCGCGAGTATATCGGGTATCGCACAGGCTCATAGCGGCATCGGTTCGCAGCGCCAAGCGGACTTTTATCTTAACTTTCCGCTTCTTAACAAATACCTCGGTCTTCAGCTCTGGGGCTACAAAAAATTACGCGACGAGGATAGCTATCCGGGCGGCTATCAAGAAAGCGATAAGAAAAACTTTAGCGCCAAACTATGGATTACGCCGGATGAATACAATAAATTTTATCTCCTAGCCTCCCAAGAACGCCACGAATACTCAAGGACCGTCGGCAAGACGGCAACCGTAAGGACAAACAGGCTGCTAAATAGCTACGACTACAAAAAAGATAGCTACGGAGTAGGATACCTGGGAAATTTTGAAAATTTAAATGCCAACGTGAGCTACATTTACGATCAGACGAAGCGAACGAGCCTCTTTGATAGCCTAACGCCGACTGATGTCAAGAACCACAACTTTAACTCCAAATTTAGCACCTTCCTAGATTCGCATACGCTAACTTTCGGCTATGATTTCAGTAAGCAGACGGTTAAAACCACATTTATCGTATCAAATTCAAGTAGAAGCGTGCTGCGAAACCCGAAAGCCTACTCCATGAAAGAGCATGCGGCATTTTTAGAAGACGAATGGGAGATTTTAGACGACAAGCTTTATTTGACGCTGGGCGGCCGCTTCACGCATAACGAATTTTTCGACGATCATCTCTCGCCGCGTGCGTATCTGGTTTACAATCTAACCGACAACTGGACGCTAAAAGGCGGCGTAGCGACAGGATATAAGACGCCCAACGTCAATCAGATCTCGCCGGAAGTCGGCACCATACAAGGCGGCTGGATGATCGTAGACTTTGGTAATGCAGACCTAAAACCCGAAAAGAGCCTAACTTATGAAATAGGCGCTTACTACGATAGCGGCGAGGATTTTAGAGGTTCGGTTACTCTATTTAGAAACGAGTTTAAAGATAAAATCCTAGATACCGACGGTAGCAGCATAAACCGTATTCCGGCATTTGGCTCGTGCGCTACGGCTCCGCACGTAAACTGCCCGGGCTGGGGAACTTACTTTAACATCGACGGTGCAGACGTCTGGGGCATCGAGCTTAGCGCAGACTACGACATACTAAAAAATCTAAATTTGCGCGGCAACTACACATACAACAACTCCAAAATCAAAACCGGCGATCCGACGATCAATACCCCAAACGGCCCGGTCAAATTTAGTCAGACCAATCTTAGCCGATTAGACGGCAAATCTCTGACCGCAACGCCCGAGCATGCGGCAAATTTGACGCTAACGTATAAGCCTGTCGCAAGCGTGAGTACCTTTGCTGGGGCAAACTACGAGAGCGAGCTAACCAGCGTCAAATTCGGTCCCGGCAATAAAGTAAGCGAAAACGACAAAAAGCTTTTTACCGTCGATTTGGGTGCTAGCTGGGAGGTAAATAAAAATTTAAGCTTAAATTTGACCGCCTACAATATCTTTGATAATATCCGCTACGACGAGGGGATGGCCGATGACGGCAACTACTACTGGTATCCTGAAGAGGGCAGGAGATTTTGGTTTAAGGTAAGCGCGAAGTGGTAAGGATTGTTAAATTATTTTTGGGAGCTTTGATTATGATTGGTGCAGCCAGCGCAAAGCCTACTCAGTACATAGAGCCGATAGATGAAAGCGTTTATCAGCTTTTTGATGTTAAATACTCCACGCTAGAAAGCGCGGGCGGAGAAACATATAAAATTTTTCAAGCCGTCCCGAAAAACCGCAATGTTTATCCAAAAGCGATTTTTATGCTCGATGCGAATGCACAATTTTCTGTATTGCTTAATTTATTTAAAAATTTTACTTCAAACGATAATGTGCCGCTTATCATAGGCGTCGGATACGATACGCCGCTAGCTTACGATACCGTAAGGCGAACAAAGGACCTAACGCCGTTAGCCCAAGGCGACGAATACGAGCAAGGCGGCAATGCGGACAAATTTTATAAATTTATAAAAGAGAGGCTAATGCCGTTTGTAGACAAAGAATACGATATAAAAAATAGCGAAAAAATATTTTACGGCCACTCTTTCGGCGGACTATTTTTAGTTTATTCGCTTCTACAAAACGGCGGTATATTTGATGAGTTTTTTATAGCCTCTCCGTCTCTTTGGTGGGGAGATTCTAAAATTCTAAAAGATGCTTTAGATGGCGACGGCAAACTAAAACTTAAATTAAAGGCGAGTTTTATAAGACTTAGCGTAGGAGAATTAGAAAAAAGAGCAGGCAAAACGGACAAAGAAAATATACTAAAAGCGGCCGATTTAGCTGAAATTCTAAAAAAGTCGGGCGTCAAATACGAATTTAAAATCTACGAAGGGCAAGGACACGGCGACGTAATACCGCTAGTACTAAAAGATATCGTAAAGCATGTAAGCAAATAATATTTTAACTCTTTGTTATTCAAAGTTAGCGGCTACTAAAGTCTTACAATAGGCCAAATTTAGATTTTTATCCAAATTTGGCCTAAAATTTTAATCTTCTTCTTTTGCGATTCCGTCTTTTGCAAAGGCTTGCATAAAGCGCAGGATTCTAGCTTTTTCTTCATCGTTTATTTTGGCAAATGTTTGCATAGCGGTTAGATATGCATCCCACGTTCATCAAATGCTCTTTTGGTTTATGAGCCGCGTGGCATGAGCTACAAGTGTCATAATAAACAAGCTCCGCCTCTTCCCATGAGGCGTAGCTATTTTCATTTAACTTTTTGCTGTCTATTAGGTACTGCTCCTTCGGCTTTGCCTCCTTATTTTTAAGCATCAAAAAGGTTATCAACGGATCTTTTTTGTAGGCTAAGATATTTTTGTTATCAGTAACCTCTCCGCTAACTTCGATAAGCGATAAATCGCCATCTTGCTTTATAAATTTTACGGGCGTACCTTCGTAAATTTCGCCTACAACCTCTTTGGTTTTAGGATCAAGCAAATCGGCCTTGATATCAAAGATAAACATATCTTTTGCAAAAACAAAATTTGCCAATACCGCCGCTAAAAATAGAATTTTTCTCATTTATGCTCCTTTTATTATCGGTGTTTTAATGCCGGCATAGGCCTTGGCATCAACTTTTTTGACAGCCACCAAGCAGGTATTTATAGAAGTCGCTTGTGCCATAGTCGAAGTAGGTCTTGAGCTTGTTAATAAATTTACGTGCCCTGCGTTACATCTTGGATTTTCATCTGTTAAATTTTCAGGATCATACCAAGCGCCTTCGCTTATCGACACGACGCCCCTCATAATGTCTTTGCTTACGACGGCGCCTGCTAAAATTCTACCCCTATCGTTATAGACTTCAACCGTATCGCCGTCTTTTATGCCAAATTTCTTAGCATCTTCATCATTTATAAGCACAGGCTCTCTATTTCCTACTTTATACGCTTTTCTTACAAAAGAGTTATCAAGCTGAGAGTGGATGCGATATTTTGGGTGCGGACTTAGCAGATGAAGCGGATATTGCTTTGTAAGTTTGCCATTGCCAAGCCATTCTGCAGGCTCAAACCACATAGGATGTCCCTTAAAATCATCAAGTTTATAATCAGCAAATTTTTGCGAGAAAATTTGAATTTTACCCGTTTCCGTAGCCAGTTTATTTGCTACCGGATCAGCACTAAATGCGGAGTGGCGAACAAATTTCTTTGCCTCTTCGCCAGGCTCAAAGTATACATATCCTTTTTCCCAAAATTCATCAAAACTTACGTAATTAACGCAATCGCTTCTTTCATAAAAGCTTCTTATGATCTCCTCTTTGCTCTTGCCGCTTGTAAATTTACGATGCTCTTTTTCGCCCACCATTTTTGCCATCTGAGCAAAAACGTCATAATCGTTTCTAGCTTCAAAAAGCGGCTCTACAACCTTTCTCATCGCATAAACATAATCTTGCGAATAAGAGCCGCCATAGCTTATATCGTCTCTTTCAAGCGGAGTCGTAGAAGGAAGCACTATATCGGCCATCTTTGCCATCGGCGTCCACCAAGGCTCATGAACTACCACGGTATCAAGCTTGCGAATAGCCTTTATAAGTTCATTCGTATTTGGATGGTGTCCCAAAACGGTTGCGCCCGTTATATACATGACTTTGATATCGGGATAGGTTATATCAGAGCCTTTAAATTTGATCTTTTTGCCCGGATTTAGCAAAGCTTCGCTAACTCTTGAGGCCGGAATTTTTGCATCTACTTTGTTTTTACCTTGCGGCAAGCCTACCGGCAAACTAACGCCCGAAAACGCTTGTCCTCCGCCGCTATAATGCATAGAAAATCCAAATCCGCCGCCGGGGAGACCAACTTGTCCTATCATCGAAGCAAGCACCATAAGCATCCAGTCAGCCTGCTCTCCGTGATGAGCTCTTTGCATAGCCCAGTTGCCTGCTAAAAATGTACGATTTTTTACAAAAGTATCGACAAGCGCTTTTATAACGCCCTCTTCAACACCAGTTATCTTTGCTGCCCAGGCAGGAGTTTTTTCTACCATGTCTTCGCTCTTACCAAGTAGATAAGGCAGGAATTTATCAAATCCAAAAGTGTATTTTTCGATAAATTCTTTATCATATTGGTTGCTTGTATATAGGTAATGGCACATTCCAAGCATAAGCGCCACGTCGGTATTTGGGCGAATTTTAATCCACTCGGCGTTAAATTTCTTAGCAATTTCGGTGTATTGCGGATCAATCGTGATAAATTTTATTCCTGATTTTGCATATTTTTCAAAATAAGGATTGTTTCCGCGATTTGCTATTTTATAGTCGATTTGATTGCATTTAAATAAATCAGCGCCCCACATTACGTAAATTTTCGTATTTTCAAGCATTACTTCATGTGCGGTTTGAGGAGAATAAACTTCCAAATATCCAACGATAGTTGCATTTACTCTGCCTGCAGCGCCGTTACTATACTCGCCGTCAGTTCCTACCGCTCCGCCAAAAACAGTATTAAAAAATCTGCCCACCACGGAGTTGCAGTTGTGAAGAAGACCGGGATGCCCCCAGCCGCCATAGCTTGCGTTATAAATTTCGTCCGTCTTTACGCTTTGAAGCTTTTTGACTATTAGCTTCATCGCCTCGTCCCAGCTCACTCGCACAAATTCCTCTTTGCCGCGAAGCTCGGGAGCGTTTTTACCTTCTAGGTAGCTTTTTCTAACGCAAGGGTGTTTTATCCTAGTATCGGAATAAACTCTATCTATCCACGCCTCGTTTCCAGGGTATTTGGGGTCTTTATCAGATACCTGCGGTCTAATTTTCACTATCTTTCCATTTTCGTCGACGTCGGCGTAAAACGCACCTAAATTTGAAGCGTGCGGTATACTTTTGATCTTGCTCTCCTTAGCCATAAGGGGATTTGAGCAGATTACCGCCGTGGCTGCAGCGGATGTCTTTAAAAAATCTCGTCTTGAAATTGACATTTTGTCTCCTTAAATTTCAAAATTTTGCCGCAATTATATTAAATAAATTCATTTTAATTTCATTTTTAAAATTAAATTTAGCTTATTTATTGGATAATAAATCAAATTAAACTTAGGCTCAATTAAACTTAAGCGGATTCTCTCTTATCAATTTCAATAGTTTCTGATATAAGTTTTTCTGTGTAGTTTTAGTATTATATCTAAATTCGCATTCCTTTAAATGAAGCAAGAAA
>CAURYE010000016.1:0-38362 GCA_963529235.1 uncultured Campylobacter sp.
GGATTTGGCAGCTATTTCGCGCTCACGCAGCGCATGGAGCGCCATCCTAGCGGGATGATAATCTACATAAACATAAACAATTTTATGGATTTTAGATTTTTTTACAAGACCAAAACCGTAGACCTTATCATCGCCTCGTTTGCTTCTACGCTAAAGCTTTGTATAGATACTTACGCGATGGACGCGGATATCTACAGAGTGCAGTTTGACGAGTTTTGCATCTGGTATAACGGCGAGGACGCAAACAGGGACGCTAAGCGATTCGTAGATTATTTCAAAACGCAAAATCTCTACGTAACCGTAGACGGCGAGCGCGAATCCATACCTAACATAAAAATAACCTTGGGCGTCAGCATGCCTCAAGACACGGTGCAGACAAATCGCCTAACTCAAGCCATGCTAGCCCACCACGAAGCCGTGCAAAGGGGCGAGGCGGCGCAGTTTTATACCGAAAATAGCTACATCGAGCAGCAGTACTACCACAACCAAATCATGTCGCGCACCATCGAAAGCGCCCTATATAACGACACCGTTATCGTCGAGTGCCAGCCCATCTACGACATATCCGGCCAAGGCGCGCGGATCAAATACTACGAAGTGCTCGTGCGCCTCATCGACGAAAACGGCAAGATACGCTATCCGGGCGAATTTCTTGATATCGCAAAGAAAATCTCGCTTTATAACGATATAACCAAAAAGGTTATCGAACACGTCTTTAGGCTGGTCGAGAGATTTGAAAACGTGGGCTTTTCGATGAACCTTTCAAGTAGCGATATCACAAACGAGAGCATAAGAGAACTCATCGAGAAAAAACTACGCGTATGCTCTAACCCTGAGCGCGTGTATTTTGAGATATTAGAGAGCGAAGGCGTGGACGATTATAATATCGTAAATGATTTCATCAACAAGGTTCGCGCCTACGACTGCAAAATCTCGATCGATGATTTCGGTAGCGGCTACTCCAACTACTACCGTATCTTGGAGCTTGATATCGACACGATCAAGATCGACGGCTCGATTATCAAAAAATTACCGTTTGATCAAAACGCCCGCTACTTGCTGCAAACCATCATTGACTTTGCCGCAAGACAGGGCTACAACGTCGTGGCGGAGTTTGTCAGCTCAGAAGAGATCCTAGCCGAGATAAAAAAATTCGGCATCAAATACGCGCAGGGATTTTTGCTAGGCAAACCGATGCTGCCGGATAACATAAAAGAGTAAATTTGCGTACGGCAACTATACTGCGCTAAATTTGACGGCGGCGCGCGTATGGGAGAATAAGTTTGACTAGAACGGATTTAGCCTTAGTTTGCGTACTAGCCTTTTTGTTTTATGCCAAAAGCGCAGGAATGGGCTGGTTTGTGGCTATCGCGATATGTTTTTGGATTATAGGCTACTTTGCAAATGATATTTTTAGGGATTTTTAAAATTTGCTTTTTAGCATTAAATTTACGCTGTTTGCGTCCATTAAATTTAGCTCGTCCTAGTCAAATTTGTCCGCTCAAATTTGACTAATCCCGCATCCAAACCGCCAAAAATCCGAGCAAAACTATAACTAAAAACAATCCCGCCTGAAAATAAAAATTCTTTTTTAAATTTTCGTTTATCAGAGAGCAAAGCTCGGAGATAAAGATGTACAGTTCGCTCACGCATATCCTTTTGACTGCAAATTTTACGTCAAATTTGCCGTCCTCGCCTAGTCAAATTTGGGCGAGGCGACGAAAAGCCGCTCGAATTTGGCTTAGATTATAAATTTGAGCTTGGCTCGTCTTTAAATTTTCTTCTAACAAAAACGGCGCAAACCGCAAACGAAACCGCCGTCAAAGCATAAAATATATAGCTAAAAATAGGATTTGCCCGCGTTTGGCCCTCTTTTAGCTTTTTAACCGAAACGGCGTTTCTAAACATATCAAGCATCGCAATGCGCCAGCCGTAGTATTTGATCTGCGCCCTGCCTTCGCCCACTAGACTCTGGGCGGCGGCTTGGACGTCGGCGGAGTTAAATTTAAAATAAAGCGGCAAGCCCCAGCCCGTGTCTTCGTTTCGATACGGCATCACTTTCGTGCCGTTTAACTCCCGCGTGTAGATAAAATACACGTCGCGCGTCGGGCCGTCGGCGGGATTTTGCGCGTCGATAAAGCCGTCTTTGTCCATGCGCTTGACCTCGCCGCCCGTGATGATCGCCTCGTCGTAGTGCGGGAAAGCGTAGTTTATCGCCGCAAACGCCGTAACGTGCAGGGCAATCAAGAAGCCAAAGATAAAATTTCGGAGATATTTTTTAAATTTTTGCATTTTCGTCCTTTGGACGAATTTTACAAGATAGAAGTTTATAATAAGCTAAGCCCCTAAAGCAGGGGCTTAGAGGGATTAGGCTTTGGCCTTGCAGCCGCAGCTTCCCGCGATAAATTTAAGAATCTGGATAAAGAAGCAAATGCCGCCGATGATGAAGATCGTATCGCCGATCATCCTTAGCCAGCGTAAATTTTGCAAGTGATCCATCTGTAAAAACTCCGCGCTTCTAGCGTACCACATGCCCACATCTATCGCGGCGACGGCTTGATAAAGACCGATCGGAAGTAGCGACGCTAAAATCATCAGCATTAGACCCGCATTTAGCGACCAAAAGCCTACTTTCATCAGCTTGTCGTTAAATTCCTGTCCTTTGAAAAGGTAAAGCGCCACGAGCCAAACAAAACCTAGTGCCAAAAATCCGTAAACGCCAAAAAGCGCCGCGTGTCCGTGCACCGAAGTGGTGTTTAGACCCTGGATGTAGAACAAAAATAGCGGCGGGTTGATAAGGAAGCCAAATACGCCCGCACCCAGCATATTCCAAAACGCCACCGCGATAAAGCAGTAAAGCGGCCATTTGAGATTTTTCGCCCAGCTTTGCGCGAACTGAAGCGAATACTGATGAAAGGCCTCTGCTCCAAGAAGCACCAAAGGTACGACCTCAAGCGCGGAAAAGCTTGCACCCACCGCCATGATCGGAGTAGTTGTTCCCGCAAAATAAAGGTGGTGGAAGGTGCCAGGGATGCCGCCCATTAAGAATAAGCTAGCGCTCGCTAGAGTCGAATAAGTCGCAAATTTTTTGCCGACTAAGCCTAAAGATGCAAACACGAACGCAAGCGATGCGGTCGCAAACACCTCGAAAAAGCCCTCGACCCAAAGGTGAACGACCCACCAGCGCCAGTATTCCATAACCGGTAGCGGGCTTCTTTGTCCGTAAAATAGTCCTGCGCCGTAGAAAAGTCCCACCGCGATAGCAGAAGCCGTAAAGATAGCTAGCAGGTTTTTATCGCCGTCAGCCTTAAATCCGCCGACGAATCCGCGAAGCACGAGCGCCATCCAGATAACGAGACCGACAAACAAAATAAGCTGCCAAACCCTACCAAGCTCGATATACTCGTATCCTTGGTGACCGAGCCAAAAGCTAGTAGACGTTTCCATCTTGCCCGCTATCGCCATGTACTCGCCGACAAAGCTACCCACGACTAGGAAAAGTAGCGCGTAGAAAAGCAAATCCACGCCTAGTTTTTGGAATTTAGGATCCTTGCCGCCGTTGATGATAGGCGCTAGGAAAAGTCCGGCCGCCAAAAAGCCCGTCGCGATCCAGAAAATGCTCGCTTGGATATGCCAAGTGCGCGCCAAAGAGTACGGGATATGCTCGGATAAATTTATACCGTAAAACTCCTGTCCCTCGACCGTGTAGTGCGCCACGAAGCCGCCTATCATGATCTGGAAAACAAATAGCGCGAGCGCTACGAAAAGATATTTGCCAAGCGCCTTTTGAGACGGGGTTAAATTTAGTCTTGAAAGCGGATCGACGTCGATAGGAGCGAGTTTCTCGTGATCTTTTTCGCCGTAGAAATTTGAAAACCAAACTAGTAAGCCAACGCCCGCGACCAAAATCGTAACGCTAATAATCGTCCAAAATACGTTTTCTTGCGTCGGAACGTTATCGATTAGCGGCTCGTGCGGCCAGTTGTTGGTGTACGTAGCCTCGCTATTTGGGCGATTCGTCGCCGTAGCCCAGGTCGCCCAGAAGAAGAAATCGTTTAACTGCTCGCGGTTTTCCTCTTTAGCTAGCGTGTTGTTTTTCATCGCGTAGTTTTCGCGTAGTTTTTGGTATTTCGGATCGTTACCGAAAAGCCCGTTATACTCGTCGCGCACTACCTTTGCCGCCGCAATCCTCTCGTCGCTGATCGTTATAACGCCGTTTTTTAGCGTATTCGTGCGGTATTCGCTCTTTGTTAGAGCTTTGATGTTGGCTTGCTGCTCGGCGTTAAGAGCATTAAATTTAACTCCGTAAAGCTGATTTGCCTTGATATCCATAAACGCGACTAGCTCTTTATGCAACCAATCAGCCGTCCAGTCAGGCGCCTGATACGCTCCGTGTCCCCACACAGAACCCACTTGCATACCGCCGATGCTTTGCCAGGCCTCTTGGCCTTTATAAATTTGCTCTTGCTCGACTATTATTTTGCCGTTTTTATCGGCGAAACTCACTACCGGCGGCGCCTCGCGGTAAACCTCTACGCCGTAATAGCCGAGTATCCCGAAGGCTATAGTAACGACAGCTACTAGCGCCCACCAATACTTCTTGTATTCACGCATACTTTTCTCCTTTGTGATGTGAAAATTCGGGCGATAGTTTATCCAAAACGCAAATTTAATCGAATGATTTGCGTCAATAAAAGGATAAAATCTGTCCTTAAAATATTGCTTATTTTAAAAATGTATAATTACGAAAATATATTTTGGAGATTTTATGCTTAAAGTCGATATTATTTATAAATTTTGCCTGGTTTGCGCGCTGATTTTGGGGCTTAGTTTGCTCGCGTTTTCGGGGCTAAATTTCGCGCTTGGAGAGTATGCCGAGTTTTGGATGAGCGCGCATAAATTTGCGGGCTTTTTGGTTGCGCTTGCAGCCCTTTTGCACGTGATAAATCGCAAGAAAAAGCTCGTTAAGCTCGCAAACGAATTTACGGACGTCGTAACTCGCCGCAAAAATCCTAGCATGTGCAACATGGACCGCATCATCGCCTCGCTCGAGCCATATAGCATAACCGAAATTTCGCAAATGCTGGGCTTTGACGAGGCCGAGTTTTGCCGCACATTGCGCGAAAACGGCGTCAAATTTAGCGGTGCCGACCAAACTCTGCGCCAAATCGCCTCTTTAAACGACGAAAAGATATTTTTCGTGCTGGTTCTTATCGTCGAGACGAAATTCGGCAAGAGATTTTGCGGCGAGCTTAAATTTAAGGGCACTAAATTTAACGGCGTCAAAAAAGCGGCTTAAGCTCGGCCGCAAGCGACGCAGGGGTTAAATTTGCATTTTTGAAAGGACTCAAATTTTAAAAATAACCGAAATTTTAATCATAACTTTTAACATTTTGCTTTTTGGGCGGGATTGCGCGGATTTGCTTTGCGGACGAGTTTGAGCAAGACGGTTCGGCCGAATATAAATTCGCGCCCGCCGTTTCGATTTTTACGCCGAATTTTAAAGAGTTTTTGCAAATTTTACGAGAGAAAAATCAGGACGCGATCAAAACGAAACCGAGATTTTGGGAGGCCGTTTAGCTGTAAATTTGGAACTTGCGTTAAATTGTGCTCTTTAAACCGATACAAAAAGATAAAATGCGGTCGTTTTAATAAAAAATAAAATATAAAACGCTCCGGCGCGTAAGTGTATTGATTTAACAAAACGGGCTTAATATAGGACTAAAAATTTAGTGATAATTTTTAAATTTTATCGATATCTACAACCTTGTCAAAGATAAATTTAAGCTCCTCTTGGTGCGTAATCATCAGCACGCCAAGACTCGGAAAGTCGCGCTTGAGATTAACAAGAAGCTCTTTTGCCAGTGCGCCATCAAGCGCCGAAGTGGCCTCGTCAAGCAGTAAAAATGCAGGCCTAGCAAAATAAACCCTCGCAAACGCAAGCCTTTGCGCTTCGCCGCCGCTTAAAATCTTGCCCCAGTCTTTAACTTCGTCTAGCTCAAAGATAAATTTCTCTAGCCGTACGCGCCGTAAAATCCCCTCAAAATCGGCATCGGCGCCTTGCAAATCGCTAGGATACGCGATAAGCCGCCTTAGACTCATGCGCGCTAAAAACGGCTTTTGCGGTACGCTCATAGTCCCGCACGGTACGCAAACCTCGCCCGAGCCGTGATTCCAGATGCCCGCGATATACCTAAATACGCTGCTTTTACCCGTTCCGCTCGGGCCGCGTAGCAGCACCCATTCGCCACTTTTTATGCTCAAATTTAGCCCGCAAACCAGATTCTCGCCGCTCGGGGTAAAAATTTGTAAATTTGTACACCTCAGCTCGTTTGCTTCGGCGTTTTCGTCAAATTTATCTTGTGCCAAATTTGCCGCCGTTACCCCGGCGGAGTCGTTCACTCCGTCAAGGTTGCTGTTTTGTCCACTAAATTTAGCGCCAAATTTGACCTTGGAGTCCGCCGCCTGAGCGATCTCGACAAATCTATACACACGCTCCACGCTCGCAGCCCACTCCATGATCTGTTTATAGTAGTCCATAAACCACGCAAAGCCGTCCTGCACGCTATAAAACGCCGAGCGTGCCCGCATCATATCGCCAAAGCTCATCGCCCGCGCGAAATAAAGCGGCAAACAAGCGAAAATCGGGATTAGATTCGTGATTTTTAAGTAGCTAGCCGAAAAGCACTCGAGGCGAAACTCGGTGTTCATGATGACGCGCCAGTTGCGCACTACCTCGCTAAAGCTCGCTCTAAAGCGCGTTTTTTCAGCGCCGACGCCATTCATCAGCGCAACGGCTTCGGCGTTTTCGCGGGTGATGAGCAGATTTGCGCGGTAGTCGGCCTCAACCTGCTGCTTTTCGTAGTTTAGACGCTTTAGACTACGGCCGATGAGGTGCGTGATTAGCGAGCTAAAAAGCGTATAAATGAGCGCGACGTAGACCAAAAATCCCTCCAATGCAAACTCGCGTCCAAACGCGCTAAAGTGCAGTACTTTTGACGCCTCCCAGAGGATAAACGTGAAAGCAAAAAGCTTGGAGAGGTTATAAACCATGGATTTTATTAGATTTACGCTTTTGTCAGCGAGCAGGAGGCTGTCCTCTGCGATACGCTGGTCCGGGTTATCAAAGCCCGCGACCGCGGATAAGCGGTAGAAATTTGCGTTTTTTAGCCATAAATTTTCCATCTCTTCGCTTAGGCTATCGCGCCACGAGATTACGAGCAGCTTTTTAAACCAGTTTCCTATCACGATAAAAAGCACGATAATCGCAGTATAGACGAGAAACTCGCCCACAAGCGGGAGCATGAGATCTTTTTCAAATTTTTCGATCGCGTCGTAAAATTTTTTATCCCAGGCGTTCATTAGCGTCGCTACCTTGACGATGGCTAGGCTAGCTCCCAGCGTCACGGCCAGCATCGCCCACGCCCCCAGCGAGCGCTTGCCCGTCCAAAACCAACCCGCGATGATGAAAAACTTCTTTAAAATTTGCAAATTTAGCCTTTTTTGTTTGGTTTTTGCTCTTTACGGCGAGTCTTTTTTACGGCACGAATTTTAACCTAAATTTAGCCAGCATTGAGCAAATTTGGCGTACGGGGTATCCGCTCTGCCCTTTCGCGCCAAATTTACGTCCGTCCCGCTAGAAAAAGCGAAGCGACGCTTTTACTCGCCGCTTCAAAAAGCAAAATTTCGCGCAAATTTAGCCCGCCAAAGCCCTTTAATACGTATAGTTAAACGTCAGCGTGAAATTTCGCGGATCGCCGTAGAAGTTGTTCATACCGGCGGTTCTGTTTTGGGTGTTCATGAAATATTTTTTGTCGGTTATGTTTTTGACCGCGAGTCCGAGGCTGAAATTTTTGTTGAAAAAGTAGTTCACGTTCGCGTCCCAAAGCGCATAGGCTTTTTGTACCGGCGCTACGTAGGCTACGTTTTGATAAAAGCCCGAAGTCGCGCTCTGCCATCTCACTCCGGTACCGAAGCTCAGCTTTTGGCTGCTTGAAAAAGGTATCTCGTAGCTAGTATAAATTTTAAACAAATGCTTAGGTACGTAGGATTTTGCGTTCGCGCCCTTGTCGTAGTTTACGTTCGTCGAGGTTTTTCGCTCGC
Organism: uncultured Campylobacter sp.; assembly: GCA_963529235.1. Taxonomy (GTDB): domain Bacteria; phylum Campylobacterota; class Campylobacteria; order Campylobacterales; family Campylobacteraceae; genus Campylobacter_A. The sequence continues at coordinate 8,104 of CAURYE010000016.1, forward strand.
TTTTCATATAGACGCTTTTGTTAAACGTATAGCCGGCAAAGAGGTTCCATCTGTCCGTTAGCGCGCCTGAAATTTCAAGGTCTAGGCCGCGGCTTCGCACCTTGCCTTCGGCGATGCTGTTGGCGGTATTTAGCGGATCTTGGATGGCTCTGTTTTCTTGTACTACCTGAAATAGCGCTACGGCCGTGTTTAGCGCACCGTCAAAGTACTCTGATTTTACGCCCGTTTCTATGTTGTAGCCAACGATCGGCTTTAGGATATTTTTGTTCGCGTCCGTAGCGCTTTGAGGCTTAAAGATCTCGGCGTAGCTAAGGTACCAGCTGTGGTTTTTAGCAAAATCCCACGTTAGTCCTACATAAGGCGCGAAGTGATTTTTGGTTAGATCTAGCGTCTTTTTGCTCGTATGATTTTTGAGATCGTCCCACTTTTTGTCGTATTTTACGCTGGTAAATCTGCCGCCTAATAGCAAGTGCCAATCGTCGGTAAAGTTATATCTAGTGCCGATACCAAAGGCGCGCTGGTAAATTTTAGTCGTGTATAGATCATCGTCGGTGATGCTACTGCCGCCCCAGTTTGGCTCGGCTATAGCGCTACCGTTCCAGTTATATAGCCCTATACCCAGCGAGCTTAGGCTGGCGTTTGGCGCCCATTTGTCGTGGCGGGTAAATTTCTCGCGAGAGAGCGATCCGTTTACGAAAAACTCGTGCTTGCGTCCAAAAAGCTCATATTTGCCGTCTGCGCCGATTTGCAAATTTACCTCGTCCGATTCGTTATCGTATTTTCTAAATCTCACGTTGTGCGTCGGTCTTGGAGTCGCGACGTTGTAGGGGTTTGTACCGCCCATCGCGCCGAATTTAAACATTCCTTCGCTCTTGGTGTAGTTTAGTTTAGCGTAGATTTTCGTATCGTCGCTAAGCTGGTGCGAAAGCTCGGTAAAGGCGTTAAATTTCTCGTATTCGCTTTTGTCCCAGCTCGAGCCGAAGTAGCTTTTGCGGCTCAAATTTAAAAGATTGCCGCCAGCATCGCTAGCCGGTACGCCGTAAATGTCGTAGACGCCGATCGTTCTTTGCCAGATGAGGCCCGTAGTTAGCATCGTTTTATCGGTTAGATCAAACTCAAACGTACCGCCCAGCGCCTCTCGGTGACCGTTTTTGTGGTTTTTAAACGAGCCGGTTTTATTTAGGATGCCGATTAGCCTACCGCGAATCGTGCCGTCTGTGTTTAGCGCGTCGGTGACGTCAAACGAGCCTCTGTAGTTATTCCAGCTGCCCATACTTAGGCCCAAATTTACGCCAAGCTCGTCGCCGGGGCGCTTGCGGACGAGATTTACCGTACCGCCGCTCGCCGTTGCTCTGCGTAAGGCCCGCCACGCCGCGAAGTACCTCGACCCGGTCGTAAAACTCAAGATCGGTAAATTCTTTTGAAAATCCGAGCGTGCCTTGAGCCGTGATCGAGACCGAGGATGCGACGCCGTCTTCTTGGATATTGTCGATGTTAAATCCCCTGGAGACGATACGGTCGCGCCCGCTATCGCGGTAGAGCGTGATACCATTGGCGTAGTTCATCGCCCCGTGTCTACGTCTTTTAAATTTAGGTCTTTGATGAGCTGATTTGAGGCGACGGATACCGACTGGGGTGTCTCGCGTATGCTTAGATTTAGTCCGGTTGCGGTACTCATATTTCCCGTCGTATACGATCCCGTTCCCTCGGTCGTAGATAGGTCTGCCTTGCCGTAGGCGGTCACCTCGCCGAGGTTCGCATCGACTGCGTAGAGCGAGCAAGCAAGGCAGATAGATAAGCCTATAAATTTGCATTGAGCGTTCAAAATTTTCTCCTTAATATTGATAATGATTAGGCGAATTATATATCAAAATATTTAAGAAAAAATAAAGAGCAAACAAGCGCTAAATCAGATAAAACAGGGGTTAAATTTGAACGGATGGATTTGGTATTTTAGGTTAAATTTTATGAAAAAAGTTAAATTTTGAAAGGAAAGAGGAGGTAAATTTGCATCAAATTTAAAATTTAGCGAGCATTACTTAAAACGCTCGCTACTGAAAGAATTAAGCACCGATGATGATGTGGCTAGCTTTAATGATAGCCGTTACTTCATCGCCTGCTTTTAGAGATAGGTTTTTAGCAGATTCGTTAGTGATGATAGCGCTTAGTTTATCTCCGCCTGCTATCTCGATATCTACTTCGGCGTTTACCGCACCCTCTACTACTTTTACTACCTTGCCTTTTAGTTGATTAGTAGCGCTTAGCTTTAGACCGTTATCGCCTTTAGCTACTATGATAGAAGAAGCCTTAAATAGATAAACCACCTTTTTACCCGCTACTAGATCTAGAGCCTTTTGGCTATCTACGGTTACGGTTACTTTTACGGTCTCTCCGCCTTGCAATTTTGCTACGATTAGAGAGTTTACCGCTCCCTCTCTTACCTCTGTGATTTGTGCTTCTAGTTGATTTCTAGCGCTAAACATGATTCGTCCTTTGTGAATAAATTTGATTTCGTATTAAAATCTGAGCGAATATTAACAACTTAAACTTTTATAAAACTTAAAAAACAAATATGCAAAAATCTAATTTTATCACTAAAAACGCATACATTAACGATTATCGGAATTTTAGGTATTTTGATAAATGAAGTAGAAAAATTTAATTTCGTAAATTGAAATTTGGGACAAATGGATTTTGGTGATGATAGAGTTAAAATTTAGGCTAAAATAACAAAAAAGGAGGCAAAAATGCAAACTCAAAAAGATAAAATCGCCGAAGCGGCTAAATTTGAGTCTAAAATTAACTATGCAAGCCCCCAAGACGAGCTAGCTCAAAGCGACGAGGATGCCGAAGCACTGGAATACGGCAAAGCCTTAGCACAAATCCCTAAAAATTTAAAGCGCAGATATCAGATACATCGCTTGGTTAGATTTAATTTTCCGACTCTTACGGCATTGGCTTATTGCTTAACCCTGAACTATCTAGGTATGGATAATTTGTATCTAGTCGCGCTATCTGCCATTGTTTGTACGCTATTATTTTTAATTTTAAAACGCAAATACAGCAATCTTTTTATTAAAAATCCCGAAAAAAGTGACACGATTTTTGCGGTAGAGCATTTTGCTACTTTTGCATTGATTTTTTATCTTCCTATCACTTTATCCGGTAAAAGCCAGCATAGCGATGGAGCATTAGGCGCTTTTGGCGCATTTTTGTTACTAGCTCCGATGCTAGTTATAGTGATTGCGGCCTGCATTTATCGCAATCAGAGCATTTACGAGGAGCTAAAAGAATAAAATTTAGTAGTCAAATTTTGCACTCAAATTTACGCAAAGTTAGGGCAGCTAAATTTGTTTGTTTCATAAGGCGGATTTTGCGATTCTGTAGCGCCAAAAACCATATTATAAGTCGTATCAAATTTACAAAAATAGAGTAGAGCGGCTAAACTAACCGTCCGAATTTAACGTAAATTTTAGAGCATAAGCCAAGCTGCGCTAAGTAAAAGCGGCAAAGGACCAAAATGCTAGAAGCGCAAATTTCTAAAAATTTAAAAAACGCCGACTTCATCGCTTGATTGGATTTACATTTGGTAGTTTTGGAACAACGGCTTTTACGCGAGCTTATTGCTACGATAGCTTTTTACTCGCATCTGCCGCTAAACCAACGCTACCCGTAACGGCCGTCGTTTGCTTAGCAAGAAATTTGAGCATTTGCAAGTAAATTTAGACTAAATTCGGTGGCAAAATCGCTACCGCAAGGCAAATTTAGTATCCAAATTCGGCGCTAAATTTAGCTACATTTTAAAGCTAAAAATTGTATAATCTGCGAAAATTCTTAACAAAGGAACTAAAATGGCAACAGATCGAGAGTTGGTTAACTTTTCCGAAGAGCACGAGCTAAACACCGTACTAGCAAGACACGGCAAGGCTCAAAGTATAGCAAACCGAGAGGTTTTGTGCGAGCTTGGCAAAGAGTGTAAGGAAAAACTGGGCAAAAGAGTGCTAACGCAGGACGAATTTGACGAGTTTTTAAAGCCTGTTTTAAACCGCCTAGAAAATAAAAGGGCTTAATTTCGGGAAGATTCCCGAAATTTAATACTCGCGGCTAGATTCTCGCCTCAAAATAACCCGCCATTTATAATGGCTAGCTTAATTTGCGACTGGCTTCTCGGACGGCTAAGGTAACCGCCCGAATTTAGCGCAAATTTAAGTCCCAAGCCGTATCAAATTTGCCTTATAAAGCAAATCAGATAGGTAGGACGCGGATATTTGGGCTGAGGTTTTCTTGCAATACGTTTTCGATCGCGTATAGCGTGCCCGTCGCGCCGCTCGCACAACCGCTGCAAGCACCCATATACCTGATATAGACGTCAAATTTGCCCTCGGCGTCTTTTTGTAGATCAAGGATTTCCATGTTGCCGCCGTCCATCATCAGCATCGGGCGAACATCTCTATCTATGACGCTCTCGATGGCTTTTAGCTGGCCCACGACGGTCATATTTTCAAAGCTCACGTCGTCAAATTTACCCGCGGCTTGCGCGTCGATGAGGGCTTGCTTTTTCTCCCGCTCCATCTCGGCTCTAGTGTCTGCGAGGATATCTACGAGATAGTACTCACGCTTTTCGTGTCCGCCCGGACGCACGCAGGATTTGCAAAAGGCGCCCGCTTTGGTGTATTGCGTGATTTCTTCGACCGTGTGTAGGTCGTTTAGGCGGATGACTTCTTTGATCGTGCCTAGGCTCACGCGCGCGCACTCGCACACGATGATCTCGTCCTCGAAATGCTCAGGATCCACGCCCTTATACTGCGCCGCGGCGGCCTTGATAACGTCGTAGGCCATAACCGAACAGTGCATCTTTTGCGGCGGGACGGCTGGGACGTCGGGGGTGTCGCGCATAGCTTTTTCCACGTCGATGTTTGTGATTTTGACCGCTTCGTCCACGGTCTTGCCGATGCAAAGCTCGGCCATCGTATCTGAGCTTGCCACCGCCGTACCGCAGCCAAAGCTTTTAAATTTAGCGTCCATGATGCGGTCGGTTTTCTCATCCACGAGCCAATACAGCCTCACCGCGTCGCCGCAGCTCTCCGCTCCAAAATCCGCCACGATGAGCTTGCCGCCTCTTGCTTTTGCCTCGTCCTGCGTTATCTCGCCCATAAATTTAGGATTGTTCATGCGGTCTTGGACGTTTTGGGAGTATTCGTCCCAAATTGAACCGCCTATTAGATTATTTTTTGCCATTTTATTTCCTTTTTGTAGGCGTTGTCTCGCGAGCGTCTTTGAATGAGCTTGCAAAAATATCGCTGCGGCAACCTATTTGGTTAGCCTTGCTCATTTTTGCTTCACAACATTCAAATCCATCTCGCGATACTGCCGCCCGCTTCCTTTTAAATTTAACTCAAATTTGGACTTTTAAAGCTCAAATTTCAATTAAATTTAACTTCAAATTTGACTGCAAAACATTAAGGCGAAGTATTTTTTCTTTAGACGAGGCGGAAATGAGCCGAGCGAGGGCGCGTATACGAAATACGTAACCGAGCTTCGGCGAAATTTCTAACGACGTATAAAGGAAAAAGACAAGCCGTTACTTGCCGTTAGGGTTGTAGGCGTACGTGCTTGATATGCCTCTTAACCTCTCCACCGCCTTTTTGATATGCTCTATCGCATAGTCGATCTCTTCTTCGGTATTAAACCTCGATAGCGACAGCCTTAGCGCCGTATGCGCCAGGTCGCTGCTAGCTCCGATGGCTTCCATTATCGGGTTGCTCTCTAGCGTTTCAGACGCGCACGCCGAACCCGTAGACGCCGCGATACCCGCCTGATTTAGATCCCACAGCATCGCCTCTCCCTCGACGCCTTTTACGGCGGCTAGGATAGTGTTTGGCAGCCTGTGAGCGCGGTCTCCAACGACCGATATATCAGGGATTTGCAGTAGCGCGTCTTCTAGCTTATCGCGCAGGCGCCTTACGTGTAGATTTTCAAATTCGATTAGCTTGTTGCTGTTTTCCAGAGCTTGCGCCATGCCGACGATACCTGCGACGTCAAGCGTTCCGCTACGTCTACCGCCCATGTGTTCGCCGCCGTGAAGCAAGCTCGTTAGCTTTTGCGAGTCTTTGATATACAGGCCGCCCACGCCCTTTGGTCCGTGAAATTTATGCGCCGAAAAGCTCATAAAGTCCATACCCATCTCGCGCACGTTTATCTTGATCTTGCCGACGGTTTGCGTCGCGTCGGTGTGGAACAGCGCGCCGTACTCGTGAGCGATCTGTGCGCACTCTTTAATCGGGAAAATAGTACCCGTTTCGTTATTTGCCCACATGATGCTAACGAGCGCGGTTTTCTCGTCGATGAGCTTTCTTAGATCGTTTGGATCGAGCAGACCGTTTTCGTTTACGGGTACGTAGCTCACGCGCACGCCGTATTTCTTGAGCGACTCAAACGTCGCCGCGATCGCCGGATGCTCGACGGCGCTGATTACGACGTGATCTTTTTCTTTATTTAATATATGATCGAAAAACACGCCCTTAGCCACCCAGTTGTTGCTCTCGGTGGCGCAGCTTGTTACCACGATATCGTCGTTATCGCTTGCGTTTATACCCGCATAGAGCTGATCCATCGCGCGGCGAAGCGCGGGGTGCGTCTCTGAGCCGAATTTATGCAGCGAGTTTGGATTGCCGTATTTTTCGCAAAAAAACGGCTTCATAAGCTCGAAAGCTTCAGGATCGACCATTGTCGTGGCATTGTTGTCTAGATATACTCTCACGCTTGACCTTTATCAATTAGGATATATTTTATCCCTTTTATTTTCGCGAGGATAATATAACAAATTTTATAAATTTTTGATTAAAATTTTAGCTTAGTTTTTTCAAATTTAGCTGGTTTTTGATAGAGTTTATATATTGAAATTCCTTATCAAATGGGCAAAACGTCGGTCTTTCAGTCAAATTTGATATAAAAAGATAAAATATATCCTAAACTTAGTTTGATTTCTTAAGGTTTTAGAAAATTTAAAAATTAGAAATTTCGCATTTTGGGTTAAATTTATCAAAATAAGCCCGAATTTAGTACGGTGAAAAAAGGTGAGACCGGCGTTTAAGTTTAGAGTTTTTCAGGTAAAATGGGGTAGAAATACTAGCATGATTTTTTTTAAAAAGCTCTTTGCGTTTTATGCGGCGTTATTGCCGTGTATGCGGTATTGTGGTTTATACTGTGGTTTATATGTTGGTGGTTATTTGATCCACCTTTGGGTTGCGATCCCGAATTAAGCGGAGATCCGGCATGCGATTACATAAATAAGCGGTTTGAGGAGGAATTGAAAAAATTACCCCAGGCTCCCGTACTGTCGGTAAGTGAAAAAAGGCCGGTGTTTTTTCTAGGTGAAAGCTATTTTGCCAAAGGTGCGGAATTCGACTATTTATATATTAAAGATGAATTTGGAGTCTGGCTTAGATATAAAGACCATGAATATACCGACTTTTTGTTACAAAAAGATATGCCGGAGCGCTACTACGGATATTACGAAATTAACCGCTCGCCGAATGAGGATTGGGTGGGTAAAAAGCTTAGATATTATAGGTACGGCATCTATGATATTTCGCTTTTTGAGAATGAAGCCAAGATATTTTCTCAAACCGCGCATAAAGTTATAAGAAAATTTATAGGTACGTTTACGTTTGATTTGCACTCTCAGCCCGGCACCTCTTTTGCGGCTCCACAAGGCACCGAGGAAAATTTAAATGCTATAAGTGAGCTTCAAACTCCGCTTGCGGATTTTCCGCAAAAGCAGAACTACTCCGCGCTCGGCCCAGCTTATAAATCTGAAGCTGAAGGTTATGTCGGAGATGAAATAGCCAAAAAGCTCGCTCGCAATACCTTTGAGATTAAAGGCGAGGGATGGCAACAAACCGTGCGCGTAAATAGCCTAGCTAAAGATACGAAAGTCGTCTGCGGGGATGAAATTTGCCTTGCGCTTGCCTTTGATGAGAGTAAAGTCAATGGTTGCGATAACGGTGCTGCGTCCACGACGATTTACACACTAAATTTAAAACAAAAATTTAGAGATTTTTATATGCTTCCTAGTAAAAATTTCAAATACGCTAAAATAAGCGACAATTTTACCCTAGACGACGTAAAATCCTTTGAAATAATATTGTCGAAATTTAGAGATTTGGGTGGGCTTGACAAAGGAAGCGAGTACATAGACTACGAGGTTATCTTACGAAATAGCGAAGGCGAACAGGTCAATGAAATTTGTAGAAACCAAACCCAGAAACTTGACAACCGCACGCAGTAAATCAAAACTCGCGCCTCAAACTTGAGACAAAGGCGGTGAAAACTCGGCGCTTAAAACCCGCGTCTTTAAGATGTAAATTTAGCGGCGATCCAGGATAAATCGTATCCTTGCTCGGTAAATTTAATGCAAGGCAAACACGAAAGCGGCCGCCGAATTTAAAGCCGTTGAAGGTTCCTAGCGTCGTAAAATTTGATCGTCCAAGGCGCCTCCGCGATATCGGTGCCCAGTTTCGCCCTAAAATACTCACGCACCGCGGCGTAGTCTGATTTTGAGATGAAATAAATATTTATAACGCTCGTTTGACTAAACATGGCAAGGTTGCAAAAGTAGCTTAAATTTACGTCTTTGTCAAAGGCTCTAAGCACGCATCTAGCTATAAAAATCAGCACATAAAAAATAAATGCAGCCAAGACGAACATAAACGGGATCACTATCGCGGAAAGCGGATTTTTCGGTATCGCTCCTAAAATTTGATAGGGCGATTTTCGCATTTGGGCGATATCTGTCAAATTTATCGTTATTCCTTTTTTGGTTTGGTAAATTTTATCCTCGTAAAGGTAAACGAGCGAGGGATTTTTGAGCTTTTTGACTAGGTCGGCGGCAGCTAAAACATTTCCAAAAATAACCCCTATAAACATCGAAACAAATCTGCCGTCTCGCATCGCTTCGGCTCTGAAAACCTCCCAAAATGAGCCGCTTTGCCAGTCCACTATACCACTAAAAAATATCAAAAACGCCATAAAAAAGTTAGCACTAAATAAAAATGCGCAGCCAAGTGCGATGCGGTAAAAATCATCCTGTAAAACCAGCGGATTTTCGTCATAATTTCTACTCAAATTTTCTCCTTGTATTGCGCTTGTTTGCGCAAAGATAGCTAAATTTACCGACATGCCTCACGCCCTAAATTTAGCCTTTAAAACCAGAGCGCGCATCTTAAAATGGTTGCGATTTCGTCCGCTTTTTGCAAACGAGCTAAACTCCTGCGCCGATTTTGTTTTGCGGGCGCTTGCCTAGTTTTAGCAATGCTTTGCCACTTAAATTTAACCTCAAATCAAAGCTGCCCTCGCCGCGGCAAAACGCCGCAAAGGGCTATTTAACAACAAAGTCCGCAATGCTAGCAAAGCCGCTTAAAACCTTGCGCGCATCCTCGCTGCCTAGGCCGGCGGCTTGTTCTACGAGTTCGTCGCTTTTTTGCTCGTCCGCGCTCACGCCTACGCCAAGGCCGTAGCAAACGCCCAGCATAAACGTCCCGTCCGCTCCGCCTAGACTCGCGGCGTTAGCAAAGTCCACAACAGCAGCCTTTGGGTCATAAAGCTTGCCTCTGCGCGGATCTAGCATAACCATGCCGCGGCGATAATACCCGTCCGCCGAACGCTCGCTGCCAAGCGCCTCCTGCCGCTCCAAAGCCTCGCCGATATAGCCTAGCGCGCGCGAATAATCGCTCATCCGCAAAAACAAATAGCCCAAATTTAGCGCCGCTTGGGGTTCGCCGCCGCTTGCGGAGAGCTTGTAGTAGCGCACCGCGCGAACATAATCCCCGTAAATCGTCTCATAAACGTAGCCCACCTCTAGCTGCGCCTGCGCGTCTGCGCCCTCTGCGGCTTGCAAAGCGATTTCTAGCGCGGCGCCGTAGTTTTGTTCGTTAAAAAGCCTTAAATACTCGCCTTTAACGGCGTCAAAAAGCTCGCCCGAGGCGAGATTTACCGCAAGTATCGTTAGCCAAAGCGCAAGCCTCACCGCTCGTCCTTTAGCGGGCTAAACAGATCCGCAAACATCGGCTCGTAGTTAGCTACGGGCTCGCCCCCTATCTCGTCGTAGCCCGTTATGACGCCGTCCTCGTCGGTGACGAAAAACGCCGCGTTTAGTTTGCTAGGCGCCGTCTCGTCGCAAGCCCGCCCCGGCTCGCCGCTTTTTGCGCTATTTTGCAAATAATAAACCTTAGATCCGTCCTCTCGCATGCAAACGTCGGCAAAATCCGCGCGGTCTACGAGGGCTAGGATATGTTGCCCTTTTAGCTGCGCTAGATGCGGATTTGCGTAGTTTTTACCGCTCGCGCAGCCGCTAAGTATTAGCGCGCTTGCAAGCGCGGTTTTTATTAAATTTCGCATTCTTTTTCCGTTTTATTTGATTTTTGTTAAATTCGCAAACTCTCGTGCGAATCCGCCCTAAATTTACTTAAAATAGCCGTTTCGCCTATCGTTTAGGCATTTAGTCACCGCGCCGATTTTTACTTGCTTTTTACGCGGATTTAAATTTACCGCCCCGCAAAATCTCGCTAAGCGGTAATTTCATCCTTTACGCTATTTGACTCAATCTTCTATCTCAAAGTAGTAAGAAATAGGCAAAATTCGGCCCTTTTTGTCGATAAACAAGCGTTTGTAGTCTACGCTAGCGGCCGTCGCGTCGCCCTCAAAAACGTATATGTCGTCAAATTTCGGTTCTATGGCGACCTTGCCGTCTACGTCTAGGCAACCGCTTTTTCTATTTACGCTGAAATTTAACATTCCGCCGTAAAACTCGTCAAATATATAGTCGAATTTTTGCGGCTCAAGGATAAATTTACCGCTTTTATCTATAACGCCCCACAGTTCGCCGACCCTCACTACGGCGCGGTCTTCTTTAAAGTGATTTACTTCGTCAAAACGCGGCTCTATCGCAAAATTTCCGCTTTTGTCTATAAAACCCCATTTGCCCCCCGACTTTACGGCCGCCAGCCCTTCGCTAAAAAGCGACGCTAATTCAAATTTAGGCTCTATAACGATGTTTGCGTCCTTGTTTACAAAGCCGTAGAGTCCGTTAAATTTTACGGGCGCCAAGCCTTCCGTAAAAGTTACCGGGCGGCCCAAATTTAGCTTTGAAACGGTAGCGCCGCTTTTGTCTATCACGCTCCATTTATCGGCGATACGCACCGAGGCTAACCCTTCGGAAAAATACGTTGCCTCGTCGTAGTGCGGAGGAATGATAGTTTTGCCGTTTTTATCCACGTAGCCGTATTTCATCCTGCCGTATTTCATCTCGCCTACAATCATCGCGCCGTCTCCAAAAGCTATACCCGTATAGTCAAATTTGGGTTCTACCACGACCCTGCCCGTTTTGTCTATGAAGCCGAATTTACCGTTTTTGACGATGGCTGCTAGCCCCTCGGTAAAGCTGGTTTTAAAGCCCGTACCGGGCGCCAAACGCACGGCGAATCTGCCGTTTTCGTCCATAAAAAAGGTCTGTTCGCCTATAAAAACCACGCAAAGACCGTCGGAAAAGCTTCCCGTGACCATAAAATTTTTACCTACGGCTTTTATGTTGCCGTCTTTATCCACGGCACTGCCGTCCGCAAAAACCAGCCCGTAGTCCGCTAGCTCACCCTGCCCGATTATCTTAGCTTCAAGGCCGAGCAAGCCTAGAAGCAACATCGCTAAAATTTTTTTCATTTTTGCCTTTTTTGCAAATTTGAGGCTAATTTATCCCGCCTAGCAGTTCTTGCGTCTGCTCGAAGCTAAAGCCCTCTTCGGCGTCTTGTTTTAGGAAGTTATCTATAAATTCTTTTTTTGAGATGGCAAGGTCTAGCTCTTTGTCGCTGCCTTTTTGATACGCGCCGATACGTAGCAACACTTCGTTTTCTTTGAGGAGCGAGTAGAGGCGCTTTAGCTTGGCGGCGTTTGCTCTGTGCTCTTTGGTCGCGATGTCGCTCATCACGCGCGAGGCGGAGTTTAGGATGTTTATGGGCGGATAGATGCCAAAGTCCGTCATCTCGCGACTAAGCACGATGTGGCCGTCTAGGATCGAGCGGCTCTGGTCGGCTATCGGATCGCTCATGTCGTCGCCGTCTACTAGCACAGTGAAAAAGGCCGTTATACTACCCTTGCCTTCCTCTTTGCCCGCACGCTCCATCAGCTGAGGCAGTAGGGTTAGCACGGAGGGCGGGTAGCCCTTGGACGTCGGCGGTTCGCCTAACGCCAGCCCGATCTCTCGCTGCGCCATGGCAAACCTGGTCACGCTATCCATGATAAAAAGCACGTCTTTGCCTTGGTTTTTGAAGTATTCGGCCACGCTCATCGCGCAAAAGGCGCCGTATTTTCGCATCAGCGGGCTATCGTCGCTAGTGGCTACGATAACGACGGTACCGCTTAAGTCGCCGCGTAAATTTTTCTCTATAAACTCCGGCACTTCGCGGCCGCGCTCGCCGATAAGCGCGACAACCTTGATCGGTGCTTGCGAGTTTTTTACTATCATGCCCATGAGCGTGCTTTTACCTACGCCAGAACCTGCAAAAATGCCCAGTTTTTGGCCTTTACCGCAGGTTAGCAGTCCGTCTATGCTTTTAACCCCGACGCTAAAAATTTCATCTATCAGCCCGCGCTTCATCGCATCGATCGGAGCGCGCATTATCGGTGCGTACTCGGTTGTGGCGATCGCGCCTTTGCCGTCTTTTGGATTCATAAACGGATCGACTACGCGCCCTAAAAGAGCGTCGCCCACGGGGATTTTCATGCCTTGGTCGCTTTGATAGACGAAGTCGCCGATCTTGTAGCCTTCTACAAAGCCAAAAGGCGAGATTAGTGCGGTATTTTGCCGCACCTCGGTCACCATCGCTAGTCCGCTTTTGCTCCTATCTTTAGCGCAAATTTGCACGATGTCGCCTATGCTGGGGCGCAGTCCCGAAATCTCTATTGTCGTAGCGGAAATTCGCTCGATCACGCCAAAGACGCTAGAGAGAGATAAATTTGCGCCCAGTTTTGATTTTAAGCTATCTAAACCCACTAAAATCTCACTTCTTTGTGCGAATTTATAAGGGAGAAAAACTCGCGCCTAGTCTCGCTGCTATTTAAAAAACATCCTCGCAGCGCCGATGTAGTCGTGGTCGAGTTGATCTTGCCCACGCCTCGCATCTCCACGCACATGTGGCGCGCCTCGATGACGACGCCCACGCCTTTTGGCTTGATGACCTCTTGCACAGCCTGTGCGATCTGCTCTGTAAGCTGCTCTTGGATCTGTAGGCGGCGGGCGAAGATATTTACCATGCGCGGGATTTTGCTAAGGCCGACGACCTTGTGATTTGGGATGTAGGCTACGTGAACGCGCCCGAAAAACGGCAGCAAATGATGCTCGCAAAGGCTGTAAAATTCGATATCGCGCACGAGCACCATTTCGTTATTTGAGCTATCAAACAGCGCGTCGTTTAGCACGACTTTAGGGTCCTGAGAGTAGCCGCTCGTTAAAAACTCGTAAGCTTTAAAAACGCGCTCGGGAGTTTTAGCCAGCCCCTCTCTGCGCGGGTCTTCGCCGACTAGATGTAGCATCTGCTCGACGCAGCTTTCAAACTTTTCTTTTTTTAAATCCTCGTTTTCTAAATTTTTTTGCATTTGCGTTCCTGATTCATTTCGCCTGTGTAAATTTGATAAACGATTTTACTTAAATTCGCCTTTCGCGCGCTTAAATTTATACTATGAATAAGGAAAATTTTGCTACACTCTAGGAAATTTTTATTTTTTAAAGGAATTTAATGCAAATCAAAACCAAGGCGATCGACGCCGTAAATGCTTCGCTAAGTGCGAAAATACCGAGCGCGGACGTAAAAGCCAAACTCGAAAACGCTGCGAAAAAAGCTGCGAAAAATATGAAAATAGACGGATTTAGAGCGGGCAAAGTGCCGGTAAACGTGGTGCTAAAACGCTACGAAAAAGAACTAACCGCCGATGCCGAGCAAGACGCGCTAAAAGACGCGATAGACGCAGGTCTAAAAGAGCTAAATAGAAAATTCGAAGAAGTTATCGGCGAGCCGATCGTGACGAAATTCGACAGAGGCGAGAACGAGATCGACGCGGAGATCGAAATCTCGTTTAAACCCGTCATAAACATCGACGGCTACGAGGAACTAATAGAGAGCGTTACCGCGCCGCGCGTAACGAAAAAAGAGATCGACGAGAGAAAAAACGAAATTTTAAAAATGATGGCTCCGCTAGAAAAGGTGGAAAAAGTCGCGCTTGAAAAGGGCGATTTTGCAAAATTCGACTTCGAGGGCTTCGTAGACGGTGTTGCATTTGAGGGCGGCAAAGCTGAAAACTACCTGCTAGAAATCGGCTCAGGTCAGTTTATACCTGGCTTTGAGGACGGCATGATCGGGCTTAAAGTCGGCGAAGAGCGCGACGTAAAGGTTAAATTCCCGGCCGAGTACGGCGCTGCTCACCTTGCGGGCAAAGACGCGACGTTTAAAGTAAAGCTACACGAAATCCAAGGCAAAAAAGTGCCTGAAGAGATCGACGAAGAGACGCTAAAACGCATCATGCCGGGCGAGGAAAAGGTAAGCGTCGAGCTGTTTGAAGAGAGACTAAAAGAGCAGATCAAAGCCGAGAAGCACGCTAAAAACGTAAACGAGGAGCTAAAGCCTAAATTTGCCGACGCGATCGTGGCTAAATTTAACTTTGACGTGCCGAAAAACATCGTAGAGCAAGAGATGGATATGCAATTCCGCGGCGCTTGGAGTAGCTTTACGCCTGAGCAGATGGCTAAATTTAGAGAGGACAAAGACGCTCTAACTAAACAGCGCGAGACATACCGCGACGATGCGGTAAAAAGCGTGAAGCTAACGTTTATAATAGACGAGCTAGCGCGCCGTAGAGATATCAAGGTAAGCGACCAAGAGCTAATCCAAGCAGTTTATTTTGAGGCGTATCGCTCGGGCGTAGATCCAAAACAACACCTTGAAAACTATAAAAATCAAGGAATTTTACCTGCGATCAAAATGTCGATGATCGAGGAGAAGCTATTTAACGAGATGTTTGCGCTAAAGAGCGAGAAAAACGATAAAAAAGAGAAAAAGGCGGAGTAATGAGCTACTACATCCCCTACGTCATCGAGCGCACGAGCAAGGGCGAGAGAAGCTACGACATCTACTCGCGCCTGCTAAAAGATCGCATAATAATGCTTAGCGGCGAGATCGAGGACGGCATGGCGTCTGCGATCGTGGCTCAGATGCTGTTTTTAGAGGCCGAAGATCCGGACAAAGACATATATCTATATATAAATAGCCCCGGCGGCGTGATAACGAGCGGATTTAGCATTTACGATACGATGAACTACATCAAGCCAGATGTCTGCACGATCTGTATAGGTCAGGCGGCGTCTATGGGCGCGTTTTTGCTTAGTTGCGGCGCGCAGGGCAAGCGTTATGCGTTGCCGAATTCGCGCATCATGATCCACCAGCCTTTAGGCGGCGCGCGCGGACAGGCGACGGATATAGAGATCCAGGCGAAGGAAATCTTGCGTATGAAAGAAATTTTAAACGCGATCCTAGCTAAAAATACGGGTCAAAAACTAGCTAAAATCCAAAAAGACACCGACAGAGACTTTTTCATGAGTTCTGCGGAGGCTAAAGAGTACGGACTGATAGATAAGGTTTTAGAAAAAAGCTTTAAATAAAGAGTAAATTTTGCTAAAGATAGACGACAAAAAAAGCGAAAAACAGCTCCCGCAAAGCGCACAAAATCCTGGACGCGTCGGCGCGGGAAAGGGCGAGGATAACGGCGGCGATATGGGTATTTACGGATTTTCCGAGGCTATCATAAAAGAGCTGGCTGAGGAAAATATCCCCTCGATACCCAAAAATTATTCAATATTTTTTGAAAAAATACTCGAAAAGCAACCGGACGACTTCAAAAAAAAAGTCGGAGAAATCATCAAGATAGAAGATGAAATCGGTAGGCTAGAAGACGATAGACAAATCAGCATCGAGCGCGAGGTAAAAAATAGCTTTATACAGATAAAAAGCATGTTGCAAGCCGTCGCGCTCATTTATAAAAATCTATCCGTACTAAAAACAGTCGTTAAAAAACGCCTAGACAGCCTCGATCCAAACGGAAATTTGCTGGCTAATCAAAGCGTTTTTAACGCATTTAGCGATGATCTAGCCAAGCTAAATACGCTGATGGATAAACATATCGAGGTCATAAAAACCAGCTATGATGAGGTTGGCAAAGTTTTTAAGATAGTAGAAGAACAGTCCGTCTATGATCCTAAATTTGATATCTATAACCGAAAATTTTTCCTAAAGACGCTGGACATGGAGGTCGGTAATATCCAAAAATACGGCTATAAATCCTCGATGATGCTAATCAAACCAAAAGAAACCTCGCTGCAAGACATCGGCTCAAAAGGCAAGCATGCAGTGCTAAAAAACATCTCGCGTATGCTACTTCGCACCTCAAGGCGCAGCGATATTTTGGCGCATTACGGCGACGGGTGCTTTGCGATGCTGATGCGCCATACCGATATCGTCGGCGCGCAAAAGGCGTGCGAACGCATAACGGAGATGTTTTACGGCACCTCTTTTATGCTAAACGACGAAAAGATCGATTTTGATATGGAGGTAGTAGCCTGCGCTCTGGGCGGACAAAAGACGGTCGAAGAGCTGCTTTCTAGCGCGCTTGATGCGCTAAAGAACACCGGCAAAGACGGTAAACGCTACCTTATCCTACCCGGTGAGGGCGGCAAATGATACTAGAAATCCTAACCTATCCGAACAAAAAACTCTTCGTCAAATCGCTTGAAGTTAAGGTTTTTGACGAAGAGTTGCATAAATTTTTAGACGATATGTATGAAACCATGATCGCTAAAAACGGTATCGGACTAGCCGCCATCCAGACGGGCGAGGCTAAGCGAATTTTGATCGTAAATTTAGTTGACGAAGAGAGTAAAGAACAGCGCAAAGAGGATCTGCTAGAAATCATAAATCCCAAAATTTTACGCAAAGAGGGCGAGATAATCTACCAAGAAGGCTGCCTTAGCGTGCCGGGATATTACGAGGACGTAAAAAGGGCCGAGTTTATAACGCTAGAGTATCAAGACCGCTTCGGACGGCGCCAGCAGATCGAGGCAGACGGGCTTTTATCGGTTGCGATCCAGCACGAGATGGATCACCTAGACGGACACCTTTTTATCGAGCGAATCGGCTACAACAAACGCAAAAAATTCGACAAAGAGTATAAAAAGCAAAAAAACGCATGAAAGCCCTAAAATGCGCCACTTATAACGACGAATTGCGGCTTGTGGACGTCGAGTCCAGTTTTAACCGCGGTTTGCCCGCGCTAAATATCGTAGGGCTTGCGGGAGCTTCGATCAAAGAGAGCGCCGAACGCGTAAAATCAGCGCTTTTGTCGCTAAATTTCTCTTTTCCCGCGCAAAAAATCATCATAAATTTATCCCCGTCCGATATGCCAAAATCAGGCAGCCACTTCGACCTGCCTATCGCGCTTTTAATCGCCTTGCAAAAAGAGCGCGACTTCGAGCCTGTTTTTGTATTTGGCGAGTTGGGGCTTGACGGCGGCGTCAAAAGCACGGCAAGCCTTTTTTCTATCTTGCTTTTTTTGAGCGCTAAAGCACCCGGCTCTCGCGTGCTAATCCCGCAAGAGATAGCGCAAAAAGCGGGCGCGATACCGAATTTAGAAATTTACGCCGTTTCAAATTTAGCCGAGGCGATCAAATTTTTCCTCGAACCCGAATTTGCCGCCTCGCGCAAAGTCGGCGCCGTTCATCCGCTTTTTTCGAATTTAATCAAAATCGGCGAGAAATACTTCGTAAAAAATCAAAATTTCGAGCTAAATTTTAGCGACGTGAAAGGCCAAAGTAGGGCAAAAAGAGCCTGTCTGGTGGCTGCTTGCGGTATGCACAATATTATCTTTGAGGGCAGCCCCGGATGCGGCAAGAGCATGAGCGCCAAGCGCCTGCGCTACATTTTGCCGCCGCAAAGCTTGGATGAGATTTTGCTTAGTTGCGCTTATAGCTCGCTAAATCAGCAGGAGAGCGAATTTTCCGCCCTTCGCGCCTTTCGTTCGCCTCATCACACGAGCACGCGCAGCTCTATTTTCGGCGGCGGATCGAGCTCGGCTAGGATCGGCGAGGTCGGGCTAGCTAACGGCGGGATTTTATTTTTCGACGAGCTTCCGCACTTTGCGCCGCAAATTTTAGAGAGCCTGCGCGAGCCGCTGGAGGACCACAAAATCAACATCTCGCGCGTCAATTCAAAAATCACGTATGAGACTAAATTTATGTTCGTAGCCGCTATGAATCCTTGCCCTTGCGGTAATCTGCTCTCAAAAAATCTAGAGTGTAAATGCTCCGAGCTTGAGATCAAACGCTATAAATCGCGCATCTCGGCGCCCGTGATAGACCGCATCGACCTTCATGTGCAGATGGACGAGGTGAGCGCCGATGATAAAAGCGACGTCACGAGCGAATCGATGCAAGATACCGTGCTACGCGTGTTTGAAACGCAAATCTCGCGCGCCCAAAGCGAGCTAAACGGCAAGCTTAGCGACGAAGAGATAGTTAAATTTTGCATTTGCGACGACGAGGCGAGCGGAGCGCTAGATCACGCGACGCAGAGATTTTCGCTCAGCCGCCGCGCTATAAACAAAACCCTAAAAGTCGCCCGCACGGTCGCCGACATCGAGGGCTCGCGTATCATCAAAAAGCCCCATATCTTGGAGGCTTTGAGCTACCGAGTGAAGCAGGAGGGCACATGAAAAAGCTATTTTGGGATACGGCGGAGCTTGACGCTAGAGCCGTGAGAGAGTTTGGGCTGAGTACTGAAGCGCTGATGCAAAACGCTGCTAGCGCGTTAGCTAACGCCGTGCGAACTAGGTCTAAAAAATCCTCAAAAAAACGACGCAAAATTCTAGGCGTTATTGGAAGTGGAAATAACGGCGCAGACGTACTCGCCGCGCTTAGGCTTTTGGGCGGCAAATTTGATTGTTTCGCGTTTTTAGCGAGCGACAAACAAAACGAAACCTCAAAAACCGAGCTAACCAGGGCGCTAAAATGCGGCGTAAATTTGATCTCAAATTTGACGGAAGGCGGCGAATTTGACTGCATCATCGATGGGATTTTTGGAACCGGACTTAGTCGCGAGCTAGACGAGCAAACGATAAATTTGATAAATTTACTAAATGCAAAACCCGCCTACAAGCTTGCCTGCGATATCCCGAGCGGGCTTGATAAGAGCGGCGTGCCGCAAGGCGCGGTCTTTAAGGCCGATATGACCGTAACCATGGGCGCGTTAAAGCTAGCGCTTTATAGCGACTTTGCAAAGGATTTCGTAGGGCGCGTAAAGGTCGCAAATTTGGGTCTTCCCCGCGAGCTTTACGAGACGGGGACGAGCTTTTATAAACTTGGAAAAAGCGATTTAAATTTGCCGTTTCGCGTAAAGCAAGACGCTAACAAGGGCGACTTTGGGCACATGTTCGTCGTTAGCGGCGAAAAGGGCGGAGCAGCGCGTATAGCGGGACTTGCCGCGCTAACTATCGGCGCTGGGCTTGTTAGCGTCGTGGGCGAAAATTTAAGCGTTGAGCCTGTTTTAATGCAAAGCGCGCGTATAACGCCAAAAATGCGAGTCGGAGCCGTCGGCATGGGTCTTGGCGAGCTTGATGAAGCGCAAAAAGACGAGCTTTTTAGCGAGCTAAAAACAAAAGACGCGCTCGTTATCGACGCCGATCTTTGCTACGAGCCACGCACGCTTGAGCTTTTAAATAATAAAAACGTCGTGATAACGCCGCATCCAAAGGAGTTTGCGAGCCTGCTAGAGCTTGCGAATCTAGGCAAATTTGACGCCAGCGAAGTGCAAAAAAATCGCTTCAAACTAGCTCAAGTTTTTAGCCGAAATTTTAAATGCGTGCTTGTGTTAAAGGGCGCAAATACGCTAATCGCGCAAGGCGGCGAGATCTACGTCATGACGCACGGCAGCGCCGCGCTCGCAAAAGGCGGCAGCGGAGACGCGCTAAGCGGTATCGTCGCGGGGTTGCTTGCGCAGGGTTACGACCCGCTAAACGCCGCGATCTCGGGCACGTTAGCTCACGCTCTAGCCGCTCGCGAAATCAAAATCAACGACTACGCGCTCACGGCTGCGGACGTCATCAAAGGACTCAAATGCTTACGAAAAAAATAGCGGTTTTATTTAGCGGCGGCGGCTCGAATTTGGAGGCGATTTTAGAGAGGCTGCACGGCAAAGTTTTTGGCGAGACCAAGATCGAGGTCGCGCTAACGCTAACGAATAAAGCTAACGCAGGCGGCATAGCAAAGGCCGCAAAATACGGCCTAAAAAGCGTCGTTACCGAGCATGTAAATTTTGCCTCGCGCGAGGAATTTGACGCTGCGGTCGTGGCGCAGATAAAGCGCGCCAACGTCGATCTAACGGTGCTTGCGGGCTTTATGCGCATCCTTACGCCCGTTTTTACGAGGCAGATTCGCGCGATAAATTTGCACCCATCGCTGCTGCCGCTTTTTAAGGGCGCACACGCGATAAAAGAGAGCTTTGATAGCGATATGAAGGTGGGTGGCGTGAGCGTGCACTGGGTCAGCGAGGAGCTAGACGGCGGCAAGATTATCGCTCAGCGCGCGTTTGAAAAGGGCGCGGGAATGAGCTTTGAAGCTTACGAGGCTAAAATCCACGAGATAGAGCATGAAATTTTGCCCGAAACCATCGTGCAAATTTTAACCGGCAAGAAGCACGACTAGCGTTTTTTGGGTGCCTAGCCGCTAAAAACCGGTAAAATTTAGCCCGCGTTTTACCGTAGCAAAGGCGACTGCGTTGCCAATTTTGCAAGGCTACAAAGATCGGCGCTTTACCTGCGAGCCGATGTCATGTCGCAAAGCTTTGAGCTAGCGTAAGCGCCTCTGAAGTTGCGACCGAGCTACAAATGCGCGTTTTATGCGCCAAAGCCTGTAAGGCCTCGGGTGATTTGCAAATAGTTCGGTAAATGCCGCTTAAACAGGTGAATACAAAGCGCTCGTTTGTTCGCAAGATCAAATTAACGCAGGCGCAAAGAATCAAAATCACATTAAATTTAATACCGCAAAAAGACTTAAAAGATAAAACGCCTCAGCCTAAACCTTTGCAAAAATAGACCCGCGTAAGCGCCAAATTTGTCCCTTGAGTGCCGCCAGTAAAGCAACATAACTTTTCGCGTAAGCGTAAAGATAGGAGTTTTCAAACATCCGCGCCCCGCGCCAGTCGGTGAAGGCAAAAGCCCAGCAAGCGCTTATAAAGCTAATAAAAAGTCGCACAAAGATAGATGAAATCGGCAAATTTAACGCCTAGGCGGTAAAGTCGGATAAAGACGGTCCTAGCGCAAGAAGCTACGCGTAAATCGGGAGCTAATCTAACTAATCGCAAGCGATAAATTCGGCAGGCGATGTTAAATTTAAACGCGGCGCCGACGTAAGCTATAAGCTTGCAAAGTTTGCGGTAAATTCGGCGGCTCTTATGCGTGAGCGCAGAGTCTTAAACGAAGTTACGCCAAAAGCATGGCTTCGTAGCTAAATAACTTTATAAATTTGCTTTTATCTCGGTGCTTTTTAGATGTCTTGGCTTGAGCCTCCAAGCCTAAAAATCTTAATGCAATAATGTAAATTTACACTGGATTTAAATTTTGGCTAAAAGAGGAAGAAATATCTTTCAAATTTAGCAAACAAAAACCGGCGCGACCTTTTTATACTAAATCAATCCTCAATAAACGCCACGGCCGCCTAAAAGATCGCGATTTATTTATCAAAACCGGTTTACGATTTTTTAAAATTTAACTGCGGTAGCGCAAAGTAAAAATCAAAATACGAATTTAATAAAAAGACCCTAGAATACAATCACTCGCAGAGTAAAATTTTAAAATTACGTAAAATTTATAGTAGCTCAAATTTCAGCGTCCGAGATTGCTTCGGCTTGATAATGCGCAATCAGCGGCTCAATAATCTCGTCGAAAAGTCCCGCCGCCATGATTGCGTCGAGGCGGTAAAGCGTCAGATTTATGCGGTGGTCGCTGATGCGGTTTTGCGGGAAGTTGTAGGTGCGGATACGTCCCGAGCGGTCGCCAGTGCCGACTTGACTTTTGCGCTCGCTGGTTTCTTTGGCTAGGCGCTCTTCTTCTTGTATCTCGTAAAGGCGCGCTTTTAGCACCTTCATCGCGGCTTCTTTGTTTTTGTGCTGGCTTTTGCCGTCTTGGTTCGTGACGACGATGCCTGTGGGGATGTGAGTGATTCGCACCGCCGAGTCGGTCGTATTTACCGACTGTCCGCCGTGACCCGAGCTGCGCATGACGTCGATGCGAAGGTCGTTTGGATTTATCTCGATCTCGCTATCTTCGACCTCGGGCATGATAGCGACGGTGACTGCCGAGGTGTGTACGCGGCCTTGGCTTTCGGTCTCGGGTACGCGCTGTACGCGGTGGGTGCCGCCCTCAAATTTGAGCCTCGAGTACGCCCCCTTGCCCTTTATCAGCAAAATAATCTCTTTAAAGCCGCCCGTGTTGCCCTCGCTTTGGCTCACGATCTCAAATTTATACCCGCGAAGCTCGGCGTACCTGGCGTAGGCGTTAAACAAATCGCCCGCAAAAAGCGCCGCTTCGTCTCCACCGGTGCCCGCGCGGATCTCTAAAAATACGTTTTTATCGTCGTTAGGATCTTTTGGAAGGAGTAAAATTTTAATCTCTTCTTCGAGATTTTCTTTTTGGGATTCGAGATTTTTGAGTTCGTCTTTGGCTAGCTCGCCAAGCTCGGCATCATCGAGTAAAGCCTTGTTTTCCTCGATGTTTGAGAGAGTTTGCAGATAGGACTTTGCGGCCGAGGCGATATCTTCTAAATTTGATTGCTCCTTTGAGAGCTTGGTCATATTTGCGATATCGTTTGTGATAGACGGATCGCTAAGCAGACGAGAGAGCTCGTCGTAGCGATCCAAAAAAGGCTGCAGTTTGTCGGCTAGCATTAAAATTTTAGATTAAGCAGATAGTTTGTTTACGAGTTTTGCGAGGCGTCCTACGCGGCGAGAAGCTGTTTGTTTTTTCAAAAAGCCCTTGCTAACGAAGCTGTGGAAATCTTTGTTTGCCACTTTAAACGCGTTTAGCGCTGCTTCTTTATCGCCTGCCTCAACGGCTACGCGCACGGCTTTAGTGATATTTTTAAGCCTAGTGCGGTAAAATCTGTTTCTTTCAGTCCTTTTAATAGTCTGTCTGGCTCTTTTTTCAGAAGATTTATGGTTTGCCATAATGTCCCTTTTTTCATAATTTTAGTCCGTGATTATATAAAAACCAGTTTTAAAATCTGCTTAATTTAAGTAAAATTTAAAGCGAGGAAATTTACAACTTAAATTTGGATATTTTTTGATAAAATAGGTCGAAAATTTAATGAATTTATGGAATTTTGCGGGAAAATTTTATCTTACCATAAATTTAAAGGCGCAGTGTTTGGCGCCCAAAAAAGTTGATAAGGCTTTATATCTTGAGATAGATTTAAAAGCTGCGACGCAAAAATAAAGCGGAGCGGACTGGTCGTCCGTGAGCATTTATTTTTGCTAGCTCTTTTAAATATACTCAAGAGATAAGGCCGTAGGAATTTTAAAAAAAGGAAAGATAATGAAACTATTCGGTACCGACGGCGTCCGTGGCAAAGCGGGCGAAAAACTCTCCGCCGCAACGTCCATGCGCCTTGCTATGGCCGCGGGGATATATTTTAGGCAGTTTGCGTCGCATACGAACACCATTTTGCTAGGCAAAGACACGCGCAAAAGCGGCTACATGATCGAGACCGCCATCGTCGCGGGGCTCACGGCCGTGGGCTACAACGTCCGCCAGATCGGTCCGATGCCAACTCCTGCGATAGCATTTCTCACCGAGGATATGCGCTGCGACGCGGGCATTATGATCAGCGCCTCGCACAACCCGTACTACGATAACGGCATTAAATTTTTTGACAGCGAAGGCAATAAACTGGGCGAAGAGGCCGAAGCGCAGATAGAAAAGATTTATTTTGACGACGAGCTCATAGAAAGATCGCAAAAGCAAATGCTAGAAATCGGCGCCGCAAAGCGCATCGACGACGTCATCGGCCGCTATATCGTGCAGATCAAAAACTCATTTCCTAAAAACCTGAGCCTGCACGGGCTGCGCGTAGTTTTAGACGTCGCAAACGGCGCTGCGTACAAAGTCGCTCCGACTATCTTTAGCGAGCTAGGAGCCGAAACCATCGTCATAAACGACGAGCCAAACGGCAGCAACATAAACCTAAACTGCGGCGCGCTCTATCCGCAAAATTTAGCCTCCGAGGTAGCGCGGTTAAGGGCGGATTTAGGCTTTGCATTTGACGGCGACGCCGATAGACTCGTAGTCGTAGACGAGCGCGGCGAGGTGGCAAACGGCGATAGTTTGCTAGGCGTCATGGCGGCATTTTTGCAAGAAAACAAAGCCCTAAAAGGCGGCGCGGTCGTGGCTACCGTGATGAGCAACGCCGCACTTGAAGACTACCTAAAATCCCACAAAATCAAGCTTCTACGCGCGAACGTCGGCGACAAATACGTGCTTGAAAAGATGAAAGAAAACGGTACGAATTTCGGCGGCGAACAAAGCGGTCACATCATCTTTAGCGACTACGCAAAAACGGGCGACGGGCTCGTAGCGGCGCTGCAGTTTGCGGCGCTAGTGCTAAAAAAGGGCAAAAAAGCGAGCGAAATTTTAAGCGAAATAAAACCGTATCCGCAAATTTTGCTAAATTTAAAGATAACCGAGAAAAAGCCGCTTGAAAGCATCGCTGAACTAAAAGAGCTTGAAGCAAGCCTCGCAAAAGAGGGCATCCGCTCGCTATTTCGCTACTCGGGCACCGAAAACCTCATCAGGCTTTTAATTGAAGGCAAGTGCGCCGACGCGCTAAAAACCCGCATGGACGAGGTCGAAAAATTTTTCGTAAAAGCGCTAAATGGCTAAAATTTTAGGCGTTTTTTTCGCGGCGTTTTTCGTCGTTTTCGCGCTCGATCAGGCGGTCAAGCAGATATTTTTGGGCGGATTTTCGTGGCAGGGCGAGTACTTTTCGCTAGTGCTTGCATACAACCGAGGCGTGGCGTTTTCGATGTTCGCGTTTCTTGGGCAGTGGCTCAAATTTATCCAGCTAGCGCTGATTGCTGGCGTTTGCGGCTATCTGCTCTGGCGGCTTAAGCGTAAATTTGACGCGCGGGCTGCGGCGAAGGCGAAGTCAAATTTGACCCAAGATAGCGAAAAAAAGGAAATTTTAGAGGAGCACGCGCTAGGAGCGGGTATAATCCTGGGTGCGGGCGGCTCAAATTTACTCGATCGTTTCGTTCACGGCGGCGTCGTGGACTACGTCTACTGGCACAAGTGGTTTGAGTTTGCGATCTTTAACCTCGCAGACGTTATGATCGACGTTGGAGTCGTGCTCATACTCTGGCAGAGCTTCGCCGCGGGGCGAAAAGGGGCTAAAAATGGGCGATAACGTTTATATAGCCTACGCGCTTTGGCTGCTTACTGGCTGGTTTGGCGGGCATAGATTTTATCTGGGCAAATTCGTGAGCGGCTTTGCGATGATGGCGCTGTTTTTCATCGGATATAGCTTAGCTTGGGCGATCGTTGGTTACGTATTTTGGGCGCTTTGGGGCGCGTGGTGGCTCTTTGATCTGCGCTTAACCGGCGCGGCGGTCGAGAAAAATCAGAAAAAAGAAGCGCTAAAAGACAAACTGCGCGCGCAAGACCTCGAGGAGCGGCTTAGACGCCTCTACGAGCTGTACGAGAGCGGCACGATAAGCAAAGAGGAATTTGAAGCAAGGAAGGAAATTTTGCTAGGGTGACGGTCGGTTAAATTTGTTGAAATTTTTAAAATTGCTTCAAATTTAGCTTTTTGTGCAAGGCTGTTTTTCTTGGGCGGCGGAAGGGGTTCTACTTACGAAGCGTCGCCCCTTCCGCCCCCGTCTGCTTGCAGCTGCTAGCGCAGCGACGCAGAAACCCCCACCATCCCCACTGCACGTTCAAGGGATGCGATAGCGCTGTCGCGCCGCACGGTTTTAAATTTGCGAGAGGAGCCAAATTTAGCGCTATCGAGATACGGGTCTCGGTGGGTAAAATTTGGAGTCAAATTTTTAAATTTAACCAAATTTGACTTCAAATTTGAACGTAAAACGACAAGGCGCAGTATTTTTTCTTTTTACTTCGCGCAAGCGCTCGTAACGTTCTGCTTACAGTAGCAAACGCAGTGAAGCTAAACTTCGCTACGAGGAGCCGAGGCTAAAATGAGCCGAGCGAGAGCGCATACATATAGTATGTAACCGAGCTTCGGAGATATTTCTAACGAAGTATAAAGGAAAAAGACGAGCCGCCAAAATAAAAAAGGAGAAAAAATGGCAGAGTATTACAACCTCATCAAGTATTTCCACTACCTGTGTTTCATCTCGTGGATGGCGTTTTTGTTCTATCAGCCGCGCCTCTACGTCTATCACGCGGAAAACATGGACAAGCCGGATTTCGTACGCGTCGTCGAGGTGCAGGAGTACAAGATGTACCACTACATCGGCTGGGTTGCGCTGATCGGCACATTTTTGACGGGCATTTTGATCATCGTCGCGATGCCCGAGCTCTTACGTAGCGGCTACATACACGTCAAGCTCACCGTCGTCGTCATCCTCGCGACGTTTCATCTGGATCTTGGCCGCTATATGGTGCAGCTGCGCGAGAAACGCTGTAAGAAAAGCGGTATGTTCTTTCGCGCTTATAACGAAGTGCCGACCATCGCGATGGTTATCATCATCTGGATGATGGTGTATAAGCCGTTTTAAACCGCGCTAAATACGCGCCCAGAGGCGGAGTGAACCTGCTTTGCCTCGGTGTTGCGAAGTCAAATTTAGCCTTGCGTTTTTGAGCCGTATCTTATAAATTAGGCGTGCAAAATTAGCGCCAAATTTTGATTTTACTCGGCTCAATTAAACCCAGTCTCCCAAACGACATTAACTCAAATTAAGTCGCTAAAATTTGAAAATCTCCCAACCTAAACGCTTCCGCGCATATCTTTCATCACGGATTCGAGATTTCGGCACAGGCTAGTTTGTGGGTTATCTTGGGAGTTTTAGGCGTCGGGATTTTTGCTAGTTCGTTTAAAGCAAAATAGCCACGAACTGATTTGACGATAATTTATAAATTCGTCCGCCTTGGCGCTAGCTGCCGTTTTAGCAAACTAGCCGCGCCCCATTTACCCGCCTAGCCAAGGCTAAATTTGATAAATTTAGCCCGAGCGATAAAAGCGCCAAGGCGGCAAGCAGAGTTAAATTTTAGCCTTTTTTATCGCCTGCGCCAGATCGGCGATTAGGTCGTCCGCGTTTTCCACGCCGATAGCAAGGCGCAGTAGATTAGGCTTTATGCCGATTTTGTCTTGCAGCTCTTTAGGGTATGATTCGTGTGTCATGGACGCAGGCTGACAGATGAGGCTCTCAACGCCGCCAAGGCTCACGGCTAGATCAAAAAGCTCCAGAGATTTAGCAAAAATTTTATAGTCGTATTTTTCGTTTAGCTCCAGCGATATAACCGCGCCGATATCGCTTGCTTGGCGGGCTTGGATCTGCTTTTCTAGCTGCGAGTGCGATCCCGCGTAGTGCACCGCATCTACCGCTTCGTGCGATTTTAAAAATTCGATGATTTTATGCGTATTTTGCGTCTGGCGATCAAAGCGCACGCTAAGGGTTTTAAGGCCTCTTATTAGATAATAAGCGTCCATCGGGCTGATTATGCCGCCAAAGGTATTTCTGGCAAATTTTATCTTTTCGGCTAGCGCGTCGTCGTTTACCGTAACGATACCCGCGATCACGTCTGCGTGTCCGCCGATGTATTTCGTCGCGCTATAAACTACGATATCTACGCCGAAATCAAAAAGCTTTTGATAATAAGGCGTTAGAAAAGTATTATCAGCGATCACCAGGATGCCTCTTTCGTGCGCGATATCTGCGATACGGCGGATGTCGGTTACGCGTAGCAGCGGATTTGAGGGCGTCTCGATAAATATCACTCTCACGTTCTCTGCGATATCTTTTTCCTCTAGTAAATTTAAATCATCCACCGCCTCGTAGCTTATGCCCTGCGACGCAAAGACGTTGCTAACGTAGCGGAAAGTGCCGCCGTAGACGTTGTTATTTAGCAGCACCTTATCGCCCGTTTTTAGCAGACTAAAAGCCGCTGCCGTCGCCGCCATTCCCGAGCCGAAGCTAAATGCGTATTTGCTGCCCTCTACCTTAGCAAAAAGCTCGTCAAACGCCTGTTTAGTCGGATTTGCGCCGCGCGAGTAGGCAAACTCGCCAAAGCCGTCTAGCCCCTCTTGCACGAACGTCGTCGCCAGATAAACGGGCGGCACGACGGCTCCAAAAGGGTTATGCTTGGCCTCGATGCCTTTTACGATTAGCGTGTCTAGTTTCATTTTCTCTCCTTAAATTTATCGCTAAAATTTCAAAAATCTTATATCCATCGCCGAGATAAAGCTCATTATGCGCTCGTTTTGGCTAGCGAAAAATCTCTCCGCATCGCCGTCAAACGCGATCTTGCCTTTGTCCAAAAACAAAATCCTATCCGCGACTTTGCGAGCGAAATTCATATTATGCGTGACGATTACGAGGGATTTTTTCTCTCTGGCTAGGCCTATGACGACTTTTAGCACCTCGGCTTCTAGCTCCGGATCTAGCGCGCTAGTCGGCTCGTCTAGTAGCAAAAACGACGGATCCATCGCTAGCGCCCTAGCTATCGCCACGCGCTGGCTCTGACCGCCCGAGAGCCTGTTTGGATAGGCGTTTTGCTTGTCGGCCATGCCAACCTTGCCCAGTAGCTCGAGGGCTTTATTTATCGCCGTTTGCTTGTCGGTGCCAAGCACCTGCGTTGGTCCTTCGATCACGTTTTGCAAAACCGTTAGGTGCGGAAAGAGATGAAACCCCTGAAATACCATCCCCGTTCGCCTGCGAAAGGGCAGTAGCTCTTTTGGCGAAATTTTACCGCCGAATTTTATCTTCTCGCCGTCTAGCTCCAGCTCGCCTTCCTCGGGGATTTCGAGTAAATTTATGCAGCGAAGCAGGGTTGATTTACCGGATCCAGAAGACCCCACGATCACCGTAGTTTGCGCATCTGCGATCTCTAGATCGATGCCCTCTAGCACCTTTTGTTCGCCAAAGCTCTTGGTTAAATTTTTAAATTTTATCGCCATCACACGTACCTTGAAGTTCGTTTTTCTAGCTTTCCTTGTAAAAAGGTAAGCAGCGTGCAAACGACCAAATAAATGAGCGCAGCCAGCACGTAAAGTAGCAGCGGCTCATACGTGCGAGCGGCGATGCGCTGGGCGACCATAAACATATCCACCATCGTTATGGAAGCGGCCAGCGAGGTGTCTTTAACTAACCCGATGAAAGTATTTGATAGCGGCGGCAGCGATATACGCACGGCCTGAGGCGCGATGATACGGCGTAAAATTTGCGCGTGCGTCATACCTAGCGAGGTCGCCGCCTCCCACTGCCCCTTAGGCACCGATAGGATCGCCGCCCTAACCGACTCGGACGCGTAGGCGCCGACGTTTAGGCTAAAAGCGATGATCGCCGCGCTCCACGTATCAAGCGTAACGCCGATAGAAGGAAGCCCGAAAAATACAATAAAAAGCTGCACTAAAAGCGGCGTACCGCGAAATATCCAAACGTAGCCCCCAAAAATCCATCGCAAAATTTTCACGTTTGAAAGGCGCGCGATAGCGGTTATCACGGCGATAATCAGCCCGCAGGCAAAAGACGCCAGCGTGAGCGGTATCGTGACCTTAGCTAGGGCTTCTAGCATCGGCAGCAGCGAGCTTGAGACAAGCTCGATTATGCGGTTTATGCGTTCCGTGTCCAAATTTACCTCCGTTTTTCGCACCGAATTTAGGCTTAAATTTACTCGTCGCGAGCCTTTGAGCCGTTAAATTGTGCTTGCAAGATTTGCCCGAATTTGCCGTTTAGTTTTAAAAGCGGCGTTTTTTGCTAAATTTAAAATACGCGGCTAAATTTTACGGCTTTTAAATTTAGCCTGCAAGCAACCCGCAAATAGACCATCGCCGCTAGCGTAAACGAGCGTGCAAATCCGTTTAAAATTTGCTAAATTTGACCTAGCAAATTTACTCCGAAACGTCCTTGCCGAAATACTTTTGCGAGATTTCTTTTAGCTT
>CAURYE010000017.1:0-35476 GCA_963529235.1 uncultured Campylobacter sp.
ACCCGGCTTAAAGCCGAGTATTTTTATACGTAGATTATAATCCTTGCGTTATACGTCTAATAAGAAATAACTAGCAAAAACGCTAAAACAGTAAAAAGCTAGATTAATCTTAGCGTCCCTAAAACCGCATGCAAATTTACCCGCCCGGCAAAGCCTAATCTAATGAATAAATTTAACTAGAGGTTTGCGTTTATAATAAATACGCAAGCTAAATTTTTTAACCAAAGGCGCAAACATACTCAAACCGCGCTAATTAAATTTTAGCGTATAAATAACTTCTTTGAGTAAATTTACGCGCTTACATTAGGCTAACTCTAACTTCACTCAAAAAATCCCTTTTTTACTAGCTTGCCCTCTTTTACGCAAAACTCCCCTTTTGCTATGACGCTATCTAGGTTTAGAGCTTCGTCAAATACCGCAAAATCTGCGTCAAAGCCTACTTTTATCTCGCCTTTGCCGCTTAGATTTAGGTATTTTGCGACGTTTTTGCCCATCATGCTTAGCGCTTGCGGGATAGTTAGGATTTTATTTTTTACGCAGGCTTGCAAGACCTCTAAATTCGTCTCGCACGAAGCGCAGCCGTAGCCAACCAGCGCGCCGTTTTCGTCAAATCTAGGCACGCTACCGTTGCCGTCCGAGCTCATCGTTAGGCGCTCTAAATTTAGACCGTTAGCAAGCCCGTACGCGATAGCTTCGTGAAGTGGTGCGAATCTTAAAAACTAAATAAGTTGCTGATTTAAGAGAGTTTGGCGTAATTTTAACCTGTATAAATTTCACAAGCAGCTCAAAGTCCCTGAAGCAAAACCGAGTATAGCGCGTCTATCTCGCTATCGTCAAGCAGCAGCGTAGAGCGCTCGCTAAAGAGCATTTTTATCTTTTCTATCTCAAAGCCCTTTTGCGCGGCGCAGTGCTCGTGGGCGGGCAGGAAGCTCCTAGCTAGCGCCACGCTATCATCCACGGGCTCGTCGCAGATAAAGCAAAAAAGCTCGTCGTGCAGCCTGCCCTCGGCCTCTAAAATTCGCACGTAGCTCTCGATGAGTAGGCGTTTGGGAGCACCCCTATCAAAGCGCGAGGCGCAAAGCTCGAGCTCGCGAAAATACACCTCGTCTATCTGCTCGACGTCTCGCAGGTGCGCGTAGAGTAGGCGCATAAACTGCTGCCACACGAGTAGCCGCTCGCGCGAGAGCAGCCAACGGTAGCCTAGGTGCAGGACGCTGCGCAGGTGCGGGAGGAAGTTTCCGCCGCCTTCGAGCTCGAAGTCGATCTTGTAGCCTTGCAGGACGTTTGAGTGGCGCGCGCCGTAGAAGCGGTAGGATTTGACTAGCAGCGAGGGCGTGAGGATGTAGACGAGTAGGTCCTCGTCGCGCACTTTTTGCGTGTGCAGGATGTAGCCTTGCATGGTTAGAAAAAGGCTTGGATTTTTTGGCGCAGGATGTCAGGCTCGGCGATGTGATTTATCTCGTCGCGAAAGGCGCTTGCACCGTCTATGCCTTTTGAATAGCGGTGTAGGTGCTTGCGAAATATCGCCGCTCCGTGCTCGCCGTAGTGCTCGATCATCGCGTCAAAATGCGCCAAGATGATCGCCTTTTTCGTCGCCGCGTCGATGCTGCCGCCCGTCTTTATCTCGTGGAAAACCCACGGCCTACCTATGCAGGCGCGTCCTATCATTAGCGCGTCGGCGTTGGTTAAATTTAGTACGTCGGCCGCATTTTCGGGCGAGATGTCGCCGTTTGCGATGACGGGGATGGTTACGGCCTCTTTAGCTCGGCCGATCGCGGCATAGTCTACCGCAGCCGTGTAGCCGCCAGCTCTCGTGCGTCCGTGAAATGCGATGTAGTCCGCTCCTGCGTCCTGCGCGGCGAGGGCTAAAATTTCGGGTATTTTTTCATCAAAACCCAGGCGTAGTTTGACGCTAGTCATTTGCTTATTTGAGGTTTTTTTGATAGTTTCTACGATACGTTTTAGATTTGAGATATCTTTTAGCAGAGCAGAGCCCGCAGACTGTTTGACGACCTTTGGTACCGGGCAGCCACAGTTTAGATCGATACCGTCGATGCCTTCGATACCGTTTAAGATCTCAACCGCTTTTTTGATGACGTCCGCGTCGCTGCCCGCGATCTGCACGATATAGGGCGTTTCAAGCGGTGATTTTTTGAGCATCTCAAGAGTTTTGCTACCCTCGTAAACCAGGGCGTTTGCGCTTATCATCTCGCTTACGGTCACGTCGCAACCAAACTGCTTGACCGCGCTTCTAAGCGGCAGATCCGAAAAGCCCGCGAGCGGAGCTAGAAAAAGCGGCTTTTTTGAAAAATCTATTAGCAATGCGCGTACTTAAAAAATAGATCTGTCGGGACGTTTTTGCCGTTTTGTCTGAGATATAGCAGGGTGCGGAAATTTTGATATTCGCTGGCTTCAAAACCCGCCAAAACTTCCTGCGCGCGCTCGAGCATCTCAAACTCAAACAGCAGATAGACGTATGCTTCCTGCACCTCTTGGCGTTCGTTTTTGAGGCGCTCGAATATGCCGATGACGGCGTCCGGAGCGATTTTGCTTTTTAGCGTCGCGGCGCTGATACCAAAGCTGTCTTTTGAAATTTTATCCGAATTTAACAGCTCCAAAATCTCGTCGTTGCTCAAATTTATCTCGTCTTTGGCAAAGCGGGCGATAAGAGTCATGATCTCTTTTTCGTCCAGATCTGGAGCAAATTTTTTGATATCGGCGAGCGAGCCTAAATTTATTAGCTTTTTCCTTGCTTCGCGGACTATTTCGCCCTGATCGCCCATAGGTTTTTTAAGCGTTTCTAGATAGTATCCGTCCAAATTTGCTATTTTGTTTAGCTCGTTTTTGATAAAGAGCGGATTGTCCTTAGGTAGCTTAAATTTCTTTAGGTCGGCGACTTCGCCGTTTTTGACCGTGCGCATTACGCCTAGGACGTTTTGTAGCTCCTCGCCCTCGATATTTGCGTCTTTGTATCTATCCCAGGGCGAGAGGATTCTTGCTATCTGGGACGGGATTTTATAAAAGTTCGTTTTAAAGTCTTTGTTTGTATCAAGGCCGAGTAAAATTTCCTTGCTTAGGTCTCTATAGAATTTCTCATCGTGCGAAATTTTGCGTTTAAAAGCGTAAAATTTAAACCCGTGATAGGCCATATGAAGCACGCAAAATATCGTCAAAATCGCAGGCGGCAGTATCATCCAAACGGCGACGGGTAAATTTAACGCATACTCGGCGTTGCTGCCAAATAGGGCAAATTTAAGATGAAGCTCGTAAGAGCCGCCCTCAAAAAGATAAACGATCGCGCCGACTACGACCAGGTAAAGCACGGCGCAAGCTATAAAACGTTTGATTTGCATGGCGTACCCCTATTTTGCGGTTTTTTCCACTATCTCGCGGCAGGTGATGCAGTATTTTGCGTGCGGTTTGACGCGCAGACGCGCCAGCCCGATCTCCTCCTCGCACATCTCGCAGATGCCGTAGGTTTTATCGGCGATCTTTCGCAGCGAGACGTCGATCTCGGCTAGTTCTTGTCTTTGTTGAGCGCTGATTGATTGCTCTATGAGCTGATCGGCGTTTACGGAGGCGATATCAAACTCGTCGCTGACGCCGCTTTGGCGTAGTCCTGCCATCTCGTTTGATGAGTCTAAAATGTTTTTAGTTATCTGTGCTTTTCGCTCCAGTAAAAGTGCCTTAAACTGCTCCAAGTCGCTTTTACGCATTTTGCTCCTTTACTTGTGATATGGGTGGTTAGCGTTTATGCAAAGAGCTCTGAAAATCTGCTCATGAAGCATAAGCTTTGCTATCTTGTGCGCCATCGTCATGCGGCTTAGGCTGACGACTGCGTCCGTTTTTTGTTTAAAATTTTGACTAAGCCCATAAGCTCCGCCGATAAAAAACGAAATTTGAGCCTTGTCCGAGATGAGTTTGGCAAACTCCTCGCTGTTAAATTCCCGACCCGCTTCGTCAAGCGCGACGCAAAAGCCGTTTAAATTCGGCTCATAAACCTCGTCGTAAGCTTTTAGTGCTTCGTCTCGCCCCTTGCTTTGGGCTTTGGCGATCTTGTCGTTAAAGATAACGACGTCTGAAATTTTGGCGAATTTCGACGACATCTTCGCGTACTCTTTGATCTCGTTTTCAAAATTTTCACGTTTTGACTTTTGGATGCAAAACACAGAAATTTCCAAATTTATTCCTCATCGTCCAAATTTTGAGTACTCGGCTGCTTGGCGGCGTAAGCCGGGTTGTTTGAGAGCAGCCTTATCATATCGCTTAAAAACTGCTTA
Source organism: uncultured Campylobacter sp. (assembly GCA_963529235.1). Lineage (GTDB taxonomy): Bacteria > Campylobacterota > Campylobacteria > Campylobacterales > Campylobacteraceae > Campylobacter_A. The sequence continues at coordinate 4,281 of CAURYE010000017.1, forward strand.
TGCTCTTTGCGCTCGACTATGGCGTCTATTAGGCCGTGCTCTAGCAAAAATTCCGATCTTTGAAAGCCCTCGGGCAGATCGGCTCCGATGGTTTGCTTGATAACGCGCTGCCCGGCAAAGCCGATGAGGGCGCCCGGTTCTGCGATGATGACGTCGCCCAGCCACGCGAAAGACGCGCTCACGCCGCCCATCGTAGGATCGGTTAAGACCGATATATAGGGCACTTTGGCCTCGTCAAGCAGCTTTAGCGCGGCAGAAGTTTTTGACATCTGCATCAGCGAAAACGTACTCTCCTGCATCCTCGCTCCGCCCGAAGCCGAAACGATGATGAGGGGCTGCTTTTTATCGAGCGATCTTTTTACGGCGCGCACGATCTTCTCGCCCTCGACCGAGCCTAAAGACCCGCCCATAAAGCTAAAATCAAAAACCGCCAGCTGCACGCTCATACCGTCTATCTTGGCTTCGCCGCAGATCACGGCCGAGCTTCTGCCCGTCTTTTCCTCATTTTCGCTTATGCGTTTTTTATAGGATTTTTTATCGACGAATTTGATCGGATCGACGGGCTTTAGCTTGGTATCAAGCTCGACGAAACTACCCTCGTCGCAGATCATCGCTATCCTCTTGTCGGCGGCTAATCTCATGTGAAAACCGCACTTTGGACAGACGTTAAAATTTGCCTCGACCTCTTTGTAATACATCAGCGAGTGACAGCTGTCGCATTTGACCCAGTGCGCCGGAGCCTCGCTAGGAGCGGATTGTTGCTTTCTTGTTTTGGAAAAAATATCTAAAAAGCTCATAGTTCCTACTTTTTAAAAAATTTAGGGATTATAGCCAAAGTTAGCTTATGTTTTGCTAGTCGGGTATTAAATTTACGCTGCGCGCTTTGGGGAGTAGGCGGGTAGAATCGCTAAAATTTACGGCGCCATTTTTTGTGCTTTTGGGGGAAATTTAAATTTATGCGGAGACTGTTTGCAAATTTGAGGTTAAATTTGAGAAATTTGACCGTGGCGCGTTTAAGTTTTGCGATATAAATTTAAGGCGCTCAAATTTGTAAAATTTGACTCAAATAAATTTTAGTCTTTAAATTTGCGGCTTACCACTCGATATAGGTTTTTGCCTTTTTTATATTTGCAATTTTTATTTTTAAAATTTGACCTTCGCTCTCAAAGGAGATTTCTTCATCGTCGGCGGATAAAATTTTGCCTTTTAGTTTTTTGTTTTCGCCGTCTACTTCGGCTGAAATTTTAGCCAGTTCACCAACGCTTGATATAAAATGGCTCGGTTTTTCTAGCTTTCGTTCAAGTCCGGGTGAGCTAACCTCTAGCACGTAGTCTCCGCTAAGCGGCGGCTCGACGTCAAATATAGGCGAAAGCAAACGCGAAACCTTTTCGCAGTCGTCTAAATTTACGCCGCCTGGTTTTGCGATGTAGATCCTATAGATCGCTCTGCCGTTTTCGTTTGCAACCTCGACGTCATAGAGCTGCACGCCGCACTGCGAGATCAAATTTTCAAGATTTTGCATTTTTGTTTAGATCCTCTGAAATTTTTTCGAACAAATCGTCCATGTGGTTTTGATACTCGAGCCTATCGTCGAATTTAAAGTGAAAATTGGGTGCTCTATACCAGCCCTCGGCCGCCATGCAGTGGTTTTGTAGGTGCTTTGATACGCGCTTTAGGCGGTCTAGTATATAGGCCTGCTCGCGCTCGTCAAACATCATTTTATCAAGATATACAAACGCGTCGTATCTGCCCTTTTTACACTCGACGTCGGTTACGCAAAGCCCTCGCAAAAGCTCGTCCTCGAGCGTAGATAGAGCTTCTGGCAGTAGCTCTTTTAACACGCTTTGCGTGCGCAGGCGTTTTATCTCCGAGGGGTTCATAGGCTAGCTTGCTCCTCTACCTCTTTAAAGCTCTCGATGTAGTCGCCTTCTCTGATGTCGTTGTAGCCGTCGATACCTACGCCGCACTCAAAGCCGCGAGCAACCTCTCTTACGTCGTCTTTGAAGCGTTTTAGCGAGCTTACAGTACCCTCGTGTACGACTACGCCGTTTCTGATTAGGCGGATTTTTGCGCCGCGGTTTATCGTGCCCTCGGTCACCATGCAGCCTGCGATCGCGCCTACCTTAGGGACGTTGATGACTTGGCGTACTTGTGCTTGGCCGAGCTGCTCCTCGTGGATGACAGGCGACATTAGACCGCTTAGGATCGCCTTGACGTCGTCGATCAGGTTATAGATGACGTTATAGGTTTTGATCTCGACGCCGCTTTCTTTGGCTTTTTCTTTCACTTCGCCCGTCGGTCTTATGTTAAAGCCTAAAATCACGGAGTTTTCGCTCGCTCTGGCTAACTCCACATCGCTTTGGGTAATGCCGCCCACGCCTGAATGTATGATATTTACTTTTATCTCGTCGTTGCGAAGTTTTTCTAGGCTTGCCTTGATAGCTTCTAGCGAGCCGCCCACGTCGGCTTTTACGATGACAGGGAGCGATTTTAGCTCGCCCTCGGCGATCTTCTCGCTAAGCTCTTCTAGGCTTACTTTCGTCGTTTTGCTAAGCTCTTTTTGGCGTAGGTATTCAGCCTTTTTCTGTGCGTATTCGCGGGCTTCTTTGTCGGTTTTAACGCTTATTAGCGTTTCGCCGGCTTCAGGAATTTCGCTAAGGCCCATTATCACGCCGCATTCGCCCGGTTTTATCTCTTTTAAAATTTTGCCCTGATCGTCTGTTATGCTTCTTATCTTGCCGTATGCGACGCCTGCAACTACGATATCGCCGACTTTTAGAGTGCCGTTTTCAACGATAACCGTAGCTACCGGACCGCGGCCTTTTTGTTGCGAACTTTCTATTATGGCCGCTTTGGCGTTTGCCTTTGCGTTTGCTTTTAGTTCTAAAATTTCAGCTTGCAAGAGTACGATCTCAAGCAGATCGTCTATGCCCGTGCCCATCTTTGCAGAGATAGGTACAAACTCGTACGTACCGCCCCAGTCGGTAGATAGGATATCCAGCTCTGCTAGTTCGCTTTTTACTTTGTCGGGGTTTGCAGCCTCTTTATCCATCTTGTTTATCGCGATGATGATCGGTACGCCGGCGGCTTTTGCGTGGCTCACGGCTTCTTTGGTCTGCGGTTTTACGCCGTCGTCGGCTGCGACCACGATGATAACGATATCGGTGATCTTGGCTCCTCTAGCGCGCATAGCCGTGAAAGCCTCGTGGCCCGGAGTATCGATAAAGGTAATGTTTTTGCCGTTTTTATTTACCATATAGGCGCCCACGTGTTGCGTGATGCCGCCTGCTTCGCCAGCTGCCACGCGCGAGCTTCTGATGTAGTCTAGTAGCGATGTTTTACCGTGATCGACGTGACCCATGATGGTTATAACAGGAGCTCGGACGGTCAAATTTGTATCGTCTAGTTGCTCCTCTTCTTCGTCGTAGGCTTTAACGTAGTCAAATGCTTCTTGCGTATCGACGATATTTACCTCGATGCCGAATTCATCGGCTAAAATTTCTATCGCATCTTCATCTAAGAAATCGTTTTTGGTCGTCATCATGCCGAGCATAAAGAGCTTGCCGATGACTTCGCTAGGTTGCTTGTTGATCTTGTCGGCAAATTCGTAAAGGCGGATCTCTTTTGGTATCTCGACGTAGGTTACCGCTTCGCCGTTATGGTCGGCTCGTTGCGATTTTTTATGTTTTTTGCGAGGCCTGCGCGCAGTACCTTGCTCTAGAAATGAACTTACCGATGTATTTAGTACCGGTTTGTAGTTGGTATTTGCAGGTTGTCTTGTTTTTTGAGGCTCCGGAGTTTGAGTTCGCACTGAAAAATCAGGCAATATAACTACGTCCTCATCATCTATCACGATGTCGGCCATGTCGCGGTCGCCGAGCAGATCCATCTTTGTAGCGCCGTCTTTTTTGGTTGCGATGACAGGTTTTTTCTCTTTTTTCTTTTTGCGCTCGATTTTTTCGTCGCTAAATTTAAACATACTTTCTAAATTTAGCGCCGGCGCAGACTCTTTTCTCTCGCTTGTCCTAGGCGCTGGTTGCTCGTCTTTTTTCTTTTTTACGATAACTAGGCCGCGTCTTTTTTGTAGACTAACGTCGGCTAGGCTTTCTTTCGGCTGAACGGGCTCGCTGGCAGCAGGCTGGGATTTTGGTTCCTCTTTTGGAGCTACTTGCGTTTTTGGCTCCGGTGCTTTTTCTGCCGGTTTTTGAGTGACTGTTTTTTGTTCTTTTTCGGATTTTTCGTCGTTTTTTGTTTCTACTTTTTCTTTCGGCAAAGGCTTTTCTTCTTTTGCGGCGCTTGTTTTTTTAGCCTCTTTAGGTTTGCTTTCTTTTTCCTCTTTGCCCTCTTTAGTTTCCGCTTTTTTTACGGTCGGTTTTTTCCTTTCCGGTTTTTTCTTGAGAGCTTCGGGGATCTCGCCGGTTTGGATGTAGGTGTATAGCGCCGCCGCTTCTTCAGGACTAACGCCGCTTGAGTGCGTTTTGACCTTTAGCCCAAGCTCAATAGCCTTTTCTAAAACCTCTTTGCTATTGTAGCCGAGCTCATTTGCTATCTCTGAAATTCGAACAGTCCCCATTTAAGAGTATCTCCTTTAAATTTTGCCCGTTTTGTAGCGTCGCTATAAAGCTGCCTGCGACTCTTCCGAGCGATTTTCTTAAAATTTTCTCGTCTTTTTTTAGACATTCTTCGCAAAGATAAAAGCTGCGTCCGTTTCCGTTTCCGAAAAATAGCGAAGAATTTATCAGTCTGTATCTACGCAAAATTTGCTGTTCAAAGCGCTTTTTGCAGACCACGCACGTCCTGATAGGGATAAATTTTTGAGCCATTATTATAACTTCTTTTAGCTTTTTTTTAGCTTTGTAGGATTTTTATCCCGTCGTTGTCGAAATTAAAAATTTCAACCCGAAAGCTCTTAAATTTATCTTGCAGTTTTTGTTTTAAATTTGCCGCATCGCCCGCGTAAACTATATTTAAAAAGCTCGATCCGCTTCCAGAAAGCGTGCTTAAAAGCGCACCGTTTTCGTAAGCTATCTTGCGCACTTCAAAGAGCTCGGGTAGGCTTTGCATGCGGATTTGCTCATGCATGACGTCTTTTGCCGCCGTTCTTAAAAGTTCGTAATTTTCACTAAAAAAGCAAGCCGTGAGAAATGCGGCGTGAGAGAGGTTGCTAACGCACTCGCCCATAGTGAAATTTTTAGGTAGCTTGGCGCGAGATTCGTTCGTGCTCATCGGCTTATCCGGGATCACGACGACGGCTTTTATATCGGCGCTTAAAGGTTTTTTTAGAGATTTTACTTTGCCGTTTTCAACGACCGAGCTAACAAAACCGCCAAGCGTAGCCGGAGCTATATTATCCGGGTGATTTTCATAAACTAGCGCCTGGTTTAAAATCGCGCTTTTATCCGCCTTAAATCCAGCCGCCGCATAAGCTGCCGCGATAGCTGAAGTGATGACTGCAGAGGAGCTACCAAGGCCGCGGGAAAACGGGATTTGATTGGTAAAAATCATGCGAAAAGTATCTTTTTTGCCAGTTAGTTTGACGTAAATTTCATTGAAAATAGATAAAAAAATGTTGTTTTTCTTCAGAAGCGCGTTGTCTTTGCCTTCGCCCAAAATGCTCACGGAGGCAAAATTTGCCCTCGTTATCTCGACTGTGTTGCGTAGCTCTAAGGCAAGTCCTAGGGCGTCAAAACCTGGACCGATGTTTGCGCTCGTGGCGGGAACTAAAATTTGCAAAAAATCTCCTAAACGGCTTGTATAACGTAATTTGGTAGAGTATCTAATTTTAGATTTAAAACGGCTAAATTTTGCGGTAAGCCAAATTCGCCCGCTTGCGCTTTTTGTAGTTTTATGCCATCGGGCGTATCTACAAAGCTTAAGTTTTTATTTGCCCGTATCGGCGCGCCGCCGTTTAGCTCAAAGCCGCTAACCGCGTAAAATTCGCACTCTTTTACGATGCTAATCGTCTTTAAAACGACGTAGGCGACTTTCACGCCCATAAAGCTTCCCGGGCCGTTTGCGTAGATGATTTTTCGTAGATTAAATTTGCCGCCGTTTAATATCTCGTCCATTATTTTTACGAGAGAGACGTCGGATTTTTCTTCGCTAGAAATTTGCTCTATAAGCTCGCCGTTTTCGTTATAAATGCCGACGATTAGCGGCGAGCTAAGAGCGATAACTAAAATTTGGATATTTTTTATGCAAATACCTTTTGGTACTCGCGCGCGAAATCGCCTTTTAGCGTGACAATTTCGTAGTTTTTATCGTCGCTTAGGATAGCTAGCGTTAGCTCGTGGTTTAGCTCGTGGCTGCCCGCAAAGCTCGTATAGTCAGCCATCAAAGGCGCGCCCATCAGGCTTAGATCGCCGATCGCGTCTAAAATTTTATGACGAACGAATTCGTTTTCAAAGCGCAGGCCTTCAGGATTTAAAATTTTATTATCGTCGATGACCACGGCGTTGTCTAGGCTGCCGCCGAGGGCTAAATTTTGCGCCCTTAGCATTTGCACGTCTTTTAAAAATCCGAACGTCCTAGCGCGCGCGATCTCCTCGATGTAGGCTTGTTTGCTAAACTCGAACACGTAATTTTGCTCGCCTATTATCGGGTGGGCAAATTTGATAGTAAAGTCGAATTTTGGATTATTTGACGGCGTTACTCTGGCGAATTTCCCGTTTTTGTTTACTTCTACCGGGCGTTTGATTACGATTACTTTTTTATCCGCGTCAAGCTCCGCCGTACCGGCTTCATCCAGCATCATGCAGTAGCTTATCGCCGAGCCGTCCATGACGGGAACTTCGTTGGCGTCTAGGATGATACGGAGGTTGTCGATGCCGTAGCCGTTTATCGCACTTAGCAGGTGTTCGATCGTCGAGATGTAGCCCTCTTTGCCGCCGATAACGGTAGCCATTTGAGTGTTTATCACGTTTTTCGGTTCTGCCTTAAAGCTCACTCCGAGGTCTTTTCTGTAAAATATTATTCCCGAATTCGCCCCGAGCGGTTCAAGCGTGATTTTTATCGGCTCGCCCTTGTGAAGCCCGATACCTACGCCTTCTACGGTTGATTTTATGGTTGTTTGTTTCAAATTTTCGCCCTTATTTTTCTTATTCTTGTCATTATACAACAAATTTACGACAAAACGGTAAATTTATTCTACCATTTTTTTGGCCGCGTTCAAAACGCCGGTTACGTTATCCTTCATCCAGCCGTTATCCATCCACTCTTCGGGGCGCACTTCTATGCCTTGCACCAGCATGCCAAAGTGCAAGTGATCGCCCATCGCTAGGCCAGTAACACCGGTGTTTGCGATGACGTCGCCGGCCTTAACGGAGTCGCCGGCCTTGATATTTAGCGAGCTGCAGTGTCCGTAGAGCGAAAAAAGGCCAAATCCGTGATTTATCAGGACGTTACGCCCGTAGATACCGTTTTCTGCAGCAAATTCAACCGTACCGTCGTTGCTAGCGACGATGTCGGCTCTTTGCGTCGAGGCTAGGTCGATACCCATGTGCCAGCTTTCGCTCACGTCTTTATCTTCAAAGGTATAGTATCTGTGGTCGCCGAAGCTCGCCACCGCTTTGCCGTTTTTTAGCGGGTAAAATTTATTTACGCTAAAATTTTCCGCCGCGTCTATTTCGACTTTTGCAGCGATTTGCGAGATTATTTTCTCATTTGCCTCGCGTAGATTTTCATTTACGAATTTCATTTTTTCCAGATTGCTCATCGCGTCGTAATTTTTGGCGTATTGCTGCGCTAGTTCGGGGATTTTTTCGTTTAAAAATCTACTTTGGCCGTCCAGTTTTATCTTTGAGATGCGGTATTTTTTATCTTGGTAGAAAAATCTTATCTTGCTTTTGGTTATATTTCCCGCCGCATCAAGTGCTACGACGTCGGCGCTAAACGAGCCTTGCTGCGCCGGCCAAGCCACTAGCGAAGCGTAGTAGCCGTCTTTTACGAATTTGCTCGGGATAAATTTTTTACCGTAATTCGTCTCAATGTAGACCTCTTTTAGCATCTCGTCAGTCGCCTTAAACACGACCGTCGCGCTACCGCCTTTTGTGATGGCGTACGAGTGGTTTAGGATGTTTACGTCGGGCTTTTTGTTATCGACGGTGATTTTGACCTCTTTTTTTTGCGTGTTGCCGAGGAAAAATCCCCATTTGCTTGTATCCGTGGCCTCTATTACGATGTTGTAGATATCTTTTTGCGCGCCGAATCCCGTTTTTGGAAAGCTCAAATTTAAATCGACGATCTCAGACGGCGCTTCAAATTTTTGAGTTAGTAAATTTACGCTGCCTTTTTCGTCTACGAGCGAAATTTTAACCGATTTTACGCCGCTTTCGTCGGTTATTTTGATCGGCAGAGGCGAGGTTAGGTTCCAGTAAATTTGATCTGAGATGGCGATGCTAGGCGCTTCTCGCTCAAATGTTTTTGAAGTAAATAAAAAAGCTATCGCCGCAACTAAAAGCAAAATAATAACGCCGAAAAATATCAAATTCCCATTGCCGCGTCTTCTCATAAAATCTCCTAAATCTTAAAGACGCCGATTTTACTAAAAAGCGATAAATTTAAGGTAAATTTACCCCCGAATTTATAAAATTTCGCGTATTTTTCTAGCTTCGCTCATCCATTCTCGCAGCTCGTCCCACTTCTCGTTTTTGATTAAATTTTCGCATTCGTCAAGCTCTTTTTTGAAAAGGTCTATCGAATTTATCAAATTTTGCTTGTTTTGTTTAAAGATATCCGTCCACATCACGGGCGAGCTTTTGGCGATCCTGATCATGCCGTTAAATCCCGTGCCGCTTAGCGCGATGATATTTTTTTTGTTTTCCTTTTTTAGTACGCTGCTAGCTAGCGAAAAGCTGATGGCATGGGGCAGGTGAGAGATGACGCTGGCGCGATGGTCGTGCTCGGCAGCGCTCATGAAAATAATCTTCATGCCTAGGTGCGAAAAGAGTTCTACCGAGCGCTTGACGTGCATCTCGCCGCTTTCTTTAAAGTCGCAGATAGCTACGACCGCGTCTTTAAAAAGTCCAGAAAACGCGGCGGTCGGACCGGAGTACTCCGTGCCCGCCATCGGGTGAGCGGGGATGAAATTTTGCCTGATGCTCTCGGGCACGGCTTCGATTATTTTTTGCTTGGTGCTACCTAGATCTACGATGGTCGTGTTTTCGCCGATACCTTCAAATTCTTTGACGATTTTGATGATGGCTTCTACGGGGATGGCTAGAAATATCATGTCGCATTTTTGCTTCATCTGCTCAAGTGTCAAAATTTCATGCACGAGACCAAGCTTGATTGCCTGCTCTTCGTGCTCTTTGTTTAGATCCATGCCGCTAACGCAGCTGATTAGTTTCTCGTTTTTTAGGCTAAGACCTAGCGAGCCGCCGATGAGTCCTAGGCCTACGATACCGATTTTCATAAATTCGCCTTTTAAATTTATATTGTTTAAAAATAAAATGTGCTATTATACAGCCTTATCATCACTTTTAGGTTAAATAAATGAAAAAAAGCGTTTTTCTACTACTTCTGGGTGCCGTTTTGGCAAATGCCCAGCAGATAACTTCCATAAATTTTAAAGGTCTCGTGCATCTGTCTCCCGAAACGGCAAAGGAGATAATGGGGCTAAAAGTCGGCGACGAGCTAAGCGGCGATAGCACGGATAGGGCGATCGCAAAGCTCTTTAGGCAGGGTTATTTCGACGATATATATATCGAAAACGAGGGCGGCGACGTAACCGTAACGGTAAAAGAAAAACCTAGCATCGCTCGTATCGATATCAAAGGTGTAGTGACCAACGATAAAACCGCTATCGACGGGCTAATCAACATCAAGCAAGGCAATATGTACGACGAGCTAGCCATCGAGCGCGCAAAAGAGCGCATCAGGCAGTATTACGAGTCAAAAGGATACTTCGACACTATCGTAGACGTAACCAAAGAGCCGGTAGCGGGCAATGAAAGCAGCCTTTTTGTCACGATGAACATAAATCGCGGCGAAAATATCATAATAGAAAACGTAAATTTAGTCGGCGCAAAGCTTTTTGATTATGACGACGTGGAGCCTGTGGTAGCGAATAAAGAGCGCGAATTCATGGGCTGGATGTGGGGCAGAAACGACGGTAAGGTTAAGCTTTTTGAGCTACCAAACGATCCTGCGAGAATCCAAGACAAATACTACCAAAAAGGCTACCTAGACGCCACCGTCTCAAACCCGTATCTAAACGCCTATATGGATAACTACACTGCAGATCTCACCTACTACGTGACCGAGGGCGAGCAGTATAGAGTATCTAGCGTAGATATCGAAGCGCCTGAGTTTTTGGAGCTTGATAAAGAGAAAATTTTAAAAGACTTTAGGCTAGAGGGCGGCGACGTGATGAACTCCGCTCGCCTAAGGCAAGACATGAAAAAGCTCGACGATATCGTGGCGGATAAGGGATATGCGTTTGTAAGGATAAATCCGAAAACCGAGAAAAACGTCGAGGATAAGACCGTAAGTATCGTCTACGAGGTCGTGCCAGACGAAAAAGTATATATAAGAAACGTACAAATTTCAGGTAACGATAGAACCGTGGATAGAGTAGTTAGACGAGAGCTATACCTCACGGAGGGAAATTTATATAGTAGAACCGACTTGCAAGATAGCAAGGACGCGCTAAAGCGAACGAGCTACTTTGACGATGTCGAGATCGAGGAGCAACGCGTCGGAGCAAATCAAGTCGATCTACTCGTAAAAGTAAAAGAGGCCTCCACCGGCTCTATCAGCGGCGGTATCGGCTACGGCAGCTCGGACGGCTTGCTACTTAACGCAAGTTTGTCGGATACGAACGTGTTTGGTAGCGGTATGAAGGGTGTCGTAAGCGTCGATAGGAGCGATAACGAGCTCTCAGGCCAGATAGGTCTAACCAATCCGCGCCTTTTTGATAGCGAATATAGCCTAGGCGGCACGCTATACGCTAACGACTATAACTGGAACAGCTACGACGAGAAATCATACGGCTTAAACGTCGTAGTGGGTAGAAAACTAACCAGAAATTTAAGTGCGTCTTTGGGCTATATCATCGAGCAAAGCCGTATCAGCGGGCTTAGCGATGTGCTAAAAACCGTCGGCTACAAAGACGGCAAGAGCCTAAAAAGCTCGCTCATCCCGTCTATTACCTATAATAGCACGGATGATTATTACCTGCCTCGCACCGGTATCATCGCAAGCACTAGCCTAGAGTTCGCTGGCGTGGGCGGCGACGAGAAATTTTTAAAGAGCAGAACGAATTTTAACTGGTATCAAGGCATCAGAGAGTGGGTAGACTACGATCTTATTTTTAGATTTAAATCAAGCTTCGGTAAAATTTGGGATCGCGGCTGGGTGCCTATCAACGAGAGGTTATATCTAGGCGGTATCAGAAATCTGCGCGGATTTGAGAGTAGAACCGTCTCTCCTAAAGTAAAAGTCTCTAGCGGCAGTTGGTACGAGACGGGCGGCGATATGTCGTTTAATAGCTCGGCCGAGCTTAGCTTCCCGCTAATAGAGCGCGTAAAGATGCGCGGCGTGCTGTTCTTTGACTACGGCGTGATCCACGGCAAGATCGCAAACGTCACGGCTCCCGGTATCGTAGATCATATCGACGGACGCATCAGCAGATACAGCGCGGGTGCTGGTATCGAGTGGGTAACGCCTATGGGGCCGCTTCAGCTAATCTTTGCTAAACCGCTCAAAAAGCAAGACGGCGACGATACGAGCACGTTTGAATTTACTATCGGACAACGCTTCTAAATTTAAGCGGGCGTTTGGCTTTGCCTCTCGTCCGCCTCTTTTCCTTGTTTTATAAATTAAACTCGGCTAATCGGGAGTTTTGCTCTCCATCTATTTTTATGTTTTTTACGCTTGGCCTGTAGGCGGGCACCCTGCGCGGTCGCTATTTTTAAGCTTTATATTTTTATATTAAATTTTATGCTTGCCCATAAAACCCGACCTGCAAAAATGCAAAGCCGTATTGCCGAGTCCGCTTTTTAAGTTTGTTAAATTTGCTTTGGATGCTACCCTTTGAGCCTTTATGCTCGCGGCTAAATTTTTCGGCTACGCTTGGACTTTTACTTGGTGGTAGCGACTAAATTTAGGTTGCGTTTGTTGCCGGTTTTGAAGTAGTCGTCAAATTTGGCAAGCGCGGCGTAAAAAGACAAACTAAAACGTCGGCGCATATAAAGCAAAAGTAAATGCAAAAAGCCGCTAGAGTAAAATTGCGGGTTTAAATTTATGTAAATTTTAAAAAACTAGCTAGCTAAGCTCGCCCGATTTGCAAAAGCGGTAAATTAGCGCAAAATTACAAAAACAAAACGAGAGCGGCGTATCTTTGATTTTGGCACTGCAGGCGTAAATTTGCGCTTTATCGCGCTTATTTAGCAAGGTTTAGTGAAGCATTTTGCTGGTCTAATAAAAGTCGAATTCGGGCCGGATTTGAGCGTAAATTTAGTTTGCGGCAATCGCGCAAATATCGCAAAAGCTAAACGACGCCGTTAAAAGCTCGCAAATCTAAATGCGAGGTCGGTAGCCCGCCTCATAAATTTGGGCGCTAAACCAAGCTTTGAAGTGTAAATAAAGCAAATCAAGGCTAACGCTTACGTTTTAAATCGCCTAAATTTAGATAAACTAGCGCGGGGAAAATTCGCGCTAAATCTAAATTTAATACGATTTTAAAGCGCAGAAAGGATAAAGTTAAATCGCTTTAATTTACCGGCAAAAAGCCGTCATACTCGGTAAAATCTTACGCAACTTTACGGGCGTTAAGAAGGTTGCATTGATCCTTAAAGACGAACTCCAAAATACTCGCCGCAGGCGTCTAATGACGCAAGCGGCCAAACCCTATCTGTCGTAAAATTTGCTAAGCACGCTGCCGCTAATATCCCTGCGCTCCCCGTCTTCTATCATCACAGCTTTATGATCTACATCGACGGTTTTATCTGTGTTTATGATAAATTTAATCTCATACGTGCGCGAGCCGATTTTCTTTGGCATATCGCCGAAAAATATAGGCTTTGGCGGACGCTGTGAGTCAAGCGCAGCCCACTGAAACTGATTTACGAAAGTATCAAACATAAAAGATTTTCCGTTTAGCTTATGTTTATCCAAAAGCTCGCCAGCTAGAGCGTCGTTATCGCAGGTTACCGGCGCGCCGAAGGTGCGTTTCTTTTCTTTTTCCTCGTCGTATTTACAAAATTTATTCGCTAACGCGAGCAGCTCTTCTTTGCTAGCATCGGCGCTGGTCTCGGTTTTTAGGTCGTTATAGGTTTGCATTATCCGCTCTAGCGCCTTGTCTACGTTTTTTTGCGCCTCGTCTTTGGCTTTTTGCACGGCCTTCTCGTATTTGGCGTTTTGGTTGTCAAACTGAGCTTTGAGGATAGCGTCCGAGACCTCGCAGGTTACTTTGACCGCTTTTAAATCCTTTGCGCTGACATCCTCCCACTTAACGCTTTTGCAGCCTTCATACCCGTCTACGGCCGCTCCTATCGTCATTGATTTTTTCTGCGGCAGAGTGTAGTTTTTTACGGTATCTATGTTGTTATCGCCGCATCCAACTAGCGCCAAAACAGCGGCTATGATAGAAAATTTAGCTTTCATTTATCCTCCTAAAATTTAAAATTTAAATATATCTAAATTTAGCTTAATATTAAGAATCGCAAAAAGGCGCGAGATAAAAGCTAGTTTGCGGGCCGCGCGCGTAAATTTAACCGCGCGACGAGCCTGCTTAATTTTAATTAAAAGTTATAGTGAAAATTCACCATAAACGATCTCTCGTCGCCTAGCCTCGAGCTTGAGCGCCAGTATTTTTTATCAAAGAGATTGTTTATCGCTAGCGTCATTTGCGCATGCTCGGTGAAGCTATATCCCGCGCTCACGTCCACTCTGGCAAAGCCCGGCAAGTGTTGTTCTTGGATTCTACCGCCGCTAGTAGAGTAAAAGTAGCGTTTGGAGTAGCCGGTAACGCCGCTTTCTACGTACCATTTGTCGGCGTTTACGTAGCGTAAAAAGACATTGCCTTGCCAGCGCGTGGTTTCATTTAGATTAAGCCCTTCGTTTAGCGGGTTTGAGTTGTCTTTAGTAACCTTAGCGTTTGTGTAGCCAAGCGAGCTGCGCAGGTATAAATTCTCGTAAATTTGCCCTAGCACGTTTAGCTCGATACCGCGGCTACGCTCCTTGCCGCGTACCGCCCAAGTATATGGATCGTTTGTAGGGTCTGGCTGATAGCGGATATTTTTATGTTCGATCTGAAAGACCGCGATGTTTGAGCTAAATTTATTATCCGCCCAAGTGCTTTTTAGTCCGATTTCGTATTGGACGTTATTTTGCGGTTTTAGATCAAGCTTTGACGTATCTTCGGTGCTGATGCCGATGTTGCCTCTACCGCCGTATGGCGCAAAGCTCTGCGAATACGAGACGTAAGCGGTGTGATCGGCCGCGAAGTCCCATAAAAAGCCGACCCTAGGGCTAAACGAGTCGCCGGTGTAGCTATTTGTTTGACCTCTTATGTTTCTGGTTTTAAATTTATAAAAATCAAACCTGCCGCCGAGCATTAATCTATAGGTATCGTCAAGGCTGATTAGATCCTCGAAAAACACGCCGTGATTGATCGCACGGTGTTTGTTGTCGGTCGTGAGCGGGACGTTTCTGTTTGACATCCAGCTGCCCCTAGATGCGTACGGGTCGATATCTTGCATATGGGTTCTGCTATACCAGAGCCTTGGATGGCGGGTTTCGATGCTGTTGTCGTAGCCGACTGCGATGTTGTGCTTAAATCTCTCGAAATTTAGCTCCTTGGTGAGCGTAAAGGCGTTTGAGATAGTTTCGTTATCCGTCTCTTGCTTTGCGTAGTTTTGCCTTAGTCTGTTGCCGCTAACGATACTGCCCGCAAAAAAGTGGTCGAAATTTTGGCTAGCCTTTCTGTATCCAAAAACCCATTTTAAATTTAGCTCTTTAGCTAGCTCGGCATTTAACTCCGTGCGCAAAAAGTGCAGCCTATCCTCCACGAAATCGCCCTCGTGAGAAAAGCCCTTTTTGTAGTCGATACCTAGCTTATCGTAGACGGCTTTGGTCGGAGTTCTATCGGGTACTCGCCAGGCGTTGTCGTACGTATACTGCGCCTCAAAGCTTACGTCGCCGCTTTGGTTGGTTACGATGACGCTAGGGCTTATCATAAAGTTTTTATATTTTATGCCTTCGCGCCATGATTTGCCGCGCTCGCCGTCGGTGGTTAGGCGTACGGCTAGTTGATTATTTACCGCGTGGTTTACGTCCGCGCCAAGCCCCCATCTGCTCCAGCTGCCGTATCTACCCGAGACCTTATAAACTGGGGTAAAATTTGCCTTTTTGCTTACTAAATTTACGACCGCGCCGCCGTCGCTCCTGCCGTATAGGATAGATGCGGGTCCTTTTAAAATCTCGACGCGCTCGACGTTTGCGGTGCTGCGCCTGATCTGACCCGAGTCTCTCACGCCGTCTCTATATATATCTCCGCCGTCTACGCTAAAACCTCTTATTTTTATACTCTCGCCGCGCATATCGTAGCCTGCGTCTATGCCGGCGTTTCCTTCTAGGATGCTTGAAAGATCGTTCGTGCCGTAGTTGCGATTTTTTTGGATATCGATAGTTTCGATGGTTTGAGGCGTTTGCTTGTTGCTAAGTCCGTTTCTGTTTACTTCCGCGCTATCGTAGGCAACGTAGCCTTTTAGGTTATCTTGCTCGGAAATGCCTTCGACCTCGACGCTTGGAAGCATCACCGAGTAGCCCTCGGTCTTTGTCTCCGCGACGGCAAAAGTAGCTAAAATAGCGACTGAAGCAAAAATACTAAGTCTCATTATTCTCCCTTAATTTTAAAATAAAAATGAGATTATATATCGTATTTTCTTTAAAAATCGTTAAAGATAAATTTGGTATATTGATCGTACTTAATGGTCTTTAAATACGAAGCGGCGCTAAATTTATGAGATTTTCGTGCGACGTCGTCTTGAAAATTTATGATTTTCGTTGCTAACTTAAATTTAGCTCAAGCAGGGCGTTTAATTATTTACAAATTTATAAAACATCGCGTTGTGTCATAAATTTTTTTCAAAAATCAAAATTTTTATGACAATGTGTTACTATTTTACTCATTTTTTTTATATATTTGTCGAATCGACCTAAAAATTTATGCGTCCGGTTATCAAAACGTGACTTTAAATTTAGTCGTATAGAAAAATATATTTTCGCGTTTGAATCAGTTCCTAGCCCTAAAATAAGGATAATAAAGATATTTTTTGTCTCAATTTAAATAACAAATATTGCAAAAAAATTAATTAATTTTCATCAACCCAAATTCAGCTTTTAACGGCTAATATCGCCGTGATTTTTAAGAACTATCTTAAAAAATAACTAGGAGAAAACACAATGGATCGACGAGATTTTATAAAAAGCGCCGCCGCGACCGCTGCGTGCGCTAGCGCCGGTATAGCGCTTCCTTCAAGCCTTAGCGCTGCGAGTAACGAGGCGGAAAAGGGCTGGCGCTGGGACAAGGCGGCATGTAGGTTTTGCGGAACGGGCTGCGGTATAATGATCGCAACCAAAGAGGGCAAAATCGTAGCCGTTAAAGGCGACCCGGAAGCGCCCGTAAACCGCGGCTTAAACTGCATCAAGGGTTATTTTAACGCTAAAATTATGTACGGCGCCGACCGTATCACTCAGCCTCTTCTTCGCGTAAACGAAAAAGGCGAATTTGACAAAAAGGGCAAATTTAAGCCTATTAGCTGGGAAAAAGCCTTTGATATCATGGCTGAAAAATATAAAGAAACCATGGCTAAAAACGGCGTGCATTCAGCCTGCGTTTTCGGCTCTGGCCAATACACTATTTTAGAGGGTTATGCGGCGGTTAAGCTATGGAAAGCCGGCATCAGAAGCAACTCCATAGACCCGAATGCTCGCCACTGCATGGCTAGCGCGGTTACGGGTTTTATGCAGACTTTCGGTATCGACGAGCCTGCGGGCTGCTACGACGACATAGAGCTAACCGATACTATCGTGCCGTGGGGCGCGAATATGGCGGAGATGCACCCGATACTTTGGGCGCGTATAAGCGATAGGAAGTTAAGCGATCCTGAACGCGTAAAAATCGTAAATATCTCTACTTATTCGACTAGAACCTCAAATATCGCCGATATGGAAATTTTATTCGCTCCTTCGTCAGACGTCGCTATCTGGAACTACATCGCTCACGAGATCGTTTATAATCATCCAGAAGCCATCGACTGGGACTACGTAAATAGCCACTGCGTATTTGCGACGGGGCCTGCCGATATCGGTTACGGGCTTAGAAATAATCCAAATCATCCTAACTACTCAAACGAAAAAGACGTCGTAGAGACGGAGCTTCATAAGAAACTAAGTAAAAACGAAGGCGTGACCCTGGGCTATCTAGGCTATAAAGAGGGCGACGTGATGGAAAATAAAAATACGGCTACCGCGGGCAAACACTGGCAAATCACGTTTGAAGAATTTAAAGAAGCTCTTAAACCTTATACACTTGATTTCTCCGCTCCGCTAATAAAAGGCGATCCAAACGAGGATTTGGAAGAATTTAAGAAAAAACTAAAGCAACTAGCCGACTGGTACATCGAAAAAGGCAGAAAAGTAGTTAGCTTTTGGACGATGGGCTTTAACCAGCATCAACGCGGCACTTGGGTAAACGAGCAAGCCTATATGGTGCATATGCTACTTGGTAAACAAGCAAAACCGGGCGAGGGCGCTTTCTCGCTAACTGGACAACCAAGCGCCTGCGGAACGGCTCGCGAGGTCGGTACTTTCGTCCACCGTTTGCCTGCGGATATGGTCGTAGATAACGCCGAACACCGCGAAATAAGCGAGAAAATTTGGAAACTTCCTAAAAACACGCTAAATCCGAAAGTCGCCTCCCACTACGTAAAAATGATGCGCGATATGGAAGACGGAAAGATGAAATGGGCGTGGGTGCAGGTAAATAACCCGTGGCAAAACACCGCAAACGCAAACCACTGGATAAAAGCCGCTCGCGAGATGGATAACTTTATCGTTGTTTCCGACCCGTATCCGGGCATCTCGGCTAAGGTTGCCGATCTAATCTTGCCTACTGCGATGATTTACGAAAAATGGGGCGCGTACGGTAATGCCGAGCGCCGAACGCAGCACTGGCGTCAGCAAGTGCTTCCTGTAGGCGAAGCAATGAGCGACACGTGGCAAATGCTGGAATTTGCTAAGCGCTTTAAGCTAAAAGAGGTTTGGGGCAAACAAAAAGTGGACGATAAGCTAACGCTTCCAAGCGTGCTAGACGAGGCAAAAGCCATGGGTTATAGCGAAGAAGATACGCTATTTGACGTGCTTTTTGCAAACGAAGAGGCTAAGAGCTATCCTGCAAAAGACGCTATAATGGAAGATTTCGATAACTCCGAAGTTTTCGGCGACAGCAGAAAAGTAGTCGGCTCAGACGGCAAGGTATTTGAGGGCTACGGATTTTTCGTTCAAAAATATCTTTGGGAAGACTACCGCAAATTTGGCTCGGGTCACGGACACGATCTAGCGGACTTTGATACTTATCACAAAGTGCGCGGTCTAAGATGGCCTGTAGTAGACGGCAAAGAAACTCAGTGGAGATTTAACGCCAAATACGATCCGTACGCGAAGAAATTTGCCGAAGACGGCAAGCAGTTTGCATTCTACGGAAATAAAAAAGCCAAGTTGCAAAAAGGCGATTTGACCAAAGTAACTAGCGGAGACGAGAAATTTTCTATCGCTAATAAGGCCAAAATTTTCTTCCGTCCTTATATGGATCCTTGCGAGATGCCCGACGATACCTATCCGCTATGGCTATGCACGGGTCGCGTCTTGGAGCACTGGCACACCGGCACTATGACTATGCGTGTTCCTGAGCTTTACCGTGCGGTTCCAGAGGCTCTTTGCTACATGCACGAGGGCGATGCGCAAAAGCTAAATTTACAGCATAACGACGTCGTTTGGGTCGAATCTCGCCGCGGTAAGGTAAAAGCAAGAATCGATCTGCGCGGACGAAATAAACCGCCGATGGGTCTAGTTTACGTGCCGTTTTTTGATGAAAACGTGTTTATCAACAAAGTCTGCCTAGATGCGACTTGCCCGATCTCAAAAGAGACCGACTATAAAAAATGTGCGGTTAAAATTTACAAGGCGTAATTATGCAAAATAGAAGAGAGGCTTTAAAATTTGGGTTAAAAGCGATTAGTTTGGTTCTCGCGGGCGGTTTCATCTGGAGTACGCAAACGACGGCTAAAGCCCAAACTCTACTCATCAGACCGCCCGGCGCGCTAAAAGAGAAAAAATTTCTTAGCGAGTGCATACGTTGCGGGCTGTGCGTAGAAGCCTGTCCTTGGGATACGCTTAGGCTTGCGGATTTAGACGACGGGTTGCCTTACGGCACTCCGTTTTTTACTCCGCGTAAAATTCCGTGCTATATGTGCCCGGATATCCCGTGCACGGTTGCTTGTCCGACGGGCGCGCTAGACGTAAAGCTAGTGAGCGAAGATAACGGCAAGCTAAATATAAATAAGTCTAAAATGGGTATAGCGGTACTAGATCCTAATTTTTGCATCGCTTACGAAGGACTTCGCTGCGATGCTTGCTACCGCGCTTGTCCTTTGATAGACAAGGCGTTAAAGCTTGAATACGTTCGCAACGAGCGAACGCAAAAGCATGCGTTTTTTAAACCCGTCGTGGACGCCGACTACTGCACCGGATGCGGTATGTGCGAGCAAGTTTGCGTGACGCCTAAGGCTTCTATTTTCGTGCTTCCTCGCGAAATAGGGCTGGGATCTAGCAATGAGCAGTACGTCGAAGGCTGGATCGAAGGGCAAGATAAAAAGCTAAAAGACGTAACGCCGAAAGATTTTAAAGGCGATGATAAAAAGCTAAACGACTATCTAAACGGCGGAGATTTGCTATGAAATATTTAATTTTAAGAAGAATAAGTCAAATTTTGATTTTGGCTCTATTTTTTGCGAGTAACTATTACGGAGTTAAAATTTTACAAGGCAATCTTAGCTCGTCTTTGCTATTCGGAGTCGTTCCGCTTAGCGATCCGTTTGCGGTTTTGCAGCTATTTTTAGCGGGTTTTTCTATCGGCTCTACCGCCGTTTTAGGAGCGGGGATAATATTATCTTTTTATGCTTTTATCGCCCCTAGAGCCTTTTGTAGCTGGATTTGCCCCGTAAATATCATCACCGAAACGGCTCGCTGGTTTAGGGTAAAGCTAGGCTACGATAAAGATAAAAAATTCGTAAATTTTACGAGAGACGCTAGATATTATATCCTCGCGTTTACGCTTTTTTTATCGTTAGTTACGGGCGCGCCGGCATTTGAGGGCGTTAGTTATATAGGCATCGTGCAGCGCGGCATCATCTACGGCGGTACGCTTTGGCTATTCGTTGCGTTTGGATTATTTGCGATAGACGCATTTTTGGGCGATAGACTCGTTTGTTCAAAGCTCTGCCCTCTGGGTGCTTTTTACGCGGTCGTCGGCAAATTTTCGCTTTTACGCATAGAACATAATGCCGGCAATTGCACCAACTGCATGAAATGTAAGCTTATTTGCCCCGAAAATCAAGTGCTGGGCATTATCGGCAAGCAAAGCGGATTTATAAAATCTAGCGAGTGCATTAGCTGCGGACGCTGTATCGACGTTTGCGGCGACGATGCTTTAAAATTTAACATTAGAAATTTAAAGGAGAAAAATAAATGAAGGCGAAAATTTTGGCGGGATTGGCATGCGCCGTCCTCATATTTTCGGGCTGTGCCGAAGCTAAAGAAGAGCAAAAATCATCTAGCTCCGCGCAAACTCAAAAAACGGAGCAGATAAAAACTAACTCCGATAAAAAAGAAAAAGTAAAGCTAAAAGACGGTAAAGACGCCAAAGACCTAAATATCTTGCGCGCCGCTAGCGACGTTATCGACGAAGACGATATAAAACTAGCCGATATCAACTGGACCAAACCGGCCGCGGGCGAATCAAAAAGATACGACCGCTCTTTTGAAAACGCTCCGCCGCTAATCCCTCATGATTTAGAAGGACTCATTCCTATCACGGCGGATAATAATATGTGCGTTAGCTGCCATATGCCCGAAGTCGCAAAAGACGTCGGCGCGACCCCAATCCCTAAATCGCACCTTTATAGCATAAGGAATAAAAAAGACCTTGAGGGCAAGCTTAGCGACGACCGCTTTAACTGCACTACGTGCCACGTACCGCAGGCTAACGTGGAGGCTAAATTTAAAAATAACTTTAAGCCTGAGTATCGCGACGCAAACTCGACAAGTCGCTCAAACCTCCTTGACGTGCTAAACGAGGGCGTCAGATAATGACGGCGGACGCTTCGAGGCGTAAAATTTTTTCTAAAATTTTGGGCGGTAAATCCGCTCAAAATTTCATCGCGCCGCCTTATTTTTGCGGCGAATTTGACTGCGCTGGCTGCGACGCGCCTTGCGTTAGCGCCTGCGAAAAAGAGCTTTTGAGCTTTGAAAACGAGAGAGTAAATTTTAAATTTAAATCCTTTGGCTGCGATTTTTGCGAAAAATGCGCGCTAGCTTGCGAGGATGCGGGACGAGAGGTTTTAAATTTAAAATTTTCTTCTAAAATCCAAGCCAAATTTTCCATCGACGTAAATGCCTGCCTTGCTTGGAACGGCACGATTTGTTGCAGCTGCCAAGATATTTGCAAATTTAGGGCGATTGATTTTTTCGGAGTTTTTCGTCCGAGTATAAATCAAAAATGCGTCGGCTGCGCGCAGTGTATGGAGGTTTGCTTCGTGAATTCTATCAAAATGGAGGCATTATGAAAAAAGTTATTTTATTTTTTACGGCTTTTTTTTGTCTAAATTTTACGAATTTATCGGCTACGCTGCTTGAAATTTCACAGCCAGATAAATCGATAAAAGCGGGCGCAAACGTTATAAGCTCGAATTTGATAGATGAAATTTTATATCTAGGCACGGACGGCGGCGAGCTTGATATTTACGATATAAAAGCGGGCAAATTTTTAGAACCGATTAAATTTCGCACGGTAAAAACGCATTTTAGCGACGCGGAACCGGCTAAAATTTTTAGCATTGACCGCCTAGGCGACGCGCTTTTGGTTTTAGCCGAGATGGATTATAACGAGAGGTATTTATACGTTTTTAAAAAAGAAGGCGCCGGCTGGAGTGAGGCTAGCAATATGCGTTTAGAAAATAAATCCGCCAAAAAAGCCTTTTTTATCGATGCGAAAACCGCCGTCGTATCGGATTTTGGCAACGAAATTTATCTCATCGATCTAGATAGCAAAAAAGCCGTCTTTAAACATAAATTTTCAATCGCTCTCTACGTGGATTTTGAGATAAACGAAACCCGCGATAAAATCGCCATCGGAGCCGAAAGCGGCGTGATTTATATCTATAATCTAAAAACGCGCCAGACGGAGCAGACACTAAATTTCTTTAAAGACAATATGTACGACATCGACTATAAAAACGGCGTCGTTTCGGTCGGAAGCATCGACAAGCAAGCCGGCGTTTATAACGGCGAGACGAGTTATTTTAAGGCGGATTTTATCGTTTATGCGACCGCGCTTAGCCCTAACGGCACAAGTCTAGCGTTTATGAACGGCGAGCAAAGCGACGTGTCCGTTTACGACGTAGCGAGCAAGAAAAAACTCGCTACCGTAAAGACGGGGCAGCAAATTTTAAACGGACTTTATTTCTCAAACGAAGGCAGATTAATTAGCGTCGCATACGAAAAAGAAGTTAAATTTTGGAGCGTAAAATGAATATATCAAGCCTAGTCGTCTATAAAAAAGAGGGCGCAAGCGAGCAAGAAATAATCTCGCAAATAGAGCAAGTAAAGGGCTGCGAGGTCGTCGCCGCGCAGGAAGGCAAGATCGTGGTCGTGATGAGCGTTGAAAATTTAGACGAGGAGATAAACCGCTTTAAAACGCTTGAAAGACTTGAGGGTGTTAGCAGCGCGGCGATGATTTACAGCTATCAAGAAGACCTCGCCGCCGATATAGAAAGCGTCAAAAAAAGCGGCAAGATAAGCGATATACTGCTTGATGAAAACATCGACGCGAAGGACATCGTCTATAACGGTCACGTCGGCGATAGGGTAAAATAAATTTGCCCCTTAACTTTATTCTAATTTTGACGATATATAATGCATAATAAAATTTAAAGGATAACGTATGCAAACTAGTATAAACGCTCTACGCCAAAATCCATATACGCCGCAAGCTCAAGATAGCAAGGATGCGGTAAATTCGGATCAAAAAAGGATACGGGAAGCTTACGCAAATATCGACGTAAAGCAGCTAACAAATAGCTATTTGGCTCATTTTCAAGATATCGCGGACTCAAATTCGAACTCGAATCTTTTATCTCAAGTTTGGACGTTTAGCGGCTCGGCAAATTTTAGCGATGTATCCGGCGTTCAAAGCAAAAGCACAAATTCTCTCGAAGATATCTTATCGGCCGTTGATTTTAAGACGATAGGCTACGAGGGCAAACCTATATGGCAACTAAGCCGGAGCGAAGCTAGCGATTTGGTTAGCGAGAACGGATTTTTCGGCATTTCAAATACTTCGGATAGGATTTCAAATTTTATTATTAATGCCGCCGGAGACGATCTGGAAAAATTGCAAGCGGGAAAAGAAGGCATGCAAAGAGGCTTTAAAGAGGCAGAAAAAATTTGGGGCGGCAAGCTACCTGAAATTTCGCAAAAAACTATAGAAAAGGCCACGCAAAGTATAGATAAAAGAATAGCCGAACTCGGCGGGAAAGTCCTTAGTGTTCAAGCTTAAATTCATAACCCTAACGGCAATTTCGCTCGCGATAAGCGGCTGCTCGTGGTCGTCCGGTAATGCGCCCGCTCCAAAAAAAATAAATCAAAAACCGCCCGTTCAAAAGCCGGCTCTAAACGGTTCTTTGCGCGGAGTAATACTAGACGTAGCCTATCAAGACGGTAAATATTGCTACGATATCAGCTCTATCGACGCTTCAAACGGTAAACTTCCGGGCGGTAAATATTGCGGCGGTAGGTTGTATTTCTCAGCCGGCGATACGGTTTACGTCAGAGTATCAAATAACTATATCGCCGATATGATACTTATAAAAAGCGGCGATAGTCGTAAAAGCGCGGTACGTAAATCTAAGCAAAAAGTAGCCGCAAAAAACACGCTAAAGCAAGAACCGACGAAAAAAATCGTAATCGACGTGCCTAAAAGCGAAAATATCAGCTTTGATTAGCCATTGATTTACCGAAATATTTTATAATTCTGACAAGCAATCAAAGTTAGAACTCCTTTTAGAAAGGGGATGTGTATCCCCTTTTTTATTTTTAAAAATCCTTTTTTTATTTATCATTTTTAAGTTTTATCCCTAATTTATTTATATTGATAATATCTACTATCAATAACGTAGTACTAAATGCCGTATTTTTGCCTAAATTTACTCTAGGTATACAAAAATTTATTATTAAGCTTGTAATGCTAGGTTTTGTGCTAAAATTACGCTAATCAACTTTTATGAAGGAGATCTTATGAAACTCGCTAAAATTTCTTTAGCTGCTTTGGTTGCGCTAGGCGCTTTCTCTACTTTAAATGCTACTCCGCTTGAGGAAGCTATTAAAAACGTAGATTTTTCAGGATTTGCAAGATATAGATATACTAGCGATAAAGTAAAGCTTAACGATGCTAAAACAACTAACGCTAATCATAGATTTAGATTTGTAGGTACTTTTAAAGCCGCTCTTGACGATAATTTCTTCGGCGTACTCGGCCTAAGATACGATTCAAAGGACGGTTCCGGATTTAACACCGACACCACCGACACTCAAAGCGCTCTAGCTGTTAGAGAATTTTACCTCGGCTATACCGTAGGCAACACTACTATTACGGCTGGTAAACAGTTTGTTGGAACATATTTTGACGATGACCTAGCTGGTACGGGCTTAAGAGTAGTTAATACTGATATATCGGGTCTTACTCTAGTAGGCATTGCATTTGACGCTCTTGAGACTAGCGGTATCCGCGATTACGACGGTAAGTTGTTGCCAAGCCTGAACGCGGGCGGTAAAACTAATAGCCTTAACCTTTATGGCTTAGGAGCTATGGGAAGTTATGATATTGTAAATTTCAAAGCTTGGTGGGCATATCTTGAAGATACTGCAAATCTTTTTGCGGCTGATGCTGCCTTGAAATTAGATTTTGATGCCGTAAAAGTAGGCGTTCAAGGTCAATATGTTCACAATGAATCTGACGATAACGACTTTGGCGATGCAAATTTCTTTGCTACTAAGGGCGACGTAGGATTTTTTGGAGTCGGTTTAAATGCAGGTTATATCTACTTTAAAGCCGACGATAATAAAAAATCGTTTGTAACTATCGAAGATAACGGCAAGCTAATCAACCCTGCTAAGATTATAAACTCTGTGATGACAAGTAGCGCTCAATACTACAACAATATCAAAGACAAGAATGATTATTGGTTTATCGGAGCTTCGTATAAATTTGACAAATTCGGCGTTTTTGCTAACTATATAGACGGTAAAGGATATAGCTGGCAATATGCAAAAAGAGTTGATAGAGATGAGTGGAACGTCGGCGGTAACTACGCCTACAGCAAAAAACTTAACTTCTCTACATTCTATGCAGCAGCTAAAGAGAAAAACGGAGACTTTAGACACAAACAAGATCGTATAAGATTTGAAGCAAAATATAGCTTCTAATAAAAACCGATCTCTTTTATGCTATAATCCCAAGCAAATTTCCCCTGCTTGGGATTTTTAAATTTATCCACAAAGGTTTTTTATGAAATTTACTAAATTTTCGCTTTTGGCATGTCTTTGCGTTTTTTCTTTTGCAGCCGACGAGCCTAGTTATATATTTGAGGCAAAGGGCGAATTTGCAAAAGAGTTAAAAAGTTTGGTAGAAAAATATTCTAAAGACGAAAACATAAGTATAAATGTTTATGAAAAAGCTCCCGAAACGGATAGCGGAGGCAAATTTTTAAATATCGGCGTAGATAGCAAAAGAAGATATAGCGTAGAAAAAGGTCGAGAACTATACGCCAAAAACTGTGCCTCTTGTCATGGTGAAGACGGTAGTAAAAGAGCTTACGGCTCATCGGAAAAGCTAACTAATATAAGCGCTGAGGCTATCGAAGCTGCTTTTTCAGGCTATCTAAACGACTCGGAATACGGCGGAAATATGAGAAATCTAATGAAAACCGTAGCAGCAAAAACGACCTATAATGATTTAGGTGCTATAATAGCTTTTTTAAAGGGTAAGGACGCACTATTATCTAGCGACTCTTCTACTGAAAATTCCGATGTTTCAACTACTCCAACCCAAGGAAGCTATCTAAAATAATTAAAATTTGCCGAGTTTTTTAGACTCGGCTATCTCCAGATTTTTCTTACTTTATGTCAGTTTCTATATTATATTTCGGTAAATGTTTGGTAATTTTTAATGAGAATATCTAGATTTTTAAGCTTGTTAAAGGTTATTTTATGCTAATATTCTAAAATATTTAATTTTATTTGAGGAGAATATAAATGAAGATTGCTAAAATTTCATTGGCAACTTTGGTTGCACTAGGTGCTTTTTCAACCGTAGCGAGTGCTACGCCTCTTGAGGAAGCTATTAAAAACGTAGACCTTTCAGGATATGCTAGATATAGATATAACAATGTAGCAGTCAAAAACGCTAACGGCGTAAAAAATAATACGACTGCACATCATCAGTTTAAGTCAGAATTTTCTTTTAAAGCTGCGCTTGATGATAATTTCTTCGGTGTTTTAACGCTTAGATATAATTCATCTGATAGTTCTGCTTTTGGTGCTGACAACAGAACTGACAACACTGATACTTCAAGCCCATTTAATGTTAAAGAATTTTACTTAGGATATAAAGTAGGCGCTACTACTATAACTGCAGGTAAACAAACTATAGGTTCATTCTTTACCGATGATGCTGTAGGTACTGGCGTAAGAGTAGAAAATCAAGATATTACCGGCTTGACTCTAACCGCATTTGCATTTGACGCTCTAGAGAATAACAATGAGAGCGATGGTGCTATTTATACTAATGCTCCTGGTATTTTCAATAATAACCTATATGCAGTAGCTGCTATCGGTTCTTATGATCCAGTAAGTTTCCAACTATGGTATGCATCTTTAGTTGATTCGGTTAATCTTATCATAGGTGACGTAAACTTTAGCTTTGATATTACCGATAGCGTTAATGTCGGAGCAAGGGCTCAATATGCTCACGCGGACATAGACAATGATGTAGGCGCAAATTTTAAAGACACCGATTTTTATGCTACAGAGCTTGGTACTAAACTATTTGGTGCTGACGTAGCTGCCGGTTATATCGGATATAAAGTTCATGATAAAGCTAACGGTTTTGTAAGTCTAGAGGATCAAGGTTCATTTATAGAGGTTGGCGAGATAAAATCAGCCCTTGATTACACTGCTCTTCAAGGTAGAGGTAACTTCTGGTTCTTAAAAGGCGGATATACTTTTGCTGATAAATTTAGACTAGGCGGCGAGTACTCTAATGGTAAAGTTAGAGATGCTGCAAACGTAAAAGAGAAGTATCAAGAGTATGTAGCTAGACTATCTTATGATTACAGCGCTAAGCTTCAGTTCTCAAGCTTCTACGCTTATGAAATCAATAAACACCAAGATAGCTCGAAAGATAAGACTAAATTCTTAAGATTCCAAGCTAAATACTCATTCTAATTTAAAACCTCGGGCTTAGTCCCGAGGTTTATTTTTACTATTTTAACTTTCCTTTCCGATGGTTATATAAATTCCTCAATTTTTTCTATTTATCTTCATTATTACCAGTTTTACTCTATTTTATCTGTATTTATAGTTATATAAAGTCGGCAAAATCATTGTTAACTTAAAAACAAGTGTGTCAGATCAAACTACCGATTGGATTAAAGGGCTTAAGATAGTCCAAATCAACCTTTTTAAAGTGTATATTGACGGCTAGTGCTGTGAATTTATTTTGATGTTGGTAAAGCAACATCTGGACTTTAAAATATATCGTTATGTAAATAAAGGGCCTTTACCCTTGTAAGAAGAGGAAGTAAATTTAAAGAAGTAGGTTTAGAATAAGTTGTGAAGCCCTCTATTATTTTTTCATAAAAGTATTTTGTTCCAAATTTTGGCTAATTATGATAGATGTGACTAAATTTTATTAAATATTCGTAGTTACACCTCAAAAACCTGAAAGACAAAATTTAAAGCACCTTTATAAAAAATAAAATTTCTAAAATGTCTTATTTGGCTAAATTTAAAATCAGCTACATGTAAAATTTTTACGTAAAGAATGTCTGAACATACATTTTGCAACATAGCTGGTATGGCGAATCAAATATGCGTATTTATTGGCAAGGCTCTAAGTAGCAGTTATTTTTAAAGAAAATGTCGCCAATCATGCAATAAGGCATCATCTAAGCCAAATCAAAGCCGGCTTATTTGTCTATTGATGTAACGATCTGCGTTATTTTACGGCTGTTCGTATTAGATGCCCTGTCTATTTTATGGGAATTTTACCCTACAAGCCGTTACATCATTTTTGGTATTTGAAAACCCCCGTTGCTATTTAAATCTAAAACGGTAGCAGTATCGTTAATGGACGACGCATTAAAGCCTATTAAAATTATTAACATAAGGCCTGGTTTAGATGCCTATTTTTCGCTTACATAAATCCGCTAGAAACGCGAGCGTTTAAATTTATCGCGTTACGGCCAATTTTGATTCAGGTTAATCTTAGCCTGGGTTATCTCGTAAAAACACCTTAGATATCGTTTTTTGCGTTTTAATGCTTGACAGCCTACCAACGTGGCAAAATTTCGTTAAATTTGATTTACAGATTTATGCTTGAAGTATTGCCTAAATTTACTCATTTTTCAAAGTTGCACTTAAAAATAAGTTATCGGCGCAAACCATAAAAATCTTAGCTAAATTTACTGTCGTAGCGGTAAAATATCCAAATTTAGCTTCTTTGTCTTTATGGCTGCAGCAAAAGGTATCAACGGCACGAGAGCTGTTATGTAAATAAAATTTGAGCCTTGCGCCTCCTGCTTTACTACTGCTCGCCGGTGAAATCCGTTGAAGGTGTGAATGAGGCAAGTCGGCGTAAATTTAAGGGCGGATAAAAATTGCTACGTCATAAAACTAAATCAAATCAATAAACTACTTGAGCAAACTCCATATTTCTTAATGCGATAACGACACGTTTTCTATGAGCAAATTTGGCGCCTCGTTCCAAGTCTAAATTTAACCCGCTTAAAAAGATACGGTTTGCCAAATTTAAACTAGATCAATGCGTGAATACATTTGCGAGATAAAAAGGCGTAAAGAGGGGGTAAAACTGCGAGTAGAGCGGGGGCTCTCGCCCCGAAAATTATGCCAAAGTAGCTTTTAGCATCCAGATAGCTTTTTCGTATTTGGCGATTTGATCCTGCGCCATAGTTACGGTCGTGCTGTCTTTTGCTTCCTCAGCGACTTCTTCTAGCTTTTTAAATTCGCCTAGCAAGTGCTCGTACTCAGCCAAAACGCCTTTTAAAACCTCGGTTGGAGTGTAGCTATCCTTGTTATCTGTTTTTGGATGAGCTAGCTTGTTTAGCTCTTCTGTTTTGGTGATAGCTCTACCGCCTAGCTGTATAGCGCGCTCAGCGACGTCGTCGAATATCTCCGCCATATCTTCATAAGCTTTTTCGGTGTATTCGTGAACGCTAAAGAACTGAATGCCTTTTACATACCAGTGATAGTCGTGAAATTTAACGAATAGCGCATGAGCGTCGGCCTGAATCTGATTTAATTGAGTAACAACTTTTGACATTTTGTCTCCTTTGATGTGATTTATGAGTGAAATTATAGCATAAAAACCTTAAAGAAAAATATATTATCTAATAAAAATTATCATCTGATATTTTTTAAGATTATAGCTATATTTTTAAAGCTCTGATTTCAAGGCCCAAGTCTTAGCGCAGCAAACGATCTCTCGTAATATAAAATTTGATTTATGCAATTTGGGCAATATTAGACGCAAAAGCCTGCGACGTGATACAATTAGCGTAGCCTCTTGCCTAAAGCGCCCTAAAGGCCGTAAGCCGGGACTAAAAAGCAAATTTAAACTACGGCCGAAATTTGCTTTTAGCCAAAGGCGCTTTTAGCAGGAAATTTATGTTTAATAACATTTTCTTTGCCGTAAAGCTCGCTCGCATCCGCCGCAAATTTATCCGTAGCGCCCAAAATGCTACGCCTTAAATTTCTAACGTTTTTCGCTATAATTACGCGTTAAATTTTAAATAAGGATACGGATGAAAAAGTTTTTATTTGCCGCCGTTATGCTTTTTAGCGCGGCGTTTGCGACTGATTTGCAAAGCGAAAATTTAGCTAGCCTAAAAGCTCAGTGCCAAAGCGGCGATGCGGCAAAATGCGCGGTTTTGGGCGACGCGTATTATGAAGAATACATCGCTTCGGGCGACGAGGAGGCGCGCAAGCTATCGGCTGCAGCCTTTAAAGAGGCGTGCGATAAAGGAGACGGCGAAGGCTGCGCGGGATTAGGGCTGTCCTATATCGACGAGGGCGATGCGGCCGCGAGCGAAAAGCTACTCGAAAAAACCTGCGATGAGCTAAAAACCGCTACCGCGTGCTACAATCTCGGCTTTTTTAAAATCGACGGGCATGGTGGCTTTAAGCAAGACGTAAAGGGAGCGATGAAATACTACGAAAAGGCTTGCGACCTTGGCTATGCGGCAGGTTGCGAAGATCTGGGCGGCATCTACAACGTAGGCGAAGCGGACGTAAAAGCGGATGAAAATAAGGCTCTAAAATACTACGAAAAATCATGCGCCCTAGGCGGTAGAGATGGTTGCGACGCGGTAAAGCTGATAAAAGGCGGTAAATGAAAATCTTATTATTTGCGCTACTTGCGGCGTTAAATTTATTCGCTAGCGAGCCCGGCCTTTCGCCATTGCTGGCCGCAGATACGCTAGAAAAGGTCAAAAAATGCAAAAATCCCGACCTAAACACTACCAAAGAGTGCGTGCAAGCGGGTATGGTAGCGGCTAACTTAAAACAAGACTACGGCGCGGCGGAGGGGCTATTTAGCCTAGCCTGCGCCAAAGGAGACG
>CAURYE010000018.1:0-34516 GCA_963529235.1 uncultured Campylobacter sp.
TAAAATCAAAATTTTCTCCTTTTTAGCGGCTCGTCTTTTTGCCCTATACTTCGTTACTTTTAAATTCGGCTCGGTCATTACCGACGAGGTAACTCCCGTCGCCAAATTTAAAAGCGCCTCGTCTAGAACAAAAATACTTCGCCTTATCTTTTTACGCTCAAATTTGAAGCCAAATTTACAAATTTGAGTCGCCGAGACCCGTACCGCAAAAATGTAAATTTAAAAACGTGCGGCGCAATAGCGCCAAATTTAAACCTGCACGTAGTGCAGCAACCTCTCACGTCGTAGGGGTTGGGGGATCGTTAAGGGGGAAGGGAGCGACTTCGTAATTCAAGCCCCTTACCCCTTAACAAAGAAACTTAAACAATAAATTTAAGTAGCAATCTGCTTAAAAGTAAAATTAAATCTCTTTTGCGTTTTTTGCAAATACGTTTAGCACCGAGGCGCGTTTTTTACAAATTTCTTTATATTCGTATTCCGGCACGCTATCTATCACGATGCCCGCTCCGGCCTGCACGAAAATTTCGGCGAAATTTCCTCCACGCTCCCCGCTTTTTAAATTTGACTCGTTTGCGCCGTCAAGATGCGGGTCATGCCAGCTAGCGTCAAATTTGCCACTAAATTTACGCGCAAATATCGCGCTTCTAATCAAAATCGCCATTTGCGCGTCGCCGTTAAAGTGGAAAAATCCGATGCCGCCGCCGTATGCGTTGCGCCTATAGGGCTCAAGCTCGGCGATGATCTCCATGGCGCGGATTTTTGGCGTACCGCTGAGCGTGCCTGCGGGGAAGATACTACCGACTGCGTCAAAGGCGTCTAGATCGTCTGCCTTCGCGCCGTAGACGTCGCTTACGATATGCATCACGTTCTCGTAGCGCACGATGCGCATGACGTTTTTGACCGCGACGCTTTTTGGTTTGCTGACGCGGCCGATATCGTTGCGAGCAAGGTCGATGAGCATTTTATGCTCGGCTAGCTCTTTTTCGTCGCTTAGCAGTTCGCTCTCGAGCGCGGCGTCCTCTATCGCGTCCCTGCCGCGTCCGCGCGTGCCGGCTATGGGCGCGACGTAGATTTTGCCCTCTTTGATCTCGCAGACTAGCTCGGGGCTAGAGCCCGCGACGTCGCCGTAAGGGGTCGGGAAGTGAAACATATAAGGGCTCGGATTTGCCTCGCTTAAGGCTCGGTAGAAGTCAAGACTATCCATATCCGAGGCTAGTTTTAGCTGCTCGCTTAGCACGACTTGAAAGACGTCGCCGCTTTTTAGATACTCTTTGGCGCGTTTTGCGATGTTTAGAAAATGCTCTTTTTCGCCTTCTAAATCGGTTAAAATTTTATATTCGCTCTGCCTTTTTGCGCGCTGTTCCTTGGCGGCCGCTTCGTCCTCTGCGCTAAATTTAACTAAAAAATCGTAATACCACTCATGGTCGCCGTAAAAGCTGTAAATTTTGCTATTTTTATCAAAGTGCAGGTAGGCGCGGGCGTTAGCGTAGAAAAAGTCGGGGAAATGATACTGCGAGGCGTTAAATTCGGGGATTTTTTCAAAATATTTTATCCCGCCGTAGCCTAGCACCCCAAACAGTCCCGCAAAAGGGGCGTCAAATTTTTGAGCTTTAAAATAGCTCTTAAGCCCCGCAAAATCGGTTTGCTCGCTGCTGATATACTCGCAGTCGATGCCGACTATGGTCTGCGTCGTGTCCTCGGCGAGGTAGGAGTTGGCAAATCTCTCGCGAATCTTTTCGTAATAAAAAATTGGGCTCAAAAGTAGCATAAAATATCCTTTAATGAGCGTAGATTATATAAAAATTAAGCTTAATTTTCATTTGACGGCGGCGCCAAAAAGCTCGCGCTCCAGCCTTTGCGCCGCATCTAGGGCGGGGCAGTCCGAGGCGCCGTATCTGGCCGCGACGCTTTTTATATCCTCAAAGCTCACGACCGTTTTGCCATCCCTTTTTTGAAATAAAAACTTAAACGGAAGCTCTAGCGCTAGGCGCGGTTCGCATTCTATTAAAGGCGCAAGCACGCCCGGCGAGCCGAATATTACAGTGACCGACGGGGTCAAATTTACTCCCGTTTGCGCGGCGAAAACGTGATGAGGCACTACGGCAAATTCGCTAACGTCTTTCATATCAAGCAGCCTTTGAAATCTCTTAACCGCGGCTTCTAGCTCTAGCTCGCTTTGGCCTTCCGTGACGCCTGCAAAGGCTAAATTTAACCCCGCAAAAATCATCAAAAACAATCTTTTCAATAATTTTCCTTTTTTAAATTTTAAAATTAATTTTACCCAAAAACGGCTAAAATCGGATTTTACTTTAAGGCGAGATTATGGAAATTTTATCGGTTGCGTCGATCGGTTACGTTTGTTTGGGGCTATTTGTCGGCTTTTTGTCCGGATTTTTGGGTATCGGCGGCGGTGCGGCAGCCGTACCGATACTCGTATTTTTGGGCTTTGACGTCAAATACGCAATCGGCGTAAGCGTCCTTCAGATGATGTTTAGTTCGGTCTACGGCTCGCTTTTAAATCTCAAAAATAAGACCCTAGATCTAAAGCCCGCTTTGGTTCTGGGCAGCGGCGGCTTTTGCGGGGCGAGCGCGAGCGGCTTTATCGTAGCGAGCGTTCCATCGAAATTTTTGCTTCTTACTCTCATTTGTATTCAAATTTTTAACATTATTAAGCTATTTTTTAAAAATCCGGAGCCAAAAGGCGCGCATAATCCATCTCTCGTGCCGCTTTTTTTCGTCGGACTTTTTGTCGGCGCGGTAGCGATCAGCGTGGGTATCGGAGGCTCGGTTATCATCATGCCGGTTTTGATAAATTTTCTTAATTACGACATCAAAAAGGCGATCAGCACTGGGCTATTTTTCGTGATATTTTCGTCGATTTCGGGCTTTATCAGTCTAACTTTGCAAGGGCTCGTGCAGTACGAGGTCGGCGTTTTGGTCGGTATCGGCTCGCTTATAAGCGTGAGGTTTGGGGTGGCTTTGGCACAAAAGATCGACCGCGCTATCCAAAAAAGATGCCTGCTTGCGCTTATCTCCACGACGCTGCTCATAATGATAAATAAGCTTTTTGCTTAAATTTAGTATTTGCGATAAATTTTGGTTTTGCTAAATTTTACCGCTTTAATAGCTGAAACTACTTTTGGCGAGTTTAGAGTTCCCGTAAATTTAAAACAACGCGGTCAAATTTATGGGAAGCGTAGGGGGGCAAATTTATCGCATTCGCCCCCAAAAAAATCAGAAATTTTCTAAAAATCCGCCGTCGCTTAGTTTTAGCTCGAGATCTTTTACGTACTCATCGGCTGCCTTTTTGTATTCGTTTTTGCTAGCGGTTTTTATTGCTTCGCCGTTTTTACCGGCAAACTCCAAATTTCTTTCGCGTGCAAATTTTACCGTCTGTTTTACGATATTTTCGAGCGAATTTTCTCCGTTAAATTTAAGCGCGATAAAGGCATCAAACTGCGAAAAATTTGCCGGTATGTTTAGTTCGTCGGAGATTTTTATCACGGGTTCGTTTGCGGCGGAAAAATACTCAAAATACCCTTGCGCTCGCTCTTTTAGGCGGCTTTTACCTACTTCATAAGCGATTTTTGGGCGCTCGTAGGTCGTTAGCTTTGCGCAGTTTGCGGCTAAAATTTCCATAAAGCCAAAATAAGCCGATTTTACCGCGTTTTCATCGTCTTTTAAGAGCGCGGCGACGTCGGCGAAATTTACGCTTGCCGGATAAACGTCGGTAAATACCTGATAAAGCCAGTCGTACTGCGGTTTCATCGCAGCGCCGTTTATATTTACGTAGCCGTCTTTTGTTTTTTCAAAACCTACCGAGATATGTAGCTTGCAAAGCTCGTCTGCGCCGATATTTACGCTAAATTCGTCTGAAACGAGGTCTTTGTGCGTTATCATACTGCGCCTAAAAACCCTGTTTGTTAAAAAATCAAGCATTTGCTCTTTTTCGATGCGCAAGCCAAAATTTGCGTCTATATACGCATCAAATTCGTCTATGCCTAAATTTGATTGAAAAACGTCCTCTAGTCCTACCTCGGCGAGATAGGCAAGGCCGTTTTTATCAAGCTCTGCCGCAAAATCCTTAAAATAAATCGGGTCGTTAAAGACTTCCAGATACTCGTGCGCTATATACGAGTCGCCTGTAGTCAGGATATGATCGATGTGAAATTTTAGGCTTTCGTAATTTAAGAAAATTTGGCTTACGTTGCCGTCTTTTTGGCAAAATTTCGCGTACTCTCCAAGTACTTTTAAAAGCTCCCTCGCTTTGGCTACTTTTGCGGCTTCTCCTTTTACGTCTTTGGTGCCAAATACTAAAAAATCTCTGATCGTATCCTTGATCTTCCAGCCCGGATAGACGTTATAGCTCACGTAGGCGATACCGTTTGGACTCAAAAATCGCTTGATCGTTTTTAGGATCGCGTCCTTTACGGCATCCGGTACCCAGCTGTAAACGCCGTGGCAGACGATGTAGTCGAATTTACCGTAATCGCTCACGTCCGCATCCGTAAGGTCGCAGATATCTTTTGCCATAAATTTTATATTATCCACGCGCATTTGCTCGGCTAGCTCTTTGGCTTTATTTATCTGTACCAGGCTTAGATCTATGCCAAGAGCCTTTGCCTGCGGGTTTGCGATAGCAAAAGGAAATAAATTTCCGCCGTAGCTGCAGCCGATTTCCAGCACTTTAGCCGTTTTTGACGGCGGCGGCGTTAGCGACAAAAAAGAAGCCAAAGCCTCAAGGCGTGCGGGAGAAGTCTCCGCAAAAGCGCCCGAGATATAGGGAAGCTCGTCGTAGGATTTTTGGATATCGTTCATTTGCGCGTCCTTTAAATTTATATAAATTTTATAGCGATGATAATACAATATACGCCGTTAAATCCAAGTAAATTTAGGCAAAAAATGAACGACACCATAAAAATCACGGGCGCGCGCGAGCACAACCTAAAAAATTTAAATCTCGAAATTCCAAAAAACAAGCTCGTAGTTTTCACCGGACTTAGCGGTAGCGGCAAGAGCACGCTAGCCTTTGACACGCTTTATGCCGAGGGGCAGCGCAGATATATGGAGAGCTTATCGAGCTACGCCAGGCAGTTTCTAGACCGCGTAGGCAAGCCAGACGTCGATAAGATCGAGGGGCTCACGCCCGCTATCGCGATAGATCAAAAAACCACGTCCAAAAACCCGCGCTCGACCGTGGGCACGATAACGGAAATTTACGACTACCTGCGCCTTCTATACGCTCGCATCGGCATCCAGCACTGCCACAAGTGCGGCAAACCGATCTCTAAAATGTCGGCTAGCGATATCATAAACGAGATCCAAAAGCTCCCCCAGGGCGCTAAAGTCGTCATTTATGCTCCGCTCGTGCGCGAGAAAAAGGGCACGTGGGCGGATTTGATCGAAAATTTACGCGGCAAAGGCTACGTGCGCGCCCAGATAGACGGCGTGCAGGTGAGATTAGACGAGGAGATCGAGCTAGCTAAAACCAAAAAACACACGATAAAGCTCATCGTAGACCGCATCGTTATAGACGCGGATAACGCGCAGCGACTAGCCCAGGACGTAGAAAAAGCGCTAAATGAAAGCTACGGCGAGGTCGAGATCGAGATAGCAAACGCCGAAGAGCTCGGGCTAAAAGAGAGCTTTATACATTACAGCGAGCACTCGGCGTGCTTTGATTGTAAAATTTCATTTACGCCGCTAGAACCGCTTAGTTTTAGCTTCAACTCCCCAAAGGGCGCTTGCGAGAGGTGCGACGGACTCGGTATTCGTTACAGCCTCGACCTTAGCAAAATAATCGACGAAGAAAAAAGCATAGAAGGCGGCGCGATAAAGCTTCTTTACGGCTACAACATGAGCTATTATTATAAATTTTTGCTGGCTTTTTGCGAGCAAAACGGTATCGACGTAAAGCGCCCCTACTGCGAGCTTAGCGAGGACGAGAAGCGCCTCGTGCTCTACGGCAACGTAAAAGAGGTCGAGTTTTTCTGGAAGAAAAACAAGCTACTGCGTAAATTTGAAGGCGCGCTAAAAATCACGCACGGACTGCTAAAAGACTACAAGGACTTTGACGAATACATGAGCGAGAAGGTCTGCGACGACTGCGGCGGACACAGGCTAAAGCCTCAAAGCCTAGCCGTCAAGGTTGCAGGGCGCGGTATCGGCGAAATTTTAGATATGAGTATCGAAAACTGCACCGCGTTTTTTTCAGACGAGTCAAATTTTAGCTACCTTAGCGAATACGACAGGACGATTGCCAAGCCGATATTTAAGGAGATAAACGAGAGGCTGTTTTTCCTCTACGACGTGGGGCTGGGGTATCTCTCGCTCGGACGCGACGCGCGCACGATTAGCGGCGGCGAAGCGCAACGTATCAGGATTGCTAGCCAGATCGGATCGGGCCTTAGCGGCGTGATGTACGTGCTAGACGAGCCTAGTATCGGTCTGCATGAGCGCGATACGCTAAAGCTCATCAAAACCCTGCGAAATTTGCAAGCCAAAGGCAACTCCGTTATCGTCGTCGAGCATGATAAAAAGACGATCGAGGAGGCCGACTACGTCGTGGATATCGGGCCCGGAGCGGGGAAATTCGGCGGGCAGATAGTTTTTGCCGGCGACGTGAAAAGCCTGCTTGGCTCAAGTACGCAAACCGCGCTTTACATAAACGGCGAAAAGGAAATCGACTACCGAAAAGACCGAAAAATCGACACTTGGCTTGAAATCTCAAACGTAAATATCAATAACATATCAAATTTAAGCGCGCGCTTTCCGCTACGAAATTTAGTCGGTATCACGGGAGTTTCGGGCTCTGGTAAAAGCTCGCTCGTACTGCAAACCCTGCTGCCTGAAGCCCAGGAGCAGCTAAACCGCGCCAAAAAGGTAAAAAAGGTCGCGGGGGTAAATTTGAGCGGACTAGAAAATCTAGACAAAGTGATCTACCTCGATCAAAGCCCTATCGGCCGCACTCCGCGCAGTAATCCAGCCACATACACGGGCGTGATGGACGAGATCAGAGGGCTTTTTGCGCAGACTAAAGAAGCCAAACTGCGCGGATACAAGATCGGCAGGTTTAGCTTCAACGTCAAGGGCGGACGCTGCGAAAAGTGCCAAGGCGAGGGTGAGATCACGATCGAGATGCACTTTTTGCCCGACGTAAACGTCGTTTGCGACTCGTGCGGCGGCACCCGCTACAACGCGCAGACGCTTGAAATCCTCTACAAAGGCAAAAGTATCGCCGATGTGCTAAATATGAGCATCGACGAGGCGGTGGAGTTTTTTAAATCCGTGCCCAAAATCGCTAGCAAACTAACGACGCTACAAGACGTGGGCCTAGGCTACATCACGCTGGGACAAAACGCCGTGACGCTAAGCGGCGGCGAGGCGCAGCGCGTAAAGCTCGCAAAGGAGCTTAGCCGCTTGGACACGGGAAATACGCTCTATATCCTCGATGAGCCGACTACGGGGCTGCATTTCGCCGACGTTGATAGGCTCGTGCGCGTGCTGCACCATTTGGTCGATCTTGGCAACTCGGTCTTTGTTATCGAGCACAACATGGACGTCATCAAAAACTGCAACTACATCGTCGATATGGGGCCTGAAGGCGGTGCAAAAGGCGGTAAAATCATCGCCGAAGGCAGCGTAAAAGAGGTCGCCAAAAACCACGTAAAAACGGGCAGCTATACGGGTAAATTTTTAGCCCAGGAGCTGGAAAATATGAAAAAAGTAAAAAGTAAGCCAAAAAAGGGATAGGTTTTTTATGGGTTCAATTGTTATTGACATACAAAAGCAAGTATTGAGCAAAAGCACCACGGATGTTCTTAGGCAAGCTTATATTATTGCTAGAAAATTAAAGATTAATGATTTTGAAATTTGGATTAATAATGAGTTGAACGGATATAAAGAAGATGATAGTATTCCAGAGTATAGAAATATTTTTGGAAATATTGAAGCATGGAATCCATATCGGGGTTGGGTTCCTGTAATAATTGATGATATTGAAGTGTACGATAAATTAACTATGTATAAAATTGGGCAAGGGATTCCAGAATTGGAAAATATAATCAATCAATCGGGAAAGAAAGGTATGGTAAGCATAAATTTACCAGACTCGTTTAATCAACTTATAAGCGATGGCTTTCCAACTAAATATATACAAAGATTAAGCCCTGCTAGCATAATCGGCATTATTGAAACCGTAAAAAATATTATTATGGAGTGGATATTAAAATTAGAGGAAGATGGTATTATAGGAGTGGATATGAAATTTACAGATGAAGAAAAGAGAATTGCAAGTGAAAAGAACTACACGGTAAATAATTTTTATGGTAATGTTTCAAGCAGCCAAATTCAGCAGAATAGCAATTACTCTTCGCAAACAATTAATAATAGTTTGGATATTGATAAAATAGTTAAAGTCCTAGAATTAATTAGCGCTCATAAAAAAGATATTTTAGTGTTGCTAGATAGTCCAAAAGATTTTGAAAAAGAACTAGATATAGTTAATGGTGAGGTAAAGAAGGCAAATCCTTCAAAGGAAGTTATAAGTCAATCATTTAAAACTATTAGGAATATACTTGAAGGCATTGCTGGAAATCTGATTGTGGCAGGAATTTTATACTTTTGGCCGAAAGTATAATGAACTGTCAAATTCTGTCTTTATTTTGTGTGATTTGAAGTCAAATTTAACGAAAGGCAAAAATGAGACTTTGGGCGATAAGCTTTAAATATCTCGATGTAAAGGGGCTTGTGGCGCTTTGGCGGGAGGCGCTGCTAGCTAAAAACGTGCTGGCTGGGCTTACTAAGGGCTACAAAAATCACCCGCAGCTTGACCGCTTTTACGCGCATGAAAACGCGCTAGAGGCGATAAATGCGTATCTGGCGGGGGTTTATGAGGAGGCCTGCGCTCGCGGGTATAAATTTGACGCGGCAAAAGTGGGCGAATTTGACGAGCGAAATTTAGCCAAAATAGCCGTCTCTCGCGGGCAAATCGAGTACGAATTTGCATTTTTGCAAGAGAAGCTAAAATCACGCGATATCAAGGCTTACGAGCGAAATTTAAGCGTAAAAGATATAGAAATCGCGAGCATTTTTAAAGAGGTTGACGGCGGGATAGAGCCGTGGGAAAAGGTAAAAATTTAGCGCCGCCTCTCTCTAGATTTTTGGGCTTGCGCAAATTTGATTAAAAACGCCAGAATAAATTATGCCGATTTTGCCAAAAACTACGGCAAATTTCGAGCGTTAATTTAGATGTTTAAAACGCCGTAAAATAGCGCAAATTTGGCGTTAGGTTAATACGCGGCTTTGAGTGAGTAAATTTGATTTTGCGTTTCGGCGACGTATGGACGTAAGATAAAAATCTCGCACGAATAGCACCGCGATAAAATCTAAAATTTACGAGCTAGCGCGGGCGTTTGCTAAATTTAGCGTTTTAAATTTGACGGCAAATTTAAAGGACGAAATAGTTAAATTTAAAAAGGCGAACCTGACTTTATCTCCGCCAAATTCGCCTTTGTTTTTTAAAAAAACTTCGCCAACCGATCAAATTTTGCGCTCAAATTTGACGGATTGGAGCTCGTTTTACTCCGCTCTCATATGCTCGGCGGCAGGCACTTTAGGCAGTCCAGGCATCAACATAGTCGATCCGCTAACCGCCACTATAAAGCCCGCTCCGCCGCGGATCTCAAGCGCGCTAACCTCGAAGCTAAAGCCCTTGGGCCTTCCTAGCAGCTTAGCGTCCGAGCTAAAGCTATACTGCGTCTTTGCGACGCAAACGGGCAAACCGTCAAAGCCTAGGCGCGAAATTTCGGCTAGATCAGCCTGGGCGCGCGGGCTAAAGACGACGTCTTTGGCGCCGTAAATTTTAGTCGCGATCTTTTCGATCTTGGTTTTGACGGGGTCGTCGGACTCATACGTGAAGTTTATCTCGCGAGCCGGTTTTTCGCAGATTTGCGCGACTTTTTTGGCTAGATCCTTCGTGCCCGCGCTTCCCTTTAAAAAGCCCTCGCACACGCTAAACTCGGCCCCCGACTCCTCGCAAAGAGCGCGCACGTGAGCGATCTCGTCGTCCGTGTCCGAGGCGAATTTATTTAGCGCGACGATGACGTTTTGGTTAAAGTTTTTGAGATTTTCTATATGGGCTTTTAGGTTTTCGCCGCCTAGCTTTAGCGCGTCTAAATTTGGCTGCGAGATGCCGTCTTTGTCGCATCCGCCGTTATATTTTAGCGAGCGGATGGTGCTCACTAGCACGACGCATTTTGGCGCGAGGCCGGCGGTGCGGCACTTGATATCGAGGAATTTTTGCGCTCCCAGCTCTGCGCCAAAACCCGCCTCTGTCACGACGTAGCCCGCTAAATTTAGCGCCGTTTTGGTCGCGATCACGCTGTTGCAGCCGTGCGCGATATTTGCAAACGGTCCGCCGTGGATGAGCACGGGCGTGCCCTCGAGCGTCTGCACGAGGTTTGGTTTTATCGCCTCTTTTAGTAGTACGCAGACGGCATCCGCGCAGTTTAGGGATTTTGCGCGCACGAGGCCGCCCTCTTTATCGTAGGCGACGACTATATTTTCGACGCGCTCTTTTAGATTTTTTAGGTCGGTCGCGAGGCACAGGATCGCCATTATTTCGCTAGCGGCCGTGATTACGAAACCGTCCTTGCGGGTAAATTTATTGCTCTTTTCAAGACCTATCTCGATCTCTCTTAGCGAGCGGTCGTTCATATCCATGCAGCGCTTGAAAACGACGCGCGCAGGATCGATATTTAGGGCGTTGCCGTGGTGGATGTGGTTATCTAGCATCGCAGCGATGAGGTTATTTGCCGAGGTGATAGCGTGAAAGTCGCCGTTAAAGTGCAAGTTGATATCCTCGCTCGGCGTCACCTGCGAGTAACCGCCGCCCGTCGCTCCGCCCTTTATACCGAAAACCGGCCCCAGGCTCGGCTCTCTAAGCGCGGCGCACACGCGTTTGCCGATACGCGCTAAGCCGTCTGATAGTCCGACGGTCACGGTCGTTTTGCCCTCGCCGTACGGGGTCGGATTGGTCGCGGTAACTAGGATGAGATTTGCGCTAGGCGCACTGCCTAGTCGCGGCTCGATCTTGGCTTTTAGCTTGCCGAAGGTATCCAGCGCCTCCTCGCCTAGTCCCAGTTTTGCGCCGATTTTTACGATATTTTGCGGCTTTGCGCTCGCTTCTATTTCTCTGTCGCTTAGCATCGTCTTTCCTTAAAAATTTGATTTAAAATGATTTTGTAATTTTACCTCGCAAATGCGAAAAATCTCATTAAATTTTAGCCGCTCGTAATCAAATTTGGGCTAAATTTGAAACTAAATTTGACAAAGGATTGCTATGAAGGCGCTAAACGTTTTGCTTTTTGGTGGATTTACCGAGGTGAATGCGCTGGGGCCTACCGAGGCGCTATCCCCTGCGCTAGAGGGCGAGCGAAAATGCTACGAGATAGAGTATTTTGGGTTGCTGGCGGGCTCGTGGGCAGCAGTACGAGCGCTAAAATCTGGACGCGAAAGCTAGATGAGATGGCTAAATTTGACGTCTTGCTCGTGCCGGGCGGTTTTGCGGCTAGGGAACTTGCGCATGAGAGCGAGTTTATCGCTATTTTGGACGAGCTAGCGCGCAGACACGAGTATGTGATCACGGCGTGTACGGGCTCGGTTTTGCTAGCTAAAACAGGACTTTTGGACGGCATGGATGCCACGAGTAACAAGCTATCATGGCAGTGGGCGACCTCGGAGGCCCTGAATGTGCATTGGATACGCGCGGCCGGGCGGTGCGTTAGCGGGAAATTTTACACTAGCTCGGGCGTGAGTGCTGGTATCGACGCGGCTCTGGGTTTTGTCGCGGATACGCACGGGCAGGACGAAGCCCAGAGGATCGCTCGGACGATGAAGTATGTCTGCAATAGCGACAAAAACGCAGATCTGTTTTAAATTTTAGTTTGCGGTGGTTGCTAAAATTGAGCGCTAAATTTAAACCGAGTCAAATTCCTGGATACCGTGCCTAAAAGATGCGTGAAAAACGAATTTACAAAATTAGCCGTTCAAAAGCACGGGTATAAAAAGAGCAAATTTAGTCTGATAGTCGGAAAGTGCCCGATTTACGGCAAAAAACAAGCAAATAATCTAATCCAAACCGATGCAAATTTTACCGCCAAAAATTGCGAATTTTATAAATTCAGCGGTTTTGGGCGACAGATTTATCGTCGTTTAGAGCGTTTTAAGCTTTTCGCGCACCAAGGCAACGTAAATCATCGCTAGCGTCGTCGCAAACCAGATGACGTACGGCAGGCAAAAAACAAAAGGCTTTTCGTAGTAGTCGTATTGCACGCCGACGTTGCGGCTGATGTAGAGGTAAAAGCCGCCTACGATGATGATGTAAAACGCGATAGCGACGGCGTCGCAGATGCGAACTAGATTGCTGGTCGGATGTTTTTGTTTAGATACGGTCTCGTGATTATGGCTCATCTTTTCTCCTTTATTTTTGGGAAATGTTATCATAATTAGCGTAAAATTCTGATGATTTGTATCAAAAATTTGCTTTTAAAATTCAAATCAAAAGTCTGCGATAAAATTTAAGACGAAATTTAACCAAAATTCGCGTAAAATCCATTCAAAAATCAAGTAAAAATGATAAACAAACGGGCGCGGCGTATCGCTCGGGTGATGGAATACGTCTAAAGTAGCGACAAAAACGCGGATATGTTTTAAATTTTAGTTTGCGGCGGTTGCTAAAATTGAGCACTAAATTTAAGC
Source organism: uncultured Campylobacter sp. (assembly GCA_963529235.1). Taxonomy (GTDB): domain Bacteria; phylum Campylobacterota; class Campylobacteria; order Campylobacterales; family Campylobacteraceae; genus Campylobacter_A. The sequence continues at coordinate 12,760 of CAURYE010000018.1, forward strand.
CGAGTCAAATTTACCGCAATCGCGCGCCAAAAAAGGGGCGAATGCGATTTGAGCGTATTTCACGCACTCGCCAAATTTGCCTCGCGCTACCACAGTTTTAGGTAGACTTGCCCTATGATGACCGCGATAGGAGCTCCGTTTATGTCGTAAGTGTTGCTTGAGTTTGCGCCGTATTTGGGTTTTATTTTTTTGCCGTTAAACTCAAAGGTGTTAGAGGGGTTGGCTCCGATTTTGGGCTTTAGCACGCCGCCGTCAAATTCAAAGGTATTGTGCGTGTTTGCGCCGTATTTTGGCTTGAGCTCGTTGCCCTCGTATACCCAAGCGCCGTTGCCCGCAGACCCTCCGTCTCGGTTGATTTTGGGTATTTCGTCCTCAAAATTTACGCAGATTATTTTCCGCGGCTTGCTTCTTTTGCTTTTATCGCTTCGTAAATTTCATCCGCGTTCGTCAAATTTGCGTCCAAAAACTCCTGCGCCTTTTTGAGCGTGCGCGCGCCCATGATGCCGTCAGCTTTGACGCCGATAGCTTTTTGCACGTATAAAATTTTATCTTTTTGCGTCATCTGCGGCGCGGTTTTGGCGGCGTCGGTCGATTTTGTTTCGCTCGCCGTCTCGTTTGAGCCGTCAAATTTAGCCCTCATCTCGCGAAATTTGGCCTCCAGGGCGCGCGACGCCTCAAAGCGCTCGTCAAGCGCCGTAAGAGTCGGAGCGTAGCCAAAACTCGATATCGTGCCGTAGATCGCGCCGAGGGCTCCAAAGCCCGCTAAAATTTTAAAAAATAGCGAAAAAGCCTCTTTGTTTCGCATACTTTGGCGGTACTCTTTGGGTACGCTGCTCCGGCGAAATAGCGTAACCAGCGCACTAAGAGGCGCTAAGACGCACCAAGCCATGCCCGCGCAAATAGCCAAAAATATAAGCGTATAAATAGGCGCCATGATGTAGCGATCGGCTAAATTTTCGCCCAAAAATCCCGCCGCAAAAACCAGCTCAAGCAGCCAAAATAGCGAGCCCAGCCCAAACCAAACCGCAGGCGAATAAATGGGAGAGATTTTGTTTAGGCATTTTTTCATCGTTTCGCCTAGTTTGCTCGCCGCGCCTCTTGAGATGTAGCCGTCGCAGGCCTCTATCACGGCGTTTGCGGCCTCGTTTTGCGCGCCGTCTGTTTTAGCGATACGCTTTAGCGCGGAGTCTAGAGCGGGCTGCGAGCAGTAGCGCGTGAAAAATTTAAACGCCTCACGCCTAGTTATCTTGCCGTCGGCGTCAATCTTTTCTAGCATCATTATCTCGTCCGCGAAAAGATCGTCGAAAAACGGCGGCCTGATAAAGGCGTAGGGCGGGTTGCTAAAGCCCACCGCCTCGTACTCCTTGCCTAGCAGTATAAAATTTAGCCTCGTTATCGCGCTATATCCTACGTAAGAAAACAGGTGCGAATCCTCTCCGCCGCTCTCTTCGTCTTGATAAAAAGGTATCGTCTGCGAGAGAAATTTACAGCTTCGAGCGCATAAAAAATCCAAAAGCTCGTCGGCGTAGGCGCACGATTTTATGCGTAAATTTACGCTGGGTTTCGCGTATGCGCCGATGTTTGCTATCGTCGTAAAGTACCCGTGTCCGCTACACTCGGAGCACTGCACGTAGCCCGACCCGCCGCATCCGCCGCACCTTACCGTGCCCGATCCCGAGCAGCCATAGCAGGTACTTGAACCGCTACCGCCGCACGATGAACAGCTCTCGTAGCGATACGTCACGTAGGTGCTGCCGTCGGAGTTATACTGGGTGTGAGGGCGATTTACGCCACCGCTGCCGCCGCACGTAGAGCAGCTTTGTCGTCCGCGTCCGCCGCAGCTGGAGCAGGTTTTTTTGCCTCGTCCGCCGCAGTTGCCGCATCGCGTCTGCCCGTCGCCGCCGCAGTTGTCGCAGCGCTCGCTCATGCTAAATGGCTTAAAGTCGTAATACCTAACCGTGCCGCCTGATTTTGTCACGGCTTCTTTTGCGTCTTGGCGTAGCTCGGCGAGTAAAATCTCGTGCAGATCGGCGCTATCTCTAGCCTGCAGCAAGCACTCTCTGGCGTGATTTTCGTAGCCGCGCGCGTCGTCGCCGAAGTGTATCTGCTCTTTTGCGCCGCCTGCTATCTTGCTCTCTTCGCGCTTGCCGTAAAATTCCCACGTCACGGTCGCCATCGCTTCAAAATCAAAAATTTCGTGCGAAATTTCTACCAAATCCTCAGGCTTAGCTTGGTTGCCGCTTACTAGATTTCGTAGCCCTTTTAAAAACGGCTCGTGTAAATTTAACTCGTCAAATTCGCTCATTTTAAATCCTAAATTTTTACTCGTCTATTCCTGCGCGCTTTTTTATCTCGCTTAAAAACTCCGCCCCGCCGTCTGAAAAAGCCTCTCGCGGCACGGCGTAAAACATGGAGTTTTCGATGATAACGACGATAAAATTACCGATATAGCGGGCGTCGCTGATGGCGTTATAAAAATATCTGCCCTCGCCGAATTTGCTTTTTTGCACGAAAAACTCATCCTCCAAGATCACGCTTTTTTGCCCGAATTCGCCGTAGTTTGCTTTATTTATTAGCGCGCGAGTTAGAAGCCAAGGCCGCAGTCCCGTAGCGTAAAGCAGAGTAAAAAACGCGGCCATCCACGATAGGTAGGCTAGATTTTCCACGCCGCTAAAACCGTAATCCCTAAGCAAGTCGCTAAGTTCCCTGAAGTAAAATTTGACGCACAAAAGCGTGATAAAAAACATGCCAAGAGCCGACGCCGTAAAGTCGCATATACGTATGTTTCGCATAAATTTATCGCCCTTATAGACTATCTTGCCTACCTCGCGCGTCATGGCTTTATACTCGGCGCTAGGCTTTATCTCAAAGTCGGCTTTTAAATTTGGCATTTGCTTCCTTTAAATTTTCAAATTTTGATGAGATATTATCAAATTTGGCCTAAATTTACGCTATTTTTAAAATAGCCGCTAAAACGAGAATTAAGCCTAAATTTCGTAAAATTACCGCTAAGACGCGAGGTCGCGTAATACGATAAAAGGCAAACAATGCAAAGTTTAACTCCATAAATCCCGCTAAATTTAAACCAAATCAACCAACAAATTTAAATTTAAGGCAGAATCATGAAAAGACGAGATTTTCTAAAACTAGGCACGCTGGCTGCGGCATCGGCGCAGGCAAAGCAATTTAACGCGGCGGCGCAGGCGATATTTGACGAGCAGATGGGGCTTTGCGCGAATAAATTCGGCGCGTTTTACGTCCAAACCATCGGCGGCAGGGTCGTTGGCACCGAGCCATTCGAGGGCGACGCGATGCCTACGGTGCTAAATAACGCTCTAAGCGATCACATCCAAAACGAAACGCGCGTGAAATACCCATACGTGCGCAAAAGCTTCCTAGCTGATCCCGCAGATCCAAAGCCCGAGCTTCGCGGCAAAGAGCCCTTCGTGCGCGTTAGCTGGGACGAGGCGATAAAGCTAAGCGCTAAAATTTTAAAAGAAAACTTCGATAAATACGGCTCGCAGGCCATATACGGGCAGCTTTATCAGTGGGGTAGCCTAGGCAAGCTCGGCCACTCGCAGCGCACTGCAAAACGTATGCTAAACGCGCTAGGAGGCTACGTGAGCGAGCTTGGCGGCTACTCATACGGCGCGGCGACGGCGTTTTTGCCCCACGTGACGGGCTCTATCGATCCGACGCATAATCCTACGCGCTGGGAGGGCGTGGTAAAGGAGGCTAAAACGATCGTGTTTTGGGGCACGAACCCAGTCGTCTCAAACAAGATCGCCATCGGCGTGCCGATGCATAACTCCTACGCCTACTACGAGACTATGAAAGAGAAATTTAAAAAAGACGAGATGAAAATTTACAGCGTCGATGTCTACCGCAACGAAACGGCGGAGTATTTCGGCGCGCACTATCTCGCCGTGCGCCCTTGCACCGATACGGCGATGCTGATCGGGCTTTGCGAATATCTTTACGAAAACGGGCTTTACGACAAGGAATTTATTGAGCGCTACACGGTCGGGTTCGATAAATTTAAAGAGTATTTCACGGGCGCGAAAGACGGCGTGAAAAAAGATCTTGCGTGGGCGAGTAAAATTTGCGGCGTGAGCGAAAAGGAGCTAAAAGAGCTAGCCGATACGCTAGCTAAAAAAGACACGCTCATAGTCACGGGCTACGCAATTCAGCGTCAGCACCACGGCGAGATGGCGTACTGGGCGCTGATCGCACTAGCTGCGATGCTAGGCGACATCGGCAAGACGGGGCGCGGCTACGTGATGAACGATCAGATGCATAAAAACGCCGATATTAGCTTCATCGCGCCAAAGCTTCAGGCTTTTAATCCCGCGGTAAACGAAAAATACCTCGCCCCGCAAGGCAAGCTAGCCAAGGCCAAATACCACGAGATACCAAACAGCAGGCTCATAGACGCGATCATGGAGCCGGGCAAAGAGATTGAGCGCAACGGCAAAAAATACGTCATGCCGCATATCCGAGTAATGTTTAACGCCAACGGCTCGACCTTCACCCGCCACCCCGATACCAACCGCGCGGTCGAAGCGATGAAAAAGATCGAAGCGATCATCACCACGGAGCCCTTTTGGACGAGTACGGCAAGGCTCAGCGATATCGTGCTGCCAGCTGCTCTTGAGTGCGAGCGCACGGATATAGAGTTTGCAAACTCGACTAGCGAATACCTCTTTGCGATTAAACCGCTAGTAAAGCCCGCGGGCGAGAGCAAGAGCGACTTTGAGATCGCGCGGCTCATCTGCGCGCAGTGGGGCGAGGGGTACGAGCAGGCCTTTAGTGAGGGCAAAACGGAGCTTGAGTGGGTGAAGGAAATCTACGAAAACGCCGCAAAGCAAGCCGAGGGTATGGGAGTGGCGATGCCTAAATTTGATGAGTTTTGGCAAAAGGGCTACGTCAAATTTGATAAGATCGACGAGAAAAAGCGCTACTTTACAAACTACGCTGACTTCCGCGCCGATCCCGAGAAAAACGCGCTAAAAACCCCGTCGGGCAAGATCGAGCTATACTCCGAAGCGGTCGAAAAGCTAGGTTACGCCGACTGCCCGCCGCACGTAACGTGGATGGAGCCCTTTGAGTGGCTGGGCGGCGACGTGAGCAAGTACCCGGTCGCCATCAGCGGCGCGCACTCTAAATTTAGGCTCCACTCGCAGCTAAACAGCTCGCTGCTTCGCAACTACTCCGAGATCGCAAACCGCGAACCAGCACTCATCAGCCCCGCCACGGCAAAGGCGCGCGGCATAAAAACAGGCGACGTAGTGAGGATCTATAACGACCGAGGCGAGATACTCTGCGGCGCGCTGGTAAGCGACACCGCGCAAGATAACGTCGTGATCGTGAGCGAAGGCGCGTGGTACGACCCGGCCGTCTGGGGCGAGAAAAGCCTTTGCAAACACGGCAACATAAACGTGCTAACGAGGGACGTGCCTAGCTCGCAGCTCTCGCAAAGCAACACCGCGCACACGAGCATGGTGCAGATCGAGAAATTTAAAGGCGAGCTACCGAGCGTAACGGCGTTTGATAGGCCCGCGACGATAGAGGCTTAGGCTTTTAGATTCCGTTTTTCGGTTTAAATTCGAGCGGCAAATTTAGCGTTTGAATTTAAATTTCGGCTTTTTGGCGGTTTAAAGGTAAATTTGACCGCCAAAACGGATTTTTGGCGGGCTTGTTTTGGAGATTTTTTGTTAAATTAGACCGCTTAGTCTTGAGTTAAATTTAGCTTTAGCGGTAAATTTTCGCGCAAATTTAGCCGCCGCATTATCAAATTTAAATTCATGCGGCACGGCTTAGAGACTTTAAATCTATTTAACTTCGGCTCAAAACCACCGCCAAATCATGGCTTTGTTCTCTACGTCTGCTAAAATTTACGCTTTATTTAACGCCGAATTTGGTTTAAATGAGCCAGCCGTAAATTTAGTCGCGTCCAAATAATGCTTAGCGCGACCGCTCGCGCGTACAGCGCATTTGGCTAAATTTAGCCTTGCGGCGCGCTAGCCGTAGCTAGTAACCGCGCCTACTAGGCCAAGCCCGCTACTAAAACGTTTGCAAATTTAAACGCTTTAAGCCCCGCGCGACTATTTTTTGGTTCGTTTTAGCAGGTTCATCTTCATCTCGTAGTAGTCCACGCTCATATCTACGTAGTGTTTGTGCGGGTTTTCAAAGCGCTGCTCCTCCTGCCAAATTTCATTTTCGAGCTGCTTTTTTACGTAGTCTCTGATTTGGGCTAAATTTACTTTCTCGCTCACGCGCTTGCCGTCTTTTACGACTAGATTTTGTAGCTGCCGCGCTGTGCAACCCTCAAAATACAGCTCCTTCCACGGCCTATCGGGATCTATGTAGCGGTAGGGTTTTGAGAGGTCGGGCGTTTCGTCCGCGTTCGTGATCAAATCGGCGACGGCTTGACCGCCTTTATATATGCGCCAGACTTTTTTTAGACCCGGGTTAGTCATCTTTTCTACGGCCTCCGAGACCTTTATGCGCGGGCTAAAAAAGCCTTCTTTTTCGACTGCGACTAGTTTATAGACTCCGCCGAAAACCGGATCGCTTTTTGACGTTATCAGCCGCTCGCCCACGCCAAAGCCGTCTATGCATCCGCCTTGGGTTAAAATCGAGGCGATGGTGTATTCATCCAGGCTGTTTGAGACGATGATTTTGCAGTCTTGTAGCCCCGCCGCATCTAGCATCGCGCGCGTTTTTTTAGATAGATACGCTAGGTCGCCCGAGTCTAGCCTAACGGCTTTTAGGCGCTTACCCATAGGTTCAAGTACTTCTTTTGCCGTTTTTATCGCATTTGGCACGCCGCTATGCAGCACATCGTAGGTATCTACGAGCAGCGAAGCGGAGTCCGGATAGAGCAGGGCGTAGCGCTTAAAGGCTTCAAATTCGTCGCCAAAATACATCACCCAGCTGTGCGCCATCGTGCCGGTCGTCGGTATACTAAAAGCCTTAGCCGCCAAAACCGTCGCCGTGCCGTCCGCACCACCGATATAGGCTGCTCTGGCGCCGTATACGGCCGCGTCGAAGTTATGCGCGCGTCTGGCGCCGAAGTCAAACACGCTCCTGCCGTCCGCGGCTTTTACGATGCGCCTAGCCTTGGTCGCGATGAGGCTTTGGTGGTTTATCTGCGATAAAATCGCGGTCTCTATGAGTTGCGCGTCGATAGGCGAGGCTAAGACGGTCATAAAAGGCTCTTGCGGATAGATGATCGTACCCTCAGCAAATGCGTATATATCGCCTCTAAAGCGAAATTTACGCAGGTAATCTAAAAAATCCTCGCTAAATAAATTTAACGAGCGCAGATAAGCTACGTCGCTATCCTCAAAGCGAAAATTTTCTACGTACTCTATGATTTGCTCAAGCCCAGCAAATATCGCAAAACCACCGCCGCTAGGCACTTTGCGGTAAAAAACGTCAAACGCCACGCGCGGCTGATCCGCGCTTTTAAAATACCCCTCCGCCATCGTAAGTTCGTAAAAATCCATCACCATGCTGACATTTCTTGCGTCAAACTGCGTCATTTTTGCCCCTTCTTGTTAAAATTTGATAATGATATAACCCCGCGGCTTGCGAGATGCTGAATTTTACGCGCTATTTTTAAACATATATATTATTTGTTCTGAAATTATTATCATTTTTTATCTATCTTTAAGCTCGTTTAGCATATAGTTTTAAAGTTTTCATTTAAAAAAATATTTTATATTATTTTTATATTTTAAGTTACACTTTTTATTTTCGTTTAGACGAAATTTTTAATTTTAGGAGGAATTTATGAAGCAAGCCTTGCTTTTAAGTAGTTCGAGCTACAAGGATACGGGCTATCTTAGACACTGCAAAAACTGGGTGCATGATTTTATAAAAGAGTGCGGAGTCTACGGCGAGCAGGTGCTTTTTATCCCGTATGCCGGAGTAAGGCGCACGAACGACGAATACGAGCAAAAAGTCATCGACCGACTAAAATATAAAAATATCGCGTCTATCCATAAATTTAGCGATCCAAAGCGCGCCGTAGCCGAGGCTAAAGCTATCTGTATAGGCGGCGGAAATACCTTTGCGTTGCTTTACTATCTTTATAAATTTGATTTAGTTGAAATAATTAAGCAAAGAGTGGAGGTGGGAGTGCCGTATTTTGGCTGGAGCGCTGGCGCAAACGTCGCCGGAAGCACCATGATGACCACAAACGACATGCCTATCATCATGCCAAAAAGCTTTGATTCGTTAAATATCTTCCCGCATCAGATAAATCCGCATTTTATCAGCGGCAAGATCGCCGGACATAACGGCGAAAGTAGGGAGGAGAGGCTGGAGGAGTTTTTGATAGTAAATCAAAAAAGCCTGATCTACGCGCTACCTGAAGGCACGGCTCTAAGGATAAAGGGCGAAAACGCAACCGTGATGGGCATGGATGAAAGCCCCGTCTTAAAAATGGCGTATCAAAAAGAAACCGAGCTCATAAAAGTCGGCGAGAGCTTTAAATTTTAGCCGTTTGGCTCGCGATCAAATTTAACGAGCGGGCTAAAATCGGCAAAACGTTCTTTAAATATTCGTTACGGTTTGGCGAAATTGGACAAAAATCTCAAATTTGAGGCGCGGTTTTTTAGAAGCTCGCAAATTTTAGATAAAAGCTCACCGATAAATTTAAACGAAAAGATTAAATTTAACTCAAATTTAGCGCGCAAAACCCAAGCGGCGTAAATTTGATCTAAATTTGAAATAAGCATAAAACACAAAACGAAAGGGGACAAAATGGCTACTGCTAAGCTAATCTGTGCGGTCATAGGCTTGATCGCCGTCGTGTTTTTATTGGTCAAAAAAAGAGAGACCAAAACCGTTCTCATCGGCGTGGGACTCGTACTCTGCGTCATCTGTCTAAATCCGCTCGGAGCGCTTGAGAGCTTTACGAAGTCGATGACTTCGGCCGGCCTTATTAAAGCCATTTGCGCCAGTATGGGCTTTGCCTACGTTATGAAGGTGACTAAGTGTGACCAGCACCTAGTTTTGCTACTTACCAAACCGATGAAAAATATCGGATTTTTGCTGATTCCAGCTACTTTCGTGCTCACCTATCTCATCAACATCGCCATACCGTCGGCCGCAGGCTGTTCGGCTGCGGTGGGAGCTACGATGATACCGCTTTTGATGGCGTCGGGCGTACGCCCTGCGATGGCGGGAGCCGCGGTGTTTGCGGGTACTTTTGGCGGCGTGCTAAGCCCGGGCTCCGCGCACAACGTCTTTGTGACCGACATGGTAAATAAAGCTAACGAGGCTTTGCTTGCCGCAGGCAAGATTACTCAAGCAGCGCCTAAATACACCGTCCAAGACGTCATCGGCGTACAGTTTCCAAACGCCGTCGCCGCTGGTATCGTCGTCTTGATCGTGCTTAGCGTGACGGCGATCGTCCTTAAAGATTATCAAAAAGGGCAGGATTTCTCGCCTAAATCTACAAGCAACGCTGGCGAAGCGACGCAGACGAAGGTAAATTTACTCTTTGCTCTAGCGCCTCTCATCCCGCTAGTTATCCTTGTCGTCGGCGGTACGGGCCTAAATAAAATCTCGTGGCTAGCATGGACGAAGATGGGCGTGGCCGAGGCTATGATCCTTGGCGCTATCATCGCGATTTTCATCACGTGGACGAGCCCGGAAAAGATCACCAAAGAGTTTTTTAACGGTATGGGTAGCGCCTACGCCGAGGTCATGGGTATCATCATCGCCGCGGGCGTTTTCGTCGCGGGTCTAAAGGCGTGCGGCGCGATCGACGCGGTTACCGAGTGGCTAAAACACTCTCAGGAGTTCGTGCGCTACGGCGGCACTTTCGTGCCGTATCTCATGGGTACGGTTACGGGCTCTGGGGATGCGGCTACTATGGCGTTTAACCAAGCTATCACCGTGCATGCCGCGGATCTGGGCTTCGCGCAGGATAAGCTAGGTATGGCCGCTGCTATCTCAGGCGCGCTAGGCCGCTCGTCGTCTCCTATCGCGGGTGCTGCGATCGTGTGCGCCGGTCTTGCGATGGTTAGCCCGGTCGAGATAGCTAAGCGAACGGCTCCGGCGATGGCGATAGCCGTGTGCATTATAGCGTTTTTTATGCTCTAAATTTACGGAGCTAAATTTGATAAAGTCGGCGCCTTGCCGACTTTTTGTTTTTGGAGGTATTTTGTCGTCAAATTTATCAAAAAAATGGCTAAAAATTTTAGATCTAAATTTAATATCCTAGTTTTTCAAACGTTTTGTATGTTTCGCAATCTAAAACATCTATCTCACACGCTTTTTTAAAGTACTTTTCAGTCGTTTCATGACTTTTTTCTACTCCTTTGCCATATCTATACAAATATCCTGCGCTTCCACAGCTTGCGCCATCCTTAAGGTCACAACCTTTTATGTATAACTCGTGGGCTTTTATGTAGTTTTGATTGTTTTCTTTGCTATTTTCGTATAAAAATCCGCCGTAATAACATCCCTTTGCAAATCCTAAATCGCAAGCTTTCGAATATAGCGTAATTGCTTTTTGTTCGTCGCGTTTTACGTCTTTGCCTTCATCGTATGATAGCCCAAGTATAAAGCATCCGACATTATCGTCCAAATCGCAAGCTTTAGCGTATAGTTTATTTGATTTTTCGTAGTCTTTCTTGACGCCTTCTCCTCTGCTGTATAATCCCCCGAGATTGGAACATCCCTTTGCAAATCCTAAATCGCATGCTTTAGCTAACAGCTCTACGGCCTTATCGTAGTCTTGCTTTATTTCTTGTCCTTTGCCGTATAAAATTCCAATCTTTACGCAGCTTGTCCCGTCGCCCGCGTCGCACTCCTTTTGTAGCGCGTCTAGATCGGCGCCGTTTAATAAGGCTGAAGCCGCGATTAGCGGTAAAAATATCTTTTTCACTAAATTTGCTCCTATTTAAAATCACTCTTTGCATTTTACGTAAAGCGAGCTTAAATTCGGGCGAGCGGGTTAAATTTTACGTAAATTTTGGCTAGCGCCGTAAAGAGGCGGGTCTAGGCGGCGTAAAAATAGCGATATGAGAGCTGCAACACGCAAATTTGAGAGCGCATTCGCCCTCAAATTTGACCGAATTTATTTCTCGGCTATGATTTTTACGATCTCGCAGACGACGTTGCTAGCCGCGCGTAGCGATTTTACCGGCAGGTACTCGTAGATGGAGTGAAAGTTGTGCGCGCCGGTAAAGATATTCGGACACGGTACGCCCTTTTCCGAGATGACGGCGCCGTCGTAGCCGCCTCGCATCGGGATGACTTTTGGCTCTATGTTTAGGCGCGCGTAGGCTTGCTTGGCCGCGACGACTGGCAGGCTGTTTTCGCCGTCCGCTAGGTAGTTAAATACGTTTTTGTAGCGGTCTTTTAGGCTGATTTGAATTCTGTGAGCGCCGTAAATTTTAGCAAACGAGTCGGAAAGATCTTGTAAAAACGCCATGCGCTGCGCGTATTTTGCCTCGTTAAATTCGCGAACGTCGAGCTTTAGCACGGTCTTTGCGCTGTTGCCCGATAGCTCCTTGACCCAGTAGTAGCCCTCGACGCCGTCAGTGTATTCGGGTGCTTCGCCGCCCGGTAGCATCGAGATAAATTTATGTGCGAGTAGCAATGAATTTACGAGCTTGCCCTTGGCGTTCATCGGGTGTGCGGACTGCCCGACGAAGGTCACGACCGCATCGCCGGCGTTCCAGTTTTGGTAAATCAGCTCGCCTATGCCGCAGCAATCTAGACAGTAGGCAAAGTCGGCCTTGATCTCCGAGACGTCAAGCGCCTTGGCCCCGCGCAGGCCTTGCTCCTCGTCGGGTAAAAAGCCAAACGTCACGTCGCCGTGCTCGATTTGCGGATTTTGTATGAAAAACTGCGCTGCGTTTACGATGGCGGCGATCGCGGCCTTGTCGTCCGCGCCTAGCAGACTGGTGCCGTCGGTTACGATGAGATCGTCTCCGACGTAGTTAGCAAGCTCTGGAAATTCGCTTTGCTTTAGCGTTATGCCTAGCTCTTTATTTAGCGTGACGTCGCCGCCCTCGTAGCGCACGATTTGCGCTTTCGTGTCGTTTTTTTGCTCCGCGCTCGTATCAAGGTGTGCGAAAAACGCCACGGAGGGCAGCTTTTTAGCGGAATTTGACGGCAAAACGGCCGTAATTATGGCGTTTTCTCGTCTTTTTATATTTTGCAGGCCGAGCTGCTTTAGCTCGCTTTCTATCAGCTTTGCTAGATCGTGCTCGGTAGGGTTTGAAGGCATGATGCCAGCCGCGCCCGCTTCGCGGTTTGTGGTTGTGTTGATCTTCGTGTAGCGCAAAAATCTCTCGACTATGTCCATGTTCGCTCCTAAATTTGAGATAAAATTTATGAAATTATACTATCTTTTAATTAAGCTTAAAATAAAAATTTAATTTCTTCTGACAGATTTAAAATTTAAACGGTATAATTTGCAAACCAAATTTAAAGGAGCAAAAATGCGAAATTTACGCTACGTAGGCGATCTCTCAAACTTTTATCAGGTGTTTTCGGCGACTCTGGGCAAGATGGCGACCTTGCAAAATAGATTTGCGGATATCGTCGGCAACCTCGACTGGAACGCGGATTTTGATAGTTGTGAGATAGCTTTCGGCGATCAAATTTACAAGATACAGTTTATCGGCAGCGAGTCAAACGTGAGCGACACGTGGCTGTGGGGGCACGCGAACGTAAATAACTTCGGCGAGGAGGCGACGCGGTTTTCGGCGGAGGTGTTGCGCGCGGGGACGGAGTGGGGCTTGCAGGCTTTTAGCAAACCTGGCTTTGAGCTTGATGAGATGCTTAACGGGCATAATTTATCTATCGCCGCGTGCGGAGCGGTGGGCGAAAATTTATGCTATTACGGTTGCAGGCACGATAAGGGCTGCGCGTTTGTAGCGATCATGGATGCGCCGGCTTCGGTTTTTGAGCCTCTTGGCGCGCACGAGTTTGTTAAAATCGCAAGCGACTGCATACAAGATTTTGACGTCGATCATAAAATTTTCATCAAAAGCTTTTTGGAATTTAACGGAGTTAAATTTGATGAAAATACCCAAAAAGGCGTATTTTTGAAAAAAGGAAAAGACGAAATCGTAGCTAAATTCGAAAAAGAGCTTTTGATCGAATTTGACGACAAGGGCAGGATTTCGGGATTTAAATACGAATTTTAGTTGGGTAGTTTGAGCGAGGCGATGAGCTAAAAGCCCGTCGCCTTAAATTTACGAATGGAAGTGAAACTCGTCAGGGTGATCGAGCGCGTAGCGGAATTTCTCCATATCTACTTTTTTATCCCAGATCGAGATGATTAGGCAGCCTACGGCGTTGCCGCAGAGATTTCCTACCGCGCGCATTTCGGACATAAATTTATCTACGCCGAGCAGTACCGCAACCGTAACTACGGGGATACCGGCACTTGGAAGCGCGGCAAGCGTACCGGCAAGCACGATAAATCCTGAGCCCGTGACGCCTACTGCACCCTTGCTCGTTACCATCAAGATGATGAGAATTTGTATCAGATGCTCGATGCTTAGCGGGATACCGAAAGCTTGAGCGAGGAAAATAACGCTAAGCGACAGGTAGATGTTTGTACAGTCGAGGTTAAACGAATATCCCGTCGGTATAATGAGCCCGACTGCGCCTTTGTGGATGCCTGCGGCTTCTAGCTTTTGCATGAGCGGGGCTAGCGCGGTCTCGGAGGAACTCGTCGCAAATACGATCAAGACTTCCTTTGCGATGAAGCGCATAAATTTAAAGATATTGACCTTTGCAAAATAGCAAATCGCGCCAAGAACCACGAAGATAAAAAAGCAGCTCGCAAGCGCCATAACGAAAAGCAGCTCAAGCATGCCTATTAGCGAACCGATGCCGAATTTGCCAATCAAATACGCCATAGCAGAAAACGCCGCGACCGGGCTAAATAGCATCAAAATCGTAAGTAGTTTTAGCACCCAGTGCTGAATTATCTCAAGTGGTTTTAGGATTTTGCTTTTATGATCGTGTTTTAAAAAAGATATAATAACCGCCGTTACGATCGCCATAAATAGCACTTGCAGCGTATTTGACTTGATAAACGGATCAAGCAGATGTACGTAAGGGAAGATGCCGTCTACCGGCACCGCGCCGCGCAAAATATGAAGCGTATGAGCTATGAGTCCGCTGTTTGCGTCTATGCTCGAGGCTTGGCTCGTAAATTTCTCCACGCTAGAGGCGTCAAGCTGCGTATAGTCAAGGTGCATATCATGCCCCGGTTTTAGCGTTTCGCCAAAGATTATACCCACGGCTAGCGCGATAGTGCTTACGACCTCAAAGTAAATAAATCCTTTAAGCCCGATAGAGCCTAGATCTTTCATACTCTCAAGCCCTATGATGCCCGAGACTATCGTTAAAAAGATGATAGGGCCGATGAGCGCTTTTAGGGCTTTGATAAAGTAATCGATACCTGGCTTGCTCTGTATGCCTAAATCCGGGAAAAATACGCCCACGGCGATACCTGCGACGATACCGAAAATCACCCAAAACGCGAGATTGGTAAGTAGTCTAACTATAAAAGGTTTTTGCGGCTTTGCCGCGATTGAAGCGTTTTGATTCAAGAAATGTCCTTTAAAATTTTAATAAATCGCATAATAACGAAATCGCGCGGATTATCAGAGCTCAATCTACCGCCCGATTTTTATTAAATTTACAAACTCTCTAAAATTTCGATCGAGTTTATCTTATCGCCTTGTCTGATGCCATCTAGCGTCTTTAGGCTCGCTTCGTCCACGATCTGTCCAAACACCGTATGTACGCCGTCGAGGTGCGGCTGTGCGCTGTGGCAGACGAAAAACTGACTGCCGCCCGTATCGCGTCCGGCGTGCGCCATAGATAGCGCTCCTCGTTTGTGCTTATGTTTTTGGCCTACGCACTCGCATTTGATGCGCCAGCCCGGCCCTCCTGTGCCCGTACCGTGCGGGCAGCCGCCCTGGATCACGAAATTTGGGATCACGCGGTGGAAATTTAACCCGTCGTAAAAGCCGCTTTTGGCTAGCTGGGCGAAGTTCGTCACCGCTTGCGGCGCTTCGTCGCCGTAGAGTTCGAGCTTCATATCGCCTTTTTCGGTGTGGATCACGGCAAATTTGAGCTTAGCAAGCTCGGCCACATCGATGTCGTAGATTTTTAGTTCGTCGTTTCTCATTTTGTTCCTTAAATTTATTCGATATTTGTATAAACCGCTTGTATGTCGTCGTCATCTTCGAGCTTGTCGAGCAGCTTTTCTAGCTCGTTCATCTGCTCTTCGTCTAGGCTTACGGGTGAGTTTGCGATGTACTGCAGGCTAGCTTTTTTAGCCTCGAGGCCTAGTTTTTCGATGCCTTCGCTTAGCGTGCCAAAGCTCGCGTAATCGCCGTAGATATAGAGTACGCCGTCTTCTTCCTCGATCTCGGTTAGACCAAAGTCGATGAGTTCTAGCTCGATCTCGTCAAGCTCTTTTGCCGGCATATCAAGCTCAAAAACGCTCTTTCTCGTAAACATAAAATTTAAGCTTCCGCTAGGTAAAATTTCGCCGCCGTTTTTGCTAAATATCGCCTTGACGTTAGCAACCGTGCGAGTCGGGTTGTCGGTAGCACACTCGACGATGATTTGCACGCCGTGAGCGCCCTTTCCGTCGTAAAAGATAGTCTTGATGTCTGCGCTATCCTTGCCGCTGGCGCGTTTTATCGCCGCGTCGATGTTGTCTTTTGGCATATTTTGCGCCTTGGCTGCAGCTATCGCGGCGCGGAGTTTTGGGTTCATGTCGGGCTCGGTGCCGCCCTCTTTAGCTGCCACGGTTATGGCTTTTGCAAGTTTTGGAAAAACCTTGCTCATCTTGTCCCAGCGCGCTTCTTTCGCGGCGCGTCTATATTCAAACGCTCGTCCCATTTCGTTCCTTTAAAAATTTTTGCCCAATTATATCTAAAAAAATTTTGCATTTTTTTAAAAATACGAGGTTTTGAGCGTATTAGCAAAAAATTTAGCTTTAAGTCCTATAATCCGCGTATGATTTTAAATGCCCGAAAAGACGACGCCGCACGCTGCATAGAGCTGTTAAATTTAGCCATGGAGAACATCGCATTTACGCTTAGCGGCGTGAGCGATCCCGCTAAGAGCGATGAAATTTTGCATAAATTTTTTAGAAGCGAGGTAAACCGCCTAAGCTACAACAATGTTTTTGTTTTCAAATTTGACGGCGAGATCGCGGGGGCTATTTGCGCTTACGACGGAGGCGAGATCGATGCGTTAGATGGGCCCATCAGGGCGCATTTGCAGATGCTAGGTTTAAGCGAATTTCCGCAGACGGAGTGCTTCGCGGACGAGCTATACATAGATAGTATTGCCGTAGACGAGAGATTTCGCGGACGAGGCATCGCAAAAGAGCTGATTAAATTTATCTTTACCCTCGCGCCGAAACGAAATATCAAAAAAGTAGCTCTCATCGTCGATGAAAAAAAGCCTAAAACCATGGCTTTTTACGAGCGTTTGGGCTTTGAGACCGACTGCGAAATGATCATAAATTCTCACAAATACTACCATATGATAAAGGAGATAAAATGACTAAATTTAAGGTTGCTAATATCCACTGCGAAAACTGCGCAAACACCATAAAAAACGCTCTTGAGGACGATTACGGCGAGATAAAGGTCGATCTTAGCGTAGAGCCGAGGGTCGTGAGCGTAAATTTAGACGGCAAGGACGAGGCGAAATTCAAAGAGGATCTGGATGATTTGGGATTTAGCGTCATAGAGAAAATTTGATGCAAAATATCAAACTAAATATCGCGGGCATGACCTGCGTAAACTGCTCAAACGCCATCGAGCGCGTAACTAAAAAGATCGCGGGCGTGCTGGACGCCAAGGTCAGCTTCGCAAACGGCTCGGGCGAGTTTATCATAGAAAACGCCGAAGTACAAGCCGCGATAGAGGAAAAAATAAAAAAACTAGGCTACGGCGTGGCAAAGGATTTGGCGGAATTTGAAGCCAAGCGTGAGAAACATATCTTAAATTTACGCCGAAATTTCCTAGCCGCCGCAGCTTTTAGCGCGGTAATCATGGCGCTTGAGATGAGCGAGCAGCCAAGCGCGGCAAAATCGGCTATCATGCTAGCACTCGCCTTTATCACGATAGCTACGTGTGGGCGGGACTTTTTCATCCATGCTTACGGCGCGCTGAAAAATAAAAACTTTGACATGAACGTACTCGTCGCGCTGGGAACAAGCACGGCATTTGCGTACTCGCTGGGAGTTTTTATCGCGGGCGAGCGCCTGCCTGAAAACATGCGCCACCTCTACGTCTCGGGCGCAGCCATGATAACGGCTTTCGTGCTGCTGGGTAAATTTTTAGAAGAGCGCTCAAAAGCTCGCGCAGGCGATTATATAAAATCGCTCATGGATATGTCGCCAAAGATCGCTCTCGTACTACAAAAAGACGGTAGCGCGCTGGAAGTGGATGCAGTGAGCCTAAAAATAGGCGACATCGCGGTCGTAAAGAGCGGCTACGCGGTGCCTTGCGACGGAGTCGTGATAAACGGCGGCGCAGAGATCGATACCTCGATGCTAACGGGCGAGAGTCTGCCCGTCTATAAAAGGCAAGGCGACGAGGTTAATGCCGGGACCATAAATTTAAACGGCTACATCAACGTAAAGGTTACAAAGCTCGCTAATCAAACGCTTTTGTCGCAAATTTTAGAGCTTTTAAGCGACGCGTCGAGCAAAAAGATGCCTATAAGCCGCTTTGCCGACCGCGTGGCAAATGTCTTCGTGCCTAGCGTGATAGCTATTGCCGTCGTTACGTTTTGCGCGTGGTTTGCGATTACTGGAAATGCGCTACAAGGCGTGCTAAGCGCGGTTTGCGTGCTGATTATCTCGTGTCCTTGCGCGCTGGGGCTAGCTACTCCGATAGCTATCGTCTCCTCGCTATCTCTGGGCGCTAAAAACGGAATCCTGATCAAAAATCCCGAGGTTTTAGAGGTTCTTGGCGGCGTGAAATACGCGGTATTTGATAAAACGGGCACTCTAACCAAGGGCGAAATTTCGGTAAATTTTACCGATATAAACGATGAAAATTTAGCCAAAATCGCCGCGCTAGAGGCCAAAAGCTCGCATCCGATATCAGCCGCGATCGTTAGATACGCAAACGAGCTAGGGCTTAAAATTTTAGGCGACGAAAAGGGCTTTGAAAATATCGCGGGACGCGGCGTAAAGAGCGACGATGATAGCGTGATAGCAGGCAACGAGGCATTTTTGAGCGAGCTTGGCGTGGAGATAAGCGCGCAGACTAAAGAGCAAATTGCCAAAGCACAAAACGAAGGAAATGGCGTAATACTCGCAGCCGTGGATAAAATTTACGTTGGATTTATAGCGCTTAGCGACAGGGTAAAGGACGACGCCGTGCAGGCTATGCAAAGCCTAAAAAGCGCCGGCGTAACGCCGGTGATGCTAACCGGGGATAACGCCTTCACCGCTAAAAACGTTGCTGGCAAGCTAGGCGTAGAAAAAGTCTTTGCCGGCATGCTGCCTAATGAAAAATTTGAAACCATAAAACGCCTGCAAGAAGAGGGTGCGGTGCTATTTGTGGGCGACGGTATAAACGATGCCGCCCCGTTAAAGCAAGCAAATGCGGGCATCGCGATGAGTAGCGGCGCAGACATCGCAAAAGAGGCTGGCGACGTAGTGCTAGTAAAAAACGATCTAAAAAGCGCGGTATCTACGATAAATTTGGCCAACGAGACGATGAAAACGGTAAGGCAAAATTTGTTTTGGGCGTTTGTTTATAACGCCGTTTGCATCCCCGTCGCGGCCGGAGTTTTTGCGCCGTTAGGACTCATGCTAACGCCTGTTTACGGGGCTGCGGCAATGTGCTTTAGCTCGGTTACTGTCGTGTTAAATTCGATCAGATTACGATTTAAGCAAATCTAAAATTTAGCCTAAATTTTGTAAAATCCCGCAAAAAAAGGAAAATGATGAATTTGGGTAAATTTTACGCCGTGATCGCAAGGATATTTGCGCTAAATTTCGCTCTGCCGCCGAGCGCAAAGCTTTTTAGCGAGCTAAATAAAAATCCAAAATGGATAATAACAAACGATAGCGAAGCAAACACCAAAGGACGGGCGCTATACGAGGAGTCGATAAAAGGCGAGAGCATAGAAGAGATCGCGAAAGACTTTGCGAATTTGAAAAAATATTTTAACGCGGAGTTTTTTTTCGAGGGCGATAAGGCGAGGCTTGAGGGCTTTTATAAAAAGTGCAAATTTAGCCCGAATTTAAACGTCAGTGCAGTTGATAGCCTCACGAACGAGCTTTCGTTTTTTTCGTGGATCGTCGAGCTAAAACAAGACGAGCTAACGAAGGAAATTTTAGGCGTTTTGCTAAGCTCGTATCTGCTACCGTACGCCAAAAAACTAGCTCCGGTCCTGCAAAGCGAAGCGAAAAGTAAATTTTACCGCGCGATGGGCTATCTTTTCGAGGATTTTGCGAGCGGCATCGAAAATACGCTAAAAGTGAGAGTCGTGCCTAGATGAGTTGGTGGAACGACTTTTATATAAATTTTAATCCCGTTGCGTTTGAGCTGTTTGGCATCAAGATGCACTGGTACGGGATAATGTATGTCCTGGCGCTTTTGGTGGCGCTTTGGATGGCTAAATTTATCGTCAAGCACGATAAAATCGCTATCTCAAACTCCATACTCGATAACTACTTCTTCTGGGTGGAAATCGGCGTGATACTGGGTGCTAGGCTGGGCTACATCGTCATTTATGATCCAAATACCGCTTATTATCTCACTCATCCTTGGCAGATTTTTAACCCCTTTCACAACGGCGAATTCGTCGGTATCCGCGGTATGAGCTATCACGGCGCGGTGGTTGGGTTTTTGATAGCTACGTGGGCTTTTTGCCGTAAATTTAAGCAAAATTTGTGGCAGCTTTTGGACCTTGTCGCCCTTAGCATCCCGCTTGGATATTTTTTCGGCCGTATCGGAAATTTTTTAAACCAAGAGCTATTCGGTCGTATCACGGACGTCTCATGGGCGATCAACGTTGCTGGACGAATGCGTCACCCGTCGCAAATTTACGAAGCCGTTTTAGAGGGACTTGTCGTTTTTGCTATTCTTTTTATTTATAGACGATTTAAGAAATTTGACGGCGAGCTTATAGCGCTTTATGCCGTGCTTTATACTTTGGCTAGATTTATCTGCGAGTTCTTTAGAGAGCCTGATTTTGGGTTGGGTTTCGTGTTTTTAAATTTATCAATGGGACAAATTTTATCTCTTTTAATGCTTACCTGCGGTATTTTACTTTATGTAATCTTAAATAAAAAATATACAAATTTTTAAAAAGTTTTTAAAGTAATTTACGCTACTATTAGATCGTTTTTTTAGTATCATGGTTTAAATTATTTTTAAGTTATGATAACGCATTTCAAATTTAGGAGGGCTCATGAGTGGGCTAATCGAGGGCTTCTTGGGTAGGCAAGCGGATACGAAAAAAAGTCGTACTCCTGCCGTTTGGGACAGATGGCAAAGTATAACGGGACTAATTTTGGCCTGTTTTATTTTATGTCATATGATTTTTACCTCTACCATCTTGTTTGGTAAAGGCGCGTTTAACGCCGTCGTAGGGTTTGCGGAGGCTAAATTTTTATTCGGCGAGGCCACTTGGTGGATCACTAACGTCATAGCTGCGGTAATATTCGCCGTTTTTATCGCTCACGCGTTTTTAGCGATGAGGAAATTTCCTGCAAACTATAGACAATACATTATGTTTAAAGGTCATAAAGACCGTATGAAACACCTTGATACTACGCTTTGGTGGTTTCAGTTTTTAACCGGTTTTGCTCTATTTTTCGCAGCCAGCGCACACCTAGTCGATATAATATTTGGCGGACACATCACTGCCGACAAATCAGCGGCTGCATTTCATCAACTAGAAATTTTCTACTTTGCGCTGCTTGTTTTCATGGTCGTTCACGCTAGCGTGGGAATGTACCGCCTATACGTCAAATGGATAAGCATCGACGGAGTAAATAAACAAGAGATGTTCGCAAAAAGAAATAAAGCCAAAACTGCGATATTTGCGGTTTTTGGAGTGCTCGCGGTCATCGCGCTGATCGCCGATTTCGTGTGGATCAGTCTTTAGGAAAAGGAGCTTTAAAAAATGAACGTAAAATATTATGATGCATTGGTTATCGGAGGCGGTCTAGCGGGGCTTCGCGCTGCCGTTGCTGCTGGAGAAAAGGGGCTAAGTACGGTAGTTTTAAGCCTAATCCCGGTTAAGCGCTCGCACTCTGCGGCTGCTCAAGGCGGTATGCAAGCCTCTTTGGGAAATTCAAAAATGAGCGAAGGCGACAACGAGGATGTGCACTTTGCCGACACGGTAAAAGGTAGCGACTGGGGCTGTGATCAGCAAGTTGCACGTATGTTTTGTCAAACCGCGCCTAAGGCAATCCGCGAGCTAGCGGCTTGGGGCGTGCCTTGGACTCGTATAACAAAAGGCGAAAGAAGCGCTATCATCAACGCTCAAAAAACGACTATCGTAGAAAAAGAAGAGGTCCACGGCCTTATCCACTCACGCGACTTTGGCGGAACTAAAAAATGGAGGACATGCTTTACTGCAGACGCCACCGGTCACACGATGCTTTTTGCCGTAGCAAACGAAGCTCTAAAGCACAACGTCGAAATCCACGACAGAAAAGAAGCTATCGCGCTAATCCACGCAAACAACCGCTGTTACGGCGCGATCG
>CAURYE010000019.1:0-32558 GCA_963529235.1 uncultured Campylobacter sp.
TAATAAGCCAAGATTAATCCGTTAGGATTGCGTTTGGGATTATAGCGTAATTATTGATAATTTTTAAGTAAGCGGATAAAGGGTCCACGGAAATAGCCTAAAACAAGGGATAAAACATAGATAAATTTTTATCTAGCCAAAAAATCCCGGGTAAAATTTAAAAGCGAATTTAGAGATAAATTTAAGGCCGGCTAAACCGGGATAAATTTAAAAACCAGGCTTAAGTTTAACGCTATAGTAAATTTACGACGGTATGCGCAAAAAATGAAAAGGGGTGAATTTGAGCGGCAAGATTAGGCTGCGATAAAGGGTAGAGCTTAGCGGGGTAAATTTAGAGATAGGACGGCAAAAATGAAAGGCTAGGCGAAGGATAAAATTAACGTAAAAAAGCAAAGGTTAAATTTAGGATCTAAGCGAAAAATAGAAGTAAAGCCCGCCATTTTTACGGCCGGCTTTGTAAATTTAGCCTTTAAAGCGTTTCTTAAAGCTTTTCGTGAGGACTTTACGAATTTAGTTTTTAAAACTATGAATAGGCGCGGGGATCTGGCCGCCGCGGGCGATGAAATCTGCCGATGAGTTTTTATTTACGCTCATCACAGGCGCGCTACCCAGAAGCCCGCCAAATTCCAGCGTATCGCCCTCTTTGCCCTTTGGGATTATGCGCACGGCGGTCGTTTTTTGATTTATCACGCCGATCGCGGCCTCGTCGGCTATGATCGCGGCGATCGTCTGCTCGGGTGTATCCTCGGGTATTGCGATCATATCGAGCCCCACCGAGCAGATCGCGGTCATCGCTTCGAGCTTTTCCAAATTTAACGAGCCTGCGCGCACCGCGGCGATCATGCCCTCGTCTTCGGAAACTGGGATAAACGCGCCGCTAAGCCCGCCTACTTGGTTGCAGGCCATCACTCCGCCCTTTTTGACTGCGTCGTTTAGCAGCGCCAAAGCCGCAGTCGTGCCGTGCGTGCCGACGCGCTCTAGCCCCATCTCCTCAAGCACGCGCGCGACCGAATCGCCCACGGCAGGAGTCGGAGCTAGCGAGAGATCTACGATGCCAAATTTCACGCCTAACCGCTCGGACGCCATTTGTCCTACGAGCTGTCCGATGCGCGTGATCTTAAACGCCGTCTTTTTCACAGTCTCGGCGACCACGTCAAAGCTCGCTCCGCGTACCTTCTCAAGCGCGCGTTTAACTACGCCGGGGCCCGATACGCCCACGTTTATGACGACCTCGGCCTCGCCCACGCCGTGAAATGCGCCCGCCATAAAGGGATTATCCTCGACGGCGTTGGCAAATACGACCAGCTTTGCCGCACCTAGATCGGAAAGCCTCGCCGTCTCTTTGATCACGCGCCCCATATCGGCGACCGCGCTCATATTTATGCCCGTTTTGGTCGAGCCGATATTTACCGACGCACAGACCTTTTGCGTCGCGGCGAGCGCGGCGGGGATGGAGTCGATTAAAATTTTATAGCCTTTTGCGTAGCCCTTTTGCACGAGCGCCGAAAAGCCGCCGATAAAGTCGATACCGACCTTTTGCGCCGCCTCGTCCATCGCTTTTGCTAGCGGGACATAGTCGGTAGCGTTCGTCGCCGCGCCGATGATGGCGATAGGCGTTACGCAGACGCGCTTATTTACGATCGGGATGCCGAGTTCTGCTGAAATTTCATTGCCGACCTTTACTAGATCGCGAGCCCTATCGGTGATCTTGGCATAAATTTTCTCCGCTGCTTTGCCCATATCGGGATCAATGCAGTCAAGCAGGCTGATGCCCATCGTGATCGTGCGGATGTCGAAATTTTGCTCCTCGATCATCGCGATCGTTTCGGTTACGTTTTTGATGTCCATCTCTGTGCGCCTTAGATGTTGTGCATGGCGTCAAATATCGCCGAGCTTTGGATGTTGATTTTAACTTTTAGCTTTTCGCCTAGCTCGTTTAGCTCCCCTTTTAGGGCCGTGAAGTCCTGCTTTTCCTCGCTGGAAACCACCGCCATCATCGTAAAAAACTCATCCAAAACCGTCTGGCTGATGTCGTCTATGTTTAGCCCAAGCTGCGCTAGCTTGGCCGAAACGCCCGCCACAATGCCAACCTTGTCCTTACCGATCACCGTTACGATCGCTTTCATCGTCGTTCTCCTAAATTTGTAAATTTGCGAGAGTTAAAGCCCAAATTTGAGTAAATTCGGGCCTTAGATTTTAAATTTTACTTCGAGCAAGCGCTCTTGCCGTCCATCACGGGCTGGATAGACGAGTTGTCCGCGCCGCCGTCATCGTTGATATTTTCGATTATCTCCCATAGCCTAGCCGCCGCTTTTTCGTAGCGTTTAGCCGTAACCGAGTTTGGCTCGTAAAAGCTCACCGGCTTGCCGCTATCTCCGCCGACTCTAACGGCAGGCTCGATAGGGATCTCGGCTAACACTTCGGTACCGTAGGCTTTTGCCACTTCTTCGGTCGTACCTTTGCCAAATATATCGTACTCCTTACCACTTTCAGGGCAGATAAATCCGCTCATGTTTTCTATCACGCCGGCGATCGGGATGTGAAGCTTTTCAAACATATCAAGTGCTCTTTTGCTATCATCAAGCGCCACTACTTGCGGCGTCGTAACGCACACGCCAGCAGTCACCGGTACGCTTTGAGCCAGAGTTAGCTGCGCATCGCCGGTTCCCGGAGGCATATCGAGAAACAACACGTCCAGCTCGCTCCAAAACACGTCTTTTAGCAGCTGTTCGATAGCTTTCATTATCATCGAGCCGCGCCAGATGAGGCTCATGCCTTCTTCCATTAGCACGCCCATGCTCATCATCTCGACGCCGTGAGTCAGGATCGGTTTTAGTTTGTTTCCGACGACTTGCGGCTGAGTGCCTACTTCGCCGAGCATTCTAGGGATATTTGGACCGTAGACATCGGCGTCTAGGATGCCTACTTTTTTGCCCAGCTTTGCCATCGAGATAGCTAAATTTAGCGTCGTAGTGCTTTTGCCCACGCCGCCTTTGCCCGAGCTTACCATTACGAAATTTTTGATCTGCGGAGCGATGTTTTTACCGCTTTGAGTGTTGCTTTTTTCCTCGGGGATTTTTGGTTGGATGATGTTGATGACACACTCGTTTGATCCCATCACGCGCTTTATGTCAGTTCGCAGCTCGTTTGCTACGTCCGGATTTGAGCTTACGATCTCGACCTCGATTAAAATTTTATCGCCGATTTCGACGTTTTTTACGAATCCAAAGCTCACGATATCTTTCTCAAAGCCCGGATATATCACGCCTTTTAGTCTATTTAAGACATCCTCTTTACTTAACATTTTTCTCCTTCGTTAGATTTTTCGAAATTTTATACGCGCAAAATTTAGGCCCGCACATCGAGCAAAATTCCGCCTTTTTAAACGACTCTTGCGGCAAGCTCTCATCGTGTAGCTCGCGCGCCCTCTCGGGATCTAGGCTTAGCTCAAACTGCCCGTTCCAGTCAAAAGCGTATCTAGCGTCGCTCATCGCGTGATCGCGCTCTATCGCGCCTGCCTTGCCTAGCGCGACGTCGGCTGCGTGAGCGGCGATCTTATGCGCTACGATGCCTTCTCTGACGTCGTTTGCGTTTGGCAAACCAAGGTGCTCTTTAGGCGTCACGTAGCACAGCATCGATGCTCCGTAAAAGGCCGCCATCGTCCCGCCGATAGCCGAAGTGATGTGGTCATACCCCGCACCGATGTCCGTAGGCAGCGGTCCTAGTACGTAAAAAGGCGCGCCGTGGCACAGCTCGCGTTCGATTTTTATATTATACTCTATTTGGTTTAAAGGAATATGACCCGGCCCCTCGATCATCACCTGCACGTTTTTCTCCCATGCGCGTAGCGTTAGCTCGCCTAAAACCCGCAGCTCGCTAAGCTGAGCTTCATCGGTCGCGTCGTATAGGCAGCCCGGACGCAGCCCGTCGCCTAGAGACAGCGCGACGTCGTGAGCGGCGCAAATTTCTAAAATATCGTCAAAGGCCTCGTAAAACGGGTTTTCTTTGTGATGGTGCATCATCCAGCTAGCAGTTAGGCTACCGCCGCGGCTAACGATACCCATCTTGCGTTTTGCGACCAGCGGCATAAATTTGAGCAAAAACCCCGCATGTATCGTAAAGTAGCTAACGCCCTGGCGAGCCTGCTTTTCAAGCGTTTTTAGGATGTCATCCGTAGTCAAATTTTCGACTTCTTTTATGTCGTGTATGATCTGATACATCGGCACGGTGCCTATGGGGACGCTCGAGTTTGCGATGATGGCGCTTCTGATCATATCCAAATCGCCGCCCGTGCTTAGATCCATGACCGTGTCGGCGCCGTATTTTAGGCAAATTTGCAGCTTTTCAAGCTCGGCGTCTATATCGCTGCTTAGGCTTGAGTTGCCGATATTTGCGTTGATTTTGGTCTTGGCCTCCCTACCGATCGCCATAGGAAGCAAATTTTCGTGATGGATGTTGGCTGGGATTATCATCTTGCCCGCGGCGACCTCGCTTCTAACGAGCTCGGGATTTAGTGCTTCAGCCTGCGCTACGTAGTTCATCTCGGGCGTTATAACGCCTTTTTTAGCGTAGTACATCTGCGTCGGAGTTTTGTCGGCGGAGTCAAATTTGACCCGAAATTCTTTCATGTTTCGCTCCTTAAAATTTTGGTTCTAATCTTACTCAAAAAAGATAAAAACAAGCTTTTAGGATGTATAATATCGTAACACTTCGCCAAAGGAGAAATTTTGCTAGACGTTACGCTGATAATGCTTGGAGCCGGAAGCTCCAGCCGTTTTGAAATGCCCGTTAAAAAGCAGTGGTTGCGCGTCGAAAGCGATCCGCTATGGCTCTTTGCCGCTAAAAATTTAAGCTCGCATTATGCTTTTAAAGAGATAATTATCGCCTCAAACGAGGAAAAATACATGAGCAAATTTGCCCCGTCGTACCGCTTCGTAAAAGGCGGAGCGACGCGTCAAGAGAGCCTAAAAAACGCTCTTAAACTCGTTCAAAGCGATTTTGTTTTGGTTAGCGACATCGCTCGTCCGATGATTAGCGCGGAGCTTTTTTCTCGCATAATAGGCGGCATCCAAAACGCCGACTGCGTCGTGCCGGCGCTAAAGGTGCCAGATACCGTTTATCTAGGCGCGGGCGTCGTCGATAGAGAGCAGATCAAGCTCATCCAAACTCCGCAACTTTCGCGCACGGCGATGCTAAAAAGCGCGCTTGAATCAGGTCAAATTTACACCGACGATAGCTCGGCGATAGCGGCTGCGGGCGGTAAAATTTGGTACGTGCAAGGCGACGAAAACGCGAGAAAAATCACGTTTAAAGACGATCTAGCTAAAATTTGCGGCCTTGGCGCGCCGTCAAGCGAAATTTACGTCGGCAACGGTTTTGACGTGCATGCCTTTGAAGAAGAGAAAAAAGAGGGAAGTTTCGTAACAATCGGCGGCGAAAAAATCCCTTTTGAAAGAAATTTAAAGGCTCATTCCGACGGCGACGTGGCTATCCACGCGCTCATCGACGCGATACTGGGAGCGGCCGGGCTGGGCGATATAGGTGAGCATTTCCCCGACACCGACGATAAATTTAAAGGAGCGGACTCGGCTATGTTACTAAAAGAAGCATATAGGCTCGTACAAAGCGTCGGTTTTGAGCTGATAAACGCCGACGTCACAGTTATCGCCGAGAGGCCAAAGCTTAGTAAATTTAAATCCGCGATGGAAATAAACATCGCAAATGCGCTAAATTTAACCCCGAGCCGCATAAACGTAAAGGCCACGACGACCGAGAAGCTAGGCTTTACGGGGCGAGGCGAGGGTATAGCCGCCGCGGCGTCTGCTAGTCTAAAAATTTACGACTGGACGCAAAAATAAAACGACGAAAGTAAAAAAATGAGAGTTTTGATAATAGAAAACGAAATCTACCTAGCCCAAAGCATCGCATCAAAGCTAGAAAATTTAGGCTACGAGTGCGAGATAGCAAGGAGCACGGCGGAGGCGATGAAAAACGATCCCGAGCAGAAGGCAAAGGATGGCGCCAAGGACGTACACTTTGACGTTGTGCTGCTCTCTAGCGCGTTTGCGGGCGACGACACGCTAAAAATCATACAAAAATTTAAAGACTCCGTCGTCATCCTGCTCATCACCTACATCAGTAACGATACCGTCTCGATCCCGATAAAAGCGGGCGCTAGCGACTACATACAAAAGCCGTTTATGATCGAGGAGTTGGTGCGAAAGATCAAACATTTCGAGGAGTTTAGGCGGCTGCAAACATTTATAAAAACCTATCAGGACTATCTAAACTATCATTTTAAGGCTGTCTCGGCGCTAAATTTCGACTTTAAGCGCATAAAGCTACCGCTTCTCATAAAGTGCAATAAAATGATAAATGCCGATAATTTCGTTTTCGAGTACGCAAAGGCGCTAAATTTGAGCTTCAAATACGTCCCGCTAGAGCCAGGCATCGACGTAGAAGCCGTAGCCGCGGCAAATCCGCGCACGCTTTTGTATTTTTCAAATTTTCAAATTTTACGTCAAGAGGCCAAAAATCAGATCGTATCTCTCGCCGCCAAACGCAAACTCATCGCAAGCTCGACCAATCCGAACGAAGAAGCGCCGATGGAGACGCTAAACATCGCAAGCGACGAGAAAAATTTCCAAATCGACGAAATTTTGACGATCGACGACTACATCAAGCACATCATCGTAAACTATCAGGACAAATACCCCGACACCGAGCTTAGCAAAAAGCTAGGCATCTCGCGCAAATCGCTTTGGGAAAAGAGGAAAAAATATGACGTCGCCAAGAAAAAATAGCATACTGATAAACGATGAGGCTTTTGGGGCGCTTGATCTCATAGAAAATCAAATTTTTAGTAAATTTAACCGCCTGATGAACGAAAAAGAGGCAAACGAGGTCTATGAAACGGGCTTTTTAGGCGGCGAGCCGATGCCCTATGCTTTCGTATTCGCGCCGCAAGGCAAGCGCAATCAAGAAACGATAAAAAACGCGCAAAAAGGCGAGAAAATAGAGCTGATAAACTCTAGCGGCGAGTCTGTCGGACATATAAACGTAAGCGGTTCGTTTAAATTTGATGGAACCAAAAGCGCGCAAAATATCTTCCGCGCTAACGAAACCGAGTCGGCGCGGCAATGCTGCGGCAAGCTAGCTATAAGCGGCGAGATAAAAATCTACGGCAGTGCGCTAGAAAAGGTAAAAGAGCGTATCGTGACCGTTAAAAAGGAGCAAAACGCGCAAAAAATCACGGCTATCATGCTAACCGCAGAGCCGTTTAACCGCGCGCACGAGCGTCTGATCAGGATGACGATAGATAAGGCTGATTTGGTGTTGCTTTTTTTACTCAAAAGCCACGGCGCGGACGAGGTGATGAGCTTTGCGCTCAAAAAAAGAGTGCTTGAATACTTCATCCAAAACTACATCCCGCAAAATCGCCTAATCATCGTACCGTTTGAAAACTCCAGCCTCTTTAGCTCGCACCTAAATCCGACGCTAGAGTGCATCGCGGCGCATCGCCTAGGCGCGGATAAGCTCGTAGTCGGTCAAAATCACGCGGGTATCGGGATGTTTTACGATCACAACGTCGCTCACACGGTGCTAGAACGATACAAAAACGATCTAAATTTAGAGATAGTCGTGCTGCCGGAGCTTGTTTATTGCAACGAATGCAAAACGCTAGTTAGCACCAAGACCTGCCCGCACGGCCAGCACCACCATATCAAATACCACGCCCAGACGCTAAAAACATTGTTGCTAGCGGGTATCTTGCCGCCTGCGATCCTCATGCGGCGCGACATCTCAGCGATGATACTAAGCGAGCTTTTCCCGAACAGATTTGAAAATATCCAAAAACTTTGCGACGAGCTTTTTCCTAGCAACGGACTGCTCGAAAAGCAGACGGAGAGGGAATTTTACGAAAAATTAATGAAGCTTTATCAGACGACGTCGCTAAGCTAAATTTGCTTTCGGCGGTTTTGGTAAAGCGGCTTGTTTCGCGAGCATTTTTAACGGAGTCGGTAAAATTTGCTAGGCAGGCTGCGCGTCTTATATTTGCTAAATTTGAGCCGTAGGCTAAGTAAGGCATTTAAATTTGTCTCGCGATACTACGCCTAAAATTCTCGCGCTCAAATTTATAACCAAGTTTTTGTAAATTCGGGCTTTAAATTTACTCGCCCAGACCCGCACCGCAAAAACTCGAAATTTAGTATTGTTGATTTATGGTGTTAGGCTGCGGCTTTGTTTGTAAGAGACGTCGTGCCGTATTGGCGAAAATTTGACGTTTTAAAGGTGCGGGTTTTTGCGCAGGGCGCGGGTGTGCTTGCCGTCAAAATTTACGAGCCAGAAGCCTGGGTAAAATTTATGCTTTTGCTTCAAATTTAGCCGCTCGCGCCTGCAAATTTGGAAATATCCGAGCTTGCCGCAAATTTAGCGCTCAAATTTTGAAATTTGCAAGCTAAATTTGCTAAAATCGCGCTAAAAATCGGCGAGTAAAATGCGCCGATGATGATTTAAATTTGATTTCAAGGAAAAATATGCAAAGGTTGTTTTTAACGTTTTTTGGCGCCGGCCTAAGCCCCAAGGCTCCCGGCACGGTCGGCTCGCTAGCGGGCGCGATCGCGGCGTTTGGGATTTTGGCGATTTTGCCCGCTTCCACGTTATTTTTGGTTTCGATTTGCCTTTTTTTGTATAGCATAAAGATTATCGACGACTATGAGGCAAAAACCGGCGTGCACGATCACGGCAGCATCGTGATAGACGAGGTTGCGGGTGTTTGGCTAGCGATATCAATTAGCGGCGCTACGGCGGTGCAGTTTGCGCTATCAGTGGCTTTTTTTAGGCTATTTGATATCTGGAAGCCGTCCGTGATCGGGCGCATCGATAGGGATGTTAAGGGCGGGCTTGGCGTGATGGGCGACGATATGGTCGCTGGGCTTTTTGCAGGGCTTTTTAGCGCGATTTGCTACGAGGCCGCGACGAAAATCGGGCTTGACTACGAGTGGGTCAAATTTGAGCTGCCGTTTGTGAAGTGAGCTAACGTAGGCAAGCATCGGCTCGTTTAAAAGGCGCGAATTTGATCCAAATATCCCAAATTTAGCGCGGGCAAATAGGGACGCTTTAGCGTAAAATCTATCGGTATTGCGCGGCTAGACGAGCCGCTTTTTCGCGGACATAAAAGGCCAAATTTGAGATCGCCGATTTTAGCTTTGTAAAAGCGCGGGCGCAAAAGTACTATCCGGCTTATATGTCTAAATCGCCTAAATTTACGCTTTAGCCTCGGCAATGTCCGTTTTTGCGCATTTAAAGCGTTAAATTTTAATCAAACGGTTATAGCTGCCTGAAAATACGGTATCTTATCGGCGGGTAAGCGGTTTGCGCTCTTTTATCTCTAAAACGGCGCTAAAGTATGCGTATCGCTTGCTTTCAAACCGAGCTTAAATGCCGTAAATATCGTTTTTGCCGCTTGATAAAAGAGCGGTTAAATTGGGCTATTTAGATTAATCCTAAGCCCATAAAATCAGTAAACGACGGTTTTGCGGTAGCGGCGAGCGTTTTATCTACCGAAATTCGTGTTTTGGGTCTTTAAAATTTACGAGCTACGACCTACTTTTTAAGGTTCCTTTTTGCTCATAGGCTTCGATTTCTCTTACGTACTCGGGATTTTTCTTTTTTAGTTCGTTGCTCATAAATGCAATTAGCTTAGCGTCGGCGTTTTTATGCGAGGCTAAAGCCGTAATAAAATTTAGATACTCTTTGGCTTCGTCTGGAGCCACTCCGTCTTTTTTGGGCGGTAACCTAAAATTCGTAGAAAACATCCTTAATATAGAAAAAAGTTTATTTTTACTAGTACTAGGATCGCTTGCGACGGTAAATAGGTCGTCTAAAGTAACGCCTCGCTCAGCGGCCTCTTTGGCTGCGGCGCTGGCTGCGATCTTGTCGCCGCCGAGTTTTGTCGCCAGAAAAATAAGAGAAGCTACGAGTATTAAAAGAACGGTAGCTAAAATGATTATTACCGTGGTTTGATTCATTATAGTTTTACTCCTTTTATAGGTTTCCTAAAATACGCCAAAACGGCAATCAAAACCATCAAAAGCGCGCCTATCCATACGAAAGGCGGCACCGGCACCGGCTCGCCGGCAGCGTAGGAGTGCATACCGCTGAGATAAAAATTTACGCCAAAATACGTCATTATAATCGACCAATAAGCAAACATAGAAGCGACGGCAAATACGTACTGGCTATTTAGCTTAGGGATAAATCTAACGTGCAAAACTGCCGCGTATATCAGGATAGAAACTAACGCCCAAGTCTCTTTACTATCCCAGCCCCAGTAGCGACCCCAGCTCTCGTTCGCCCACACGCCGCCTAGGAAATTTCCCATCGTAAGCAGGCTAAGACCCAGTATCATCGCCATCTCGTTTATCCGAGTAGCCTCAAGGATGTTTCGCGAAATTTCTTTATTTTCTTTATCGCCTTGCAGAACAAAAAGCACGAGCGTAAACATACCAAGCAGCGAACAAAGTCCTAAAAATCCGTAGCTAGCAGTGATAACCGATACGTGGATCGTTAGCCAGTAGCTCTGAAGCACTGGCGCTAGAGTAGTGATTTGCGGATCCATCCAGCTAAGGTGCGCTACAAATAGCGTAACGCCCGATAAAATCGACGTTAGCGCCATGGCTACCGGGCTTTGGCGAGAAAAAACTATACCGGATAAACTCAAAGCCCAAGCGATATAAATCATCGATTCGTAAGAGTTGCTCCAAGGAGCGTGCTCGGCGACGTACCAGCGCACGCCGATACCGAAAGTGTGCAGTAAAAAGGCTAGGATATTTATGCCGTAGACGATTTTAAATAGCCCCTTAATATTTAGTTTAGGGCGCGCCATCTTGACGAAAATGAAGCACAAAAGCCCAAATCCGGCTAAAAGATATACGAGCGTGAGCGATTCGAAAATTTTATACTCGTTAAAAAATAGCTCCATTTCGATGCGTTTTTGGCTCGGGATGACGGATTTGCCGTGTTCTTGTTGATAGGTTTTTATCTCGGCTAGAGCTTGGTTTGCTTTGCGCCAGTCGTTGTTTTCGGTAGCATCTACGACGCCGGTAAAATAATCTTTTAGCATCCTGACGATTTGTTCGCTCTCATTTTTAGGCAGATACATCACCGCAGAAGCTATGCCGTACCAGGTATTATTTGGGTCGTCTATCTTTGGAAATACGGCGAAAATTTCGCCCCAAAATACCATATGAAGGATGTTTAGTCGCTCGTCTATTTTTTGTACATCTTTATCAAACGTGCCTCGCTCGCCCGGCATTTTACGGTTTGCGGCTTCGGCGAATTTGGAGAGTTTGTAGGCGATTTTACCGTCTTTGTCGCTTTCAAAAAAGTCGTTGTAGCTTGCAAATTTGTCCTTTTCGTCTATACCGATTAGCTTTTTTATCTCTTTATTATTTACGTAGATTATGGACTTGTCGCGCCAGTAAAAACCGTTCGTCATCATCGAAAGCACAGCCTGATCGGCGTTTAGCCCTTCAAGCGTATCGCTACGGTGGATTTTGTTTAAGATATCCCTTGCGACCGTATCAAAAGGCTTCATCCTACCGTCGCCGCTTTGAACTATTAGCGTAGAAAGCTCTTTGGCGTGACTTGCGTCTATATTTAAAGCCTCGTCCATAGCGTAAATTTTAGTCGGCGAAAACGCTGCCGAGTTCGTTACCAAAAGGATTGCGGCGAGTTTTTTGACGGCGTCTTCGTTTATCATTCTGGCTAGTTTTCTAAAGCGCGAGCGAGGATTTATTACGTTTAAAAATAGCCCGAGTCCCAGTAAAAAATAGCCGACGTAGGTCGGGATTTTGCCCGGGTCGCGGTTTACCGATAATACTGTGCCAAGCTCGTCCATATCGTAGCTGCTTTGGAAAAATCTATATCCGTCGTGGTCTAGTACGTGATTCATATAAATTTTATAAGGAAAATCGCCGGTGCGCGAGTCCTCGACGATAACGTCGCTAGAGTAGCTCATCGGCGAATTTGAGCCCGGATAGCGCTTAAGCTCGAAGTCGTTTAGCTTTATAGAAAAAGGAAGCTCGATCATTTTAGCGCCCCAGTAGACGTTAAAAAGCACGCCGTTCATTTTCGCTTTTGCCGGCGCGTAGCTGTTTTCGTATAGAGTCAGTTGCTCGGTTTGCCCACCATAGGTTAAATTTGCCACGAGCGCGTCGAATTCTCCGTTTTTGCTAACGATACGCCGCCCGGCCTTAGTTAGCAGGGATTTTGGGACGAAATTTACGTCCGCGACCGTATAAAGTCTCATCGGCAAAAACTCAGTCTCTTTATCCTTGGCGTACTCGCCTTTTTCATTCGTCGCCATCGTGAAGTAGCCGATATTTTGGTTCGAAGTTAGATAAAATTTGCCCTCTTTTAGCTCGATTTTGACGAAATTTTCAAGTAGCGGCTGCGCGTCGAACGCAAAGCTAACGCCGCCCACCTCGCGAGTTTGGCCTGCTTGTAGGCTTATTTCTTCTTTTGAGTCTGGGCTTGAGACCGCAAGCCTAACGAGCGGCTCGCCATTGTCTGCTTCGTAGTACTCGGTCTCGGCATTTTTGTAGTAGCCTTCAAAGCTTAAATTTGCCTTCTTATCCTCGATTTTAAGCGGTAAATCAAAGCCGTTTAAGCCAAAAGAAGTGATGTACTTTTGGATAGAATCCGAGTAAATTTTACCGTCTTTTTCGGCCGCGATTTCTATTCTCGAAGCCGACCCGAAAACGGCGTTTGAAGCTTCGTTTTCTCTTATGCGCATCGTGCCTTCAAAGCCCATATATCGCGTCATAGCAGCGCCTAAAAGCATAAACAAAAAGCTAACGTGAAATATCAAAACGGGCAGTTTTTCATTTCTAAAAAGGTCGTATCTAAAAAGATTGTAAGCTAAATTTATACCCAAAAGCACCTGCACTAGAGCAAACCAGCTCGCGCCGTAAACCGCAGCCCACGCGCTTTTGGTATCGTAGTAGCTTTCTATTATCGTCGCCGCGCCGCTAGCGACCGCAAATATTATCAGTAAAACAATCGCCGAGGTCATACTAAAAAATATGGACTTCAATTCTCTCAAAATTTATCCTTAAAAATGCAAAATCGAAAACAAAGTGTGCATTATAGTAACATTTTTTAAATAATTTTACTTTTGATCGTCCGTTTTCGGTAAAACCGCATCCCTAAATAAATTTAGCATAAACTCAAATTCGCTAAAGCCGTCCGCGCCCAAAAAGTGCCCGCCTTTTTCAAAGATATCGGGCGTTACGCCTAAATTTCTCGCGACCTTTAGGCTAAGCTCGCAAGGCACGATATAGTCGTCTTTTGCGGCTATTACTTTTATAAAATTCGTCGCTGATTTTATCTTTTCGTAGGCGATTTGCGGTTCGCAAAACTCATCTAAAATCGCAAATTCCTCAATCGGCTCGTCAAACGGCGAGATGAGAACCAGACCGCCCAATTTGGGCAAATTTGCAAAACCGCTAAGAAAATTTAGGCTAGTTATCGTACCCAGGCTGTGCGCGATGATAAATGAATTTTCGCCTAAATTTACGTTTTGCTTCATCGTTTCTAGCCACTGGTTTAGCTTTGGCGTTTGCGGGGTTGGCATCTTTAAAATTTCCACCTCGGCAAGGCCGCGCATCTTTTCTTTAAACCAAGAAAACCAGTGGCTTTGCGGCGAGGCGTCGTAGCCGTGAATTATATAAATTTGCTTTTTCATTAATTTTGCCTTTTTAAAAAAATACGCGAATTATATACAAATAAAATTAAAATAATTTTTGGCGAAAATCGCAAGAGTTATTTTTAAATTATAAATTTAAGCAAACGGCAGCTCAAATATCATCATCTGTTAAAATTTGATATTTGTAAATTCGGCGAATTTGAAGTTAAATTTAAATTATTTCCCTAAAAAACGGATACTGGTTATCAATTAAAATTTATATTGATATAAAGATTTTACGTATAATTTACATTGATTATTTAAGATTTCATCAAATTTATTTCAAAAAGGGAGAAAAAATGGATACTTCGAGGCGAAATTTCTTAAAAGCGTCCACCGCCACGGGCATAACCAGCTCTATGATCCGCAGCGCATCGTAAAACCTCTCATCAGAGTAGGCGAGCGCGGCGAAAACAAATGGCGCGAGGCAAGCTGGGACGAGGCGCTTGATCTAGTCGCCAAAAAAATGCTAGAAATCAAGGAAAAATACGGTCCCGAGAGCTTCGTATTTACGGCAAAATCAAGCCAAACGCACAAGCTAATGACGACCTTTGCCAGCGCATACGGCTCGCCTAATTGCTTCTCGCACCTATCCTGTTGTCCCGTGACGTATCAGATGGTTTGTACGCATATGTATGGAGATGCGAAGCTAAAAAGGGACTTCGCCAACGCAAAATACGTCGTAAATTTCGGGCACAATCTCTTTGAAGGCATCGTCATCGCCGACGCTAAAAAGCTGGCTAAGATGGCTGCTAAAGAAGATACGAAGCTGTTGGTTTTAGATCCGCGCTTTAGCGTAGTGGCCTCAAAAGCCGACGAGTGGCTACCGGTAAAACCGGGAACCGATCTGGCCTTTGTTTTAGCCCTCATTCACACGTGGATCAAAAACGACGCGTACGATAAAGAATTTATAGAGAAATTTACGATAGGCTTTGATAAAGTCGTAGAAGCGACCAAAGACACAACTCCGCAGTGGCAAGAAAAGATCACTGGAATACCTGCAAAAACGGTTGAGCGCATCGCAGGCGAAATCTGGAAAGCCGCACCTAAAGTCATCATCGACTTCGGCCACAACACGACTACTACTAGAGCCGAATATATCCGCACTAGAGCCATAATGACGGCAAATGCCATGATGGGTAACTGGGAGAAAAAGGGCGGAATTTTCGGTGGCAAGAACGCTAAATTTTACAACAAGCTAGTAGGCGAGGAGCTAATCCCCGAGATAACAAACCCGGACGCCGCGATAAAAGTACCAAAAACTCCTAGGATAGACGGCGCCGGCGAGGACGGGCAAAATAAATTCGTCGGCAGGAGTCACGGCGTTTTGATGCAAATTCCGCAAGCTATACTAAGCGAAAAGCCTTATCCCGTAAAAGGCTGGTTTAGCATAAGATTTAATCATCCCATAAACGTCGCAGGTACGCAAACTACGATAGAAAGCCTTAAAAAGCTTGACTTTATCGTGTGCTCGGATATTTATATGAGCGATTTTGCAATATGGGCGGACGTGATACTGCCTGAGAGCACCTATCTGGAGCGCGACGAAGGCATCGAGGATAAATCAGGACTAAAACCCGCGTATATGATAAGAAATAAGGTCGTAGATCCTATCGGCGACACCAAAAACGGCTACGATATCTTTAGGGAGTTAGCCCGCAGGATGAAAATAGACGAGCTATATACTTCAAATACGATGGACGAGTGGCGAATGCGACAAGTAAAAGGAAACGCCGAGCTTTTGGCAAAGCTGGTTAAAGACGGCTACGTCACGTGGAAGGTGCCGGGGATTTTGTTTAGAGAAAAAGATAGCGTAAAAGAATTTACTAAAAAATTTCCTAGCGCGGCGCAGTTTGTCGGCGAAGACGGGCTGATGGAGTCGCAGGTAAAATTTAAAACCGAAAGCGGCAAAATAGAGCTTTTTAGCGAAAAAGTCGAAAAGCAGTTTCCCAGATACGGCTGCTTAAACGCCGAGGGCATGGACGTATTTTTCGGCGAGGAGCTTTGTCTAATGAGTGGCAAAACGCCGATACACACCAACGGCCACACGCAAAACGTCGAATTTTTAAACGACCTAATGAGTAGCGCGCCCGTTTGGATACATCCCAATACCGCGAAAAAATACGGGCTAAAAGACGGCGATAAGATAATTCTTCAAAGCAAAACCGCGAAGGAAAAGGCAAACGTGATGCTGACTGAAGGCATAAGAGAAGATACGCTTTTCGTCTATCACGGCTTTGGACACGTGAGCGCCGGACTAAAACGCACCGACGGCGTAGGAACGAATCAAAGCAAGCTGCTAGATCCTACCGTGATCGGCCCCGTCGCCTCCACGATGGTGCGAAACGTCGGCGTCAAGATAATAAAAGCGTAAAGGAAAAAAGATGAAAAAAGCGTATAGAATGATACATGACGAAAACCTCTGCATAGGCTGTCAGGCTTGCTCGGTGGCTTGCAGGAGCGAAAACGAAGTGCCTAGAGGCGTTTTTAGACTTCAAGTCCATTCGCAGATAAAGGGCAAATTTCCAAATTTAAAAACCGACTTTAGCAGACACAGCTGCGTGATGTGCGAGGACGCTCCGTGCGTGGCCGTTTGCCCTACGGGAGCTAGCTTTCAGACGGCTGAGGGTATCGTGCTGCTAGATCACTCTACCTGCGTATCTTGCAAATACTGCATTCTAGCCTGTCCTTACGACGCTCGCTACGTCGAGCCAAAAACCGGCGAGATAGGCAAATGTACGTTTTGCTTTGAGACTAGAGTGAGCATTGGCGAGCAGCCTGCGTGCGTGACCGTTTGTCCGACCGATGCTTTGGCATTTGGCGATATAAACGATCCAAACAGTGAAGTAAGTAAAATTTTAAACACTAAAGCTCACTACTATCCTAAAGCCGAGCTTAAAACCAAACCGAAGCTTGCTATGATAGCTAACCGCAAAGGAGGAAGCCATGAATAATATGTGGGGAAGCGTAGCGCAATATAATGAAATTTACTGGCCGTGGCCGATAGCGGTTTATCTATTTTTGGCGGGTTTGTCCGCAGGCGCGATGATGGTTGCATTGCTTGTTAAGTGGAACTACCACAAAAAACAAGACGGTAGCATCTGGGACGCGATGGTAAAGGCGGGCGCCCTAGTAGCTCCTATAACGATCACCGTGGGTCTTGCGCTTTTGGTGCTTGACCTTGGCAAACCGCTTAGTTTTTACTGGATTTTGATTAAGTATAACTTCGGTTCGGTTATGTCTATCGGCGTGGCGTTGTTGCTGCTTTATACGCCGCTGGCTTACCTTTTTGCGGTGATTATTTTCGAAGAAGAGATAGAAAAGTATAAAATTCTAGCGATTTTACGTCCTATTTCTAGGTTGATTCGCTCTTTTGCGCCGCTTTCAAAGATAGTCGAGATGGCGCTTTTTGGCCTTGCGATAGGCGTAGGCATATATACGGGCTTTTTGCTTAGCGCGATTACGAAGCTTCCGCTTTGGAACACGCCGATTTTGCCGATCTTGTTCCTAACATCAGGCTTTAGCTCTGGCGTAGCGACAAACATCTTAGTCGGACTTTTGTGTTTCAAGCATCTTCTTAACGAAGACAACGTGAAGTATCTTTTGGTTATGGACTTGCGCGCCGTACTTTTTGAGATACCGCTTATAGCTATACTATTTTTGGGACTATATTTTGAGGGCGGAGCGAGTGCGGTTGCCGCAAAACAAGCTCTAAGCACGGGACAATACGCGTTAATATTCTGGATAGGCGTCGTCGGCGTCGGACTTTTAACGCCTATCACCATAGCGCTAACGGCTCTAAAAAATCACGCTTATAGAGTGGGCTACATCATAGCAAACTCTCTTGTAGTTATCTGCGGCGTCGTGATGCTAAGATACTACATCGTTTATGCGGGTCAAGTTTTCACGGGCGCGTGAAATTTAGGCTAAACTAGACGCACTAGGCTCGGTAAACTCGCCGAGCCTTTTTAAATTCAGACGATCCAAAATCATTTTTAGCTATCATCTCCCTTAAGATATTGCGATAAAATTCGGAGAATTTATGAAAATTTTACTGCTTGAAGACGACTTCGTATATCGTGAGAGCGTCAGCGAATACCTAGAAAGTCTTGGTTACGAGGTCGATGAGGCTGCTGACGGCAAGGTCGCCTGCGATAAGATAGCGGCGGGTTTTTATCACCTGCTGATCCTTGATATCAAGGTTCCGCATATCAGCGGACACGAGGTGATAAAATACGCCAAAGATATCGGCTATGACGCGCCTATAATGATAATGACCTCGCTCGTGGATATAGATGATATGGCGGTCGGATACGAGCTGGGCTGTAACGAGTACCTAAAAAAGCCCTTTGAGCTAGCCGAGCTAAAATTTAGAGTAAACGAGCTAATGCGAAAATATCACGGCAGAGACGATAAAAACTTGATCGCGATCGATGAAAACTTTAGCCTCGATACCGCCAAAAAGCGGCTTAAATTTAAAGGCGAGCCGGTTGAGCTAAGTACGAGAGAATTTGGTATCATCGAGTGTTTGCTGTTTCATAAAAATAGCTTTGTCGGTATCGAAAGGCTGCGCGCCGAGGTGTGGAACGACAAGGAGATCGACCCCGCCGACGTGCGCATGCACATACTAAAAATCCGTCAAAAAACGACTCCCGAGTTTATAAAATCATCGCGCGGACTAGGCTATAAGATAGATGTTTCAAAATCTTAAAATCCCTATCTTAGCCACTTTTATCATCATGGCTTTGTTTATATTTCAAAGCTACGAGATTATAAATTTAAGCTCCAAAGACGAATACTCAAAAAATATGTTCGAGCTGCTGGAGTACGAGGGCAAAATCCGCAAAGCGCTCGATAAAAACGAGACTTTGCCTATCTCGCTCACCTATAGATACGGCGTTTTTGATCTCAAAGAAAAGCAGATCGTCTCAAATTTAGACGTGCGCCCGAGCGATTTAAAATTTATTACCCGTCAAGAAAACGGCCATCTTTTTTACAAGACCTATTTTAGCGCGGACGGCGAGTTTTATTACCTCGTGCTAGCCAAAAAGCAAAACGCGGCTAGGATTTTATTCGTCACGGCTCTAACGCTTGCGTTTGCGCTCGTGGTCGTATTTTTCGCGCTTTATTTGTCGTTTGTTAGCGGTATAAAGCCGTATAAAGACGCTAAAAAGTATATGAATAACTTTTTTAACGACGCGATGCACGAGCTAAAAACGCCGCTGGGCGTCATCGGCATAAACCTTGAAATGCTGGGCCTTGATAACAAATACGTCACCCGCATGCGCTCGGCCCTAAAGCAAATGCAAGTTACATACGAGGACACCGAGTACTACATCAAGCGTGGATATATTTTATTTCCGCCCGAGATTTTAAATTTGAGCGAATTTAGCCTCGAGCGAGCGCGGTATATGCGCGGTATCGCGATGGCGAAAAATATCAAAATTTACGACTTCGTCGAGCCTGATTTGCAAATTTTTATGAGCAAGATAGAGGCGGGCAGGCTGATCGACAACAACCTAAGCAATGCCGTAAAATACAGCCGCGAAGGAGGGATAATAAATTTGCGCCTTTTTGAAAAAAGCGGCAAAATCGTGCTCGTAGTCGAGGACGAGGGCGAAGGCATAAAAGACACGAGTAAAATTTGGAAACGCTACGTTAGAGACGAGGGTGTGCAGGGCGGCTTTGGCCTTGGGCTAAATATCGTGCAAAGCATCTGCGTGAAAAACGGCGTGGAGTATGGCGTAAAAAGCGAACTGGGTAAAGGCAGCGTCTTTACCTACAAATTTTCGCCATATTCAAAAAGCTTGCTTGACTAGT
The DNA here is from genome assembly GCA_963529235.1 of uncultured Campylobacter sp. Taxonomy (GTDB): domain Bacteria; phylum Campylobacterota; class Campylobacteria; order Campylobacterales; family Campylobacteraceae; genus Campylobacter_A. The sequence continues at coordinate 19,571 of CAURYE010000019.1, forward strand.
CAAACCAAACGCCGAGTTTTGCCAAATTTCGCTCTTTTGAGTCGGAGTTAAAATAAATCACAAAATATCCTACTCGCTCGCCCTTTGCGTCGTTCATCGGCTGGACGGTAAAGGCGTGCGAATCCGTCTGATAAAATCCGCCGCTTTTAAATTTGATGTCTTTTAGCATCGGCAGGACGTTTAAATTTGCGTAGCTCTTATTTATAAAGTGAAAGCCGTCGATGATGCCCTCGTCGCTGCTGTTTTGATACGGAGAGTCGGCGCTAGCGTCGAGTAGTACGAAAAGTCCGAGCCCTTGCTGTGCGAAAAAGTCGCTCAAATGCTTAAAATCAAGTAGCACCTCGATACTGCCTAGCATCATTTTATCCTCAAATATCGGCGCGACCGACCTAATGAAAACTCCCGCGCGACCGACCTCGATGCCTGCGGCTACGCCGTTTTTGGCCTCTGCTAGCAGGTGGCGAAAGTTCGTTAGATCGTCGTTATACATCGGTATCCAGCTCCTAGCAAAACTCCTCATTTCGGGCGTATGGATATGAAATTTGGCATTTTGGTAAATCGGCACCTTGCTGAGCGTTTTGGTAAATTCGCCAAGCGTCTCTAGGCACATCCGGCGGTCGTTTTGGCTCATGCATTTTTTTACGTGTTCGTTTTGCGCTAGTAGCGCCGCCACCGTCATCGCGGAGAGTTTTTCCTCTTCGATATTTTTATTTAAAATTTGCGTTTGGAAGTCAAGAAATTTTTTGATATTTTCCGTCTGCGTTTGCTCGTCCCAGCGCGCCTTATAAACCGCCAAAACGCCTGCTACTACGATGATTGCGAGCGTTAGAAGTATTTTTTTATTCACGCTTTTTGCCTAGCTCGCGCGCTAAAATTTGAGAAAATTCGGCAAAATCAGGCAAATTTAGCTCGCCCTCGCGCTGCTTTTTGCCCCACATGGACTCCGGGAAAAAGCTATCGCTCTCAAACCTCGCCATCACGTGAAAATGCACTCGCGGCACGTAGTTGGCAAAGCTTGCGATGTTTATTTTGGTTGGATTATAAAATTTTCTCATTACTTTTTCGGTCGTTAAAACCGCTTCAAAAACCCTTTTTTGCGTCGCTTCGTCGCAGTCTGTAAGCTCCTTAAACGGCGTTTTTGTAAAAATTTTTACCCACGGTATCTCGCTAGTTTCGCGCTCAACGAAAATCAGCTCGTCTTCAAAAATCATTTTACGCTCCTTTTTGATAGCGATTTTAGCTAAATTTGAATTTTAATCTTTTTAAATTTATACTTCGGACATTTTGGTTTCGGCGCTTTACGGCGGTAAAATTATAAAATTTGAAAGGAAATTTGAGCTTATGAGACGTTTTATTTCGCTCATATTTTTTGCGGCGCTAGCTTTTGGCGGCGAGATAGCTGATCTGCGCGATGAGTGCGAGAAGGGAAACAAGGAGGTTTGCAGGAGTTTGTCAAACGTGATTAAAAATTTAGAACTCGCCTGCGAGAAAGGCGGCGAGGAAAACGCGATGGCGTGCGCTGGACTTGGCTATTTTTACGAATCCGACAAAGAATTTACAAAAGCCTTCGCGCGCTACGAAAAGGCTTGCAAGCTGCGCGCAGACAAAGCCTGCGTGTATCTTGGGCTGCTTTATCAAAACGGACAAGGCGCGGCGCAAGATCACAAAAAGGCAAACGAGCTTTTTATACGCGCCTGCGAAAAGGACGTGGCCGAGGGTTGCGCGAGTCTGGCGTATAGCTACGGCAAGGGACTTGGCGTCTATCCCGACGGCAAAAAGACGAATGAGCTGTTTAGCAAGGCCTGCGAACTAGGCGAGGAAACGGCGTGCTACAATCTTGGCTTAAGCTACGCGATGGGCGACGGAGTCGAAAAGAACGCGGCAAAGGCGGCGCAGATATTTGCGGCCTCTTGCGAGCGCGGACACGTGGGCTCGTGCGCCGATCTTGGGGTTTGCTATTTTAAGGGCGAGGGCGTGGAAAAAGACTACGAAAGAGCCGCTTTGCTTTTTACTCGGGCTTGCTCGGGTGCTAGCGCGCTAGCCTGCGCAAATTTGGGCTTTGCGTACGAAAAGGGCATGGGCGTAGAAAAGAATAAAAACGCTGCCAAAGAACTTTACGATAGGGGTTGCAAGCTCGGAGAATTTAACGCGTGCGAGTATCTAAAAAATTTGCGTTGAGACGAGCGAGCAAACAAACCTTGTCGTTTTAGTAGGCATTGAAGCGTAGTAGGCTTGTGGTTAAATTTGAAAATTGCGCACGGCATAGCAGGCAACTAGAGTAGGGCGTGGCGAAAAGCTCATATAAAGCCCGCACCGCTCGTGTGCTGATCTATGCTTGCCGTGCTGCCATTTTGATGATAAGCTGACTTAAGTAAGAAAATAGCCTGCTACAACTGATAGCAAAAGCAAAATTTAGCGCCAAAATTAAAATAATGCGGGCGTGCAAAGGCTGAGATTTTCTATTTTAACTAATCCAAAATAAATTTGACGCTCGCAGCCAAATTTATTTTTTAAAATCGTGGATTTCGATATTTGCGTCATATTTTTTACAAAGCTCGCTTACTTTTTCTTTTAGCCTCTCCTCGTCATAGCAGATTAGATCGATGTATGCGTGCCTCTGCCCGGTTGCGCCGCCGATTATCTCCAAAAACGAGCCGCAGCTATCCAGCTCCTCGTCCTCGATTTTGTTTCGCAGATCAAAGCCCGCCTGCACGTCGCCGCCGTTATCAATGCTAAGAAAGTAAAATTTGATGCCGAGCTCGAAGGCTTCGTTGTAGATGTCGCGCTCGCCGTTTAGGTATTGATTTATGATGTCGGTTAGGCAGGTGGTGCCCACGATCACGTCCTCGCGCACCTCGCTACCGCACGGCTCCATCTCGTAGCTGAAAAAATTCTTTAGAGGTTCGCGCGCGGCTTTTTCGCCGAATTTCTCATCAATCAGATCGGCAAATTCGCTTAGCGGCACACCGTTTTCTTTGGGCTGGGCTAGTACCTCAAGCTCGCCTAAAGTATTTATGATCGCCGTTTCGCCGATCATATTGTCAAGTAGGATAAAGCTAAGGTTATAAGCCTTGCCCTCGTCCTGCGCAAGCAGAGCCGCTAGGTTTTCGTTGTAAATTTTAATATCCACGTCGCTTTCGTTGAACTGCGCGTAGATCATCGACTCCTCGGCGTTTACGTGCGTATCGTACATCTCGATCCCGCCGATACCTCGCGGCGCGCGCGGCTTTCCGAGCGTGCAGAGCATTTTGGATTCGAGCTGTTTGGGCATAGCGTTTTTGATAAAGCTTAGCCAAAAGAGGCGGTGCCTCATGCCCTCGGGAGTTAGTACCAGATCGAGCTTATCGCCCGCAAGCCCCGTCATAAAATATGGCTCGGCAAGGCAGATACGAAGCTTCTCGTCGGTCTTTCGCATTGCCTTCTCAAACTCTTTCGCCGCCAAATCGGCCTTGATCTCGTCTACCATGCCGCTAAATTCCGCCCAAAATTTATCCACTCTGCCTGCAAAAGTGCTTGGAATTCGCGCTTTTTTGGCCTTTTTGTCAAAATCAAACAGGCTCATATCTTCTCCTTAAACGAGGCGCTGAAGGCAGCCGCCAAAATATCGCATTTCTCGCAAATTTGCGCGCATATGCCCCTGCCCGTCAAATTTCGCCTATTAAATTTACTCTACGGTCACGCTTTTAGCGAGATTTCGCGGCATATCTACGTCGTTGCCAAGGCGTACGGCGATCTCCAGCGCAAAAAGCTGCAGGATGATCATCATCTCGAAAAACTCACTCATCGGGTGAGCTTGCTTGCTTGTTTTGATAAAATCGTCGCTAAGCTCGAACTCCTCGGGACTGATGGCAAGTATATAGGCGTCGCGGGCGGCGAGCTCCTCGACGTTGCTCTTGGTTTTTTCGTAAAGGACGGTTTGCGGCATCAGCGCGATCGTAAATAGCCTCTCATCGGCAAGCGCGATAGGGCCGTGCTTCATCTCGCCAGCAGGGTAGCCCTCGGCGTGCAGATAGGAGATCTCTTTGAGCTTTAGCGCGCCTTCGAGCGCGAGCGGATAAAATATATCGCGCCCGATGAAAAAGAAGCCGTGGCCGTGCAAATAGTGTTTAGCTAGGCGGCGGATACGCTCTTGCGGCTCTTTGCTGATATTTAAAATTTGCGGAACGTGCAGGAGCGCCGCGATCTCGCTTTTTAGCTCTTCTTTGCTTATAGAGGCTTTAGCCTGCGCGATTTGCAGCGCTAGCATCCACAGCGTTACGACCTGCGTGGCGAAGGCTTTGGTGCTGGCTACGCCTTTTTCGATACCTGCGCGAGTTAGCAGCGTGTCGTCTGCTAGGCGCACGATCGAGGAGTTATCGACGTTGCAGATGGCTAGCGTCTTTAGTCCTGCTTGCTTGGCGATTTTTAGCGCTTCTAGGGTGTCGGCTGTCTCGCCGCTTTGCGAGATGACGATAAAAAGGGCGTTTTTGTTTAGTTTTGGGCGTCTATAGCGAAATTCGCTCGCGATCTCGACCTTAGCTCTCGTGTCAGCTAGCCTCTCAAAAAGATAGCTAGCCGTAAGGGCCGCGTGATAGCTAGTACCGCACGCGCAGATCACGATATCGTCGATATTTCGTAAGTACTCGTCGGTTAAATTTTCAAGACCTACCGCATCCTCTTTGACGCGTCCCATTAGCGTTTCTGAGACTACCGCGCTTTGTTCGTAAATTTCTTTTTCCATGAAAAAGCGGTAACCCTCTTTTTGCGCGTAGCTTTTATCCGCCGGCAGCGCGGCAAAGCTCGGGCTTAGTTTTTTTGCGTCTTTGAAAACCGCGATCTCGTCTAGGCTTACAAATCCGTAGCTTTTATCGTCTAGGTAGCACACTTCTTTGGCCAGGCCGATCAGCGGGGCGTCCGAGGAGGCGAAAAATACCTCTTTTTCGTCGCTTTTGCCGATAGCTAGCGGCGCGGCGTCCTTGGCGAAGAAAATTTTGCCCGGAGCCGTTTTGGTGATAAGCAGCGTCGCGTATGCGCCGTGCAGGCGCGCTACCGTGGCTTCGTATGCTTTAAAAGGCTCGCCGATAGTTTTTAAATTTTCCTCAAAAAGATGCACGATAACCTCGGTGTCGGTCTGGCTTAGAAATTTTACGCCCTTTGCCTCAAGCTCCTCTTTTAGCTCTTTGTAGTTTTCGATGATGCCGTTATGAACGACGAAAGAGTGCTCGCCCAGGTGCGGGTGAGCGTTGATCTCGGTAGGTTTGCCGTGCGTAGCCCAGCGTGTATGACCGATCGCTACGCCCTCGCCGCTAGAGCTAAAGCCCTCTGATTTTTTGGCTAAATTTTCAAGCTTGCCGATGGCTTTGAAAAAGGCGATCTCCTGCGCGCATTTGTCGCAACCGCTCTCTAGGCTCATCACCGCCATGCCTGCGCTATCGTAGCCGCGGTACTCAAGCTCTTTTAATCCGTTTAAAATAAACTCTCTTTTTTCTCTATTGCCGACGTAACCGACGATTCCGCACATGTTTACTCGCTTTCTAATAATTTTAAAATTTCGCCCAAATCCACGCCCTCGCGCTTTTGTATAAGCAGCAAATTTCGCGTCCTGTTTTTTACGGTTTGGATTCTAGCGTTGGCTATTTTTACATCAAATTCCTTAAAAACTCCCAATACGTAAGCCATCAGCCCGCGCTGATCCTTCGCGTTTATGCCAAGCTTCGCGTACTCTTGCGAGTGATTCGGGTCGAAATTTAGCTCGCCTTTTAGTATGATCGGGCGATTTATCTGCGCTGAGGCGCCGCTTTTTAGCGAGATCTCGATGAGGTTTTTTAGGGTTTCTAGCTCGCTTGATTTTACGTTTTTGTTAAACTCTAGTTTGACGTAAAATTTACCGTCAAACAGCTCGAAAATCTCCATAAATCCAAGATCAAGGTGCGCCAAAGACGAGAGCAAAACCGCTAAATTCGGGTAGTTTTGCGCGTAAATTTCGATGCTTAGGCTTTGGTGGTTTTGTACCTGCACGCTTAGTTTATCGGCGTTTTGCGCGGTCCAGGCGATGCCGATGATGTCTGCTGGTTGGTATTTAGCGAAGAGTAAATTTGAGCGGATGTCGAAAATTTTTTCTTTCAAATTTTCGCTTAAGGCCGCAAATTTAGCGTTTCTCCTGATGCTAAGCTCCTTTTTTACGCGTCTTGAAGCTTCGTCAAGTAGGTTTTCATCCTCGAAGCTTTGCAGGCAAATGCCGTAAAGCTCGCGCAAAAGCCGCGCCAAATAGGGCGTATAGAGCTTTTCATCGGTCGCGTTTATCACGCAATAAGCGACGATGTAGGCGAGTTTTAGGGTTTGCGGGTCGCCAAGCTTTGAGATAAAGCTAAAAATCGTGCGCTGATCGTAGATATCTTCGCGATTTGCCACGTCGTTCATAAGCGTGTGGCAGCGCACGAGCGTAACGCCGATATTTACGGCCTTTGCGCTCAAATTTAGCTTGCTAGCGTAGGCGCGGAAGATGTTTGAACCCACGACCGAGTGATCGCCGCCTAGACCCTTGCCCGCGTCGTGCAGTAGCAAGGCTAGCTTTAGCAGCGTGCGCCCCTCGAGGCAGAGCTCGTCGCAAAGCGATTTTACGAATTTATCTTTGATATTTTCGGCAAATTTGACGCTTAAAACGCAGTGCTCGCCGACGCTAAATTTATGATAGCCGTCAAATTCGGCCAAATTTACGGCGTGCTCGAGCGGTTTAACTAAAACTGGCAAAATCTCCGCGTCCAAAAGCGCTTTGATAATGCAATGAGCGTGGTTTCGCATCAAAATTTTTCTAAAAAGCGCGAGCGAGTCCTCGGCGTCTTCTTTACTGATTTGCGCGCGTTTTAGGTAAAAGATCGTCCCGACGTCAAATTTATACTCTGCATCGCCGAGGGCTAAAAGCTGCTTTAGTACGGCGTTTAGAGGGCGAGGGCGGACATGCAGCGGGACGTAAATCGTGTTTTCAAACCTATAAAATCCGTTTTTTAGCCGCGCGGCTCGCAGCTGGCTAAATTTAGCCCCGCTCGTAAATTTGCTCCTGTAAAAGCTAGCGACCAGATAGCGCGAGAAAACGGCGACCGAGTGCATGCAGGAAAAGAGCTTTTGCGAGATGACACTGCTGTTTTCTTGCGTTTTTTTGGACTTGGTTTGCATGAGCGCGGTGATCTCGTTTAGCTTGGCGGGATCGAAAACGTCGGAGTCGGAGGTTAAATTTTGCGCCGATTTTACGCAAAGGATAAAATCAGCCGCCAAATTTAGCGCGCTAAGCTCCTTTTCGTCGATAAATTTTAGAGCCTGCGAGCGCATGCTGATCTCGTTTTCAAAGCCGTTTAGAGCGCAGTTTAGGTAGTAGATGTCGTTCGTGCCGCCAAGGTCGTTTTTTAAATCGGGCTCTTGCTTTATGTTTGGGATCTCGTTAAAAGAGCCTAGATTTTTGGCGTAAAATTTGAGATTTTCCTGTGCGTTAAACTCGCGAGTTTTGTAAATCTCCGATCTTGCGGCCTTATAAAGCGTCCGCGAGCCGCAGATATAGCGGATGCGGCTAAACGCGGCCTTTGCTTTGTGGTCGTTTTTGTGAGACTTAAAAATCTCGTCCAGCTCGCAAATTTTAATATTTAGCTTTAAATTTGAGCCCTCCAGTGCTGCGACTAGTTTTTTTAGGATAAATTTGACGTTAAAGCCGGCGTTTTCTTTAAAGACGAGTAAAATCTCTAAAACCGAGCTTGTGGAGATGAGGTTGTCGGCGTACTTTTCGGTAGCGATGACGCAAAACGGTATAAAATCTACATCGGGGTTAAAGTCCGCGAAAATCTCGTCCAAAACCCGTGCGCATAGAGCTTTTATTAGCTCGTCGCTTTGCTTTGCGATGAAATTTGCAAAGCCCTTGCCTTGAAGCTTTTTTAGCTGCGAGGCTAAATTCGCGCCTCCTAAAACGCCGTTTAAATTTCCTTTTAAAGCCACTTTTTACCGCCGTCTTTTTGTGTAAATTTTATCCGATGATACTAAAATTTTGCAAAAACAAAGCTTTTTTAACATATAATCGCCGTTTAATATCTATTTTCGGAATAAAATTTGACAAATTTAATAGAAAAACTCCAAAGCGGCGAACGTCTGGACGCGGACGAATGCGCCGGCTTGTACGACCTGGACCTTTTTACGCTGGGTAAATTCGCAAACGCCAAACGGCGAAAACTGCACGGCAAAAAGGTATTTTTTAACGTAAATCGCCACATAAACCCGACTAATATCTGCGCGGACGTGTGTAAATTTTGCGCATTTTCGGCAAACCGCAAAAATCCAAACCCATACACGATGAGCCACGAGGAAATACTAAAAATCGTCGAAAAAAGCGTCACCGGCGGCGCAAAAGAGATACATATCGTCTCGGCGCACAACCCTGATACATCATGGCAGTGGTATTTGGAAATTTTTAAAAAAATAAAAGAAAAATACCCGCAAATCCACGTCAAGGCGCTAACTGCGGCGGAGGTTGATTTCCTCTCGCGAAAACACGGCCTTAGCTATGAAGAAGTCATAGAAAAGATGCTCGAATACGGCGTAGACTCGATGCCTGGCGGCGGAGCGGAGATCTTTGACGAAGAGGTCAGGCGTAAAATCTGCAAAGGCAAGGTAAGCTCGCAAAACTGGCTCAAAATCCACCGCCTTTGGCATGAAAAGGGCAGAGAAAGCAACGCCACGATGCTGTTTGGCCACGTAGAAAGCAGGCAAAACCGCATCGACCACATGCTGCGAATCCGCGATTTGCAGGATAAGACGGGCGGTTTTAACGCCTTTATCCCGCTGGTTTATCAGCGCGACAACAACTATCTAAAAGTAGAAAACTATCCCGGCTCGGCCGAAATTTTAAAGACCTTTGCGATCTCGCGTCTGGTGCTTGATAACGTCGCGCACATAAAGGCGTACTGGGCGACCTCGACGATAAATTTGGCCATGGTCGCGCAGGAATTCGGCGCTGACGATCTAGACGGCACGATAGAAAAAGAGAGTATCCAAAGCGCGGCCGGAGCGAAATCGGCAAGCGGTATGAGCCTTAGAAATTTTACCGATCTCATTCAGACTTCGGGCTTTATCCCCGTCGAGCGAGATAGCCTGTATAAGGAACTAAAAATTTACGATAACTAAGGGGGCGAAGTTGGATTTTTTTAAACTAAAGCAAAACGGCACTAGCGTAAAGACCGAGTTTAGCGCAGGACTCACGACCTTTTTAACGATGATGTATATCGTGCCCGTAAACGCGATAATAATGAGCAAAACGGGTATGCCGATGGATGCGCTTATCACGGCTACGGCGCTTATCACGGTGATCGCTACCGTGCTAAACGGTATATGGGCGAACACGCCTGTGGCCATGAGCGTGGGAATGGGGCTAAACGCGTATTTTACATTTGGCCTAGTGCTAGGTATGAAAATACCGTGGCAGACGGCTTTGGGAGTGGTTTTTGTTTCAGGCGTGATTTTTGTGGTTTTGTCTTTTACGAATTTTAGAATCTGGGTCTTGAAATCTATTCCGGACGATGTCAGACGCTCGATAAGCGCGGGCATAGGCGCCTTTATCGCCTTCGTCGGGCTTCAGCAAATGGGCGTAGTCGTAAACAACGACGCCGTGCTGGTCGGGCTTGGAAATTTAAAAGATCCAAACGTTATTTTGGGCTTTGTGGGGCTATTTTTCGTTATACTTTTTTGGGCGTGGAAGGTTAAGGGCGCCTTCATCGTCGCGGTATTTACGACCTCGGTGATAGCTTGGGTTTTGGGTATCGCGCCCTATCCGGAAGAATTTATCTCGCTACCGGCTTCGATATCGCCGATATTTTTAGAGCTTGACATCGTGGGCGCGCTATCTTTTGCACTGCTTCCGGTGATCGTTACGTTTTTCGTGACCGATCTTTTCGACTCTATCGGCACGCTAGCTGGCGTGGGAAATAGAGCTGGAATCTTTGACGAGAGTAACCAAAAAGGCGTCGAAAAACTAGAAAAAACCCTCGAAGCCGATGCGGTAGCTACGGTAGCCGGCTCGTTAGTGGGCGTTAGCACGACGACGTCGTTTGCCGAGAGCGCTAGCGGCGTAGAAGAGGGCGGCAAGACGGGGCTAACGGCGGTATTTTGCGGAATATTTTTCGTGCTTACGATTTTTATGCTGCCGCTTTTTAAAGCTATCCCTTCAAACGCGATATATCCGATACTCGTGATGGTGGGCGTGCTGATGTTTAGCGAGCTTGGAAATATAAATTTTAAAGATCCGGCTATAGCCGTATCGACGTTTTTGATAGTTATTTTGATGCCACTTACGTACTCGATCACGACTGGACTTTCGTTTGGGTTTATGGCGTATTTGCTGGTTCGTATCATGAGACGCGAGTGGGAATACGTAAATATAGGCGTTGTCGTGCTTGCGCTCATTAGTTTCATAGTATTTTTAGTACACTGAGGAGAAAACATGCTAAAGTATCCGTTTGAGGAATTTCATAAAGACGTAAAAATAATGGCGCGAGATATCAAAGAAAACTTCGAGCCGGAAGTAATTTTAGCAGTCGCTCGCGGCGGGCTTACGTTGGGGCATTTTTTAGCGAGCCTACTAAATAACCGCAATCTTTTTACGCTAAACTCAATCCACTATGAAGAGACCAAAAAGCTCGATACTATCGATATCTTTAACGTTCCCGATCTATCTAAATTTAATAAAATTTTGATAGTGGACGATATGATAGATACGGGCGAGAGCATGATAGCTATCAAACAAGAGCTTTTAAAGCGTTTCCCGCATATTAAGCTAAAGATCGCGACTATATTTTATAAACAAAAAGCGCTTTTATTGCCCGACTTTACGGTAAAAGAGGCGCACGAGTGGATAGAGTTTTTCTGGGAAGAGCAAATTTAAGCCCTAAATTTAGTATGCTACGCTCGGAAACGTTTTTACTTTTTATCATCTGCCTTGTTGATTTTTGCTTTTTGTCGTATGCGATTAGCACGCTTAGCATTAGCTACTACGAGGCGGATGCGTTTTATAACTCGCCTAAAATTTCAGCCGTTTTGGCTAGATTTTCGGTCGAGATTTTTGGGCAAAACGACTATGCTTTGCGGCTTCCTTTCGTTATTTGCCACATTTTTAGCGTCGCGCTGCTCTACAAGGTCTCAAAGCAAATTTTAAAACGCAAATTTGACCGAGTGGTAAGCGCGGTCGTGTTTATATTGCTTCCTGCGACGATGGCGTCGGCGATCTTGGTAAACGACGCTGGCATCATAATCGCGCTTTCGCTTTTAAGTATTTATCTTTATCAGTTACGCAAAATGCTAGCCTTTTACGCGCTTTTATGCGTGTTGCCTTTTGTTAGCGGTGCATTTTTGGTTTATTTTTCGGCTATTTTTGCATTCGGCGTTTATAGGCGCGACGCTAGGATGGCGTGGGTTGCGGCACTACTTTTTGCGCTTTGTTTTTATTTTTACGGATTTAACTCCGGCGGCAAGCCTAGCGGCCATTTGCTTGATACCGTAAGCATCTTTGCCGCCGCTTTTTCGCCTTTTATTTTCGTCTATTTCGTATATGCTATGTATAGAATTTGGATAAAAGAGGCTAAAAATTTACTCTGGTTCGTGTGCATAACGGCGTTTTTATTTTGCTTGGTTTTATCTATCAGACAGCGATTGGAGCTCGAAAACTACCTGCCTTTTTGCGTTATTTCGGTGCCGATTTTGGTTCGGGTGTTTTTTAGCTCGTACCGCGTTAGACTGCCGATGTTTAGGCGAGGATATAAAATTTTAGCCTCTTTTGCGGTAGCTTCTTTGCTTGCCGGTTTTTTGTTCGTGCTTTTTAACGAGACGCTTTACGGCGTATTAAAAGATCCGACTAAGCATTTTGTTTATAGATATCACGTGGCAAAAGAGCTTGCAAAAGAGCTAAAAGATAGGGGCATAGAAAAAATTTTTACGGATGATAAAAAGCTTGCTTTGAGACTTAAATTTTACGGCATAGACACGAGCGAGGATGCAGATTTACGCCTGCTAAATTTGAGCTTGAGTGATAATTATGATAATATTGCCGTTAACAAATTCGGCAAAAAGATTGCAAGATTTAAGTTAAAAGAAAGATAATTAGGGAAAAATGAATGAAAAAGGCCTTTACGATTTTTGAACTTGTCGTGGTAATAGTAGCAGTAGGAATAATAGCCGTTATGGCGCTACCAAGAGTAAACGACGATCACATCGCCGAAGCTGCCGACCAAGTGATGTCTCATATACGATATACCCAGCATCTAGCGATGCAAGATAATAAATTTGATCCTACTGACGCAAACTGGTTTAAAAAGAGGTGGAGTATAGGTTTTACCAAAGCTTCATTTTGCGACGGCTCGAGTGAATGGAGATATAGCGTTTATAATGATAGAAGCGCTACCGGAAATTTAAATTCGGAAGATGAGGTAGCAAGAGACCCGTTGGAGCCGAATAAATTTATGAGCTCCGGATGGAGCGGTATTTCAAAAGCTAGTTGCAAAAAGGCCAGTATGAAATATAATTTAGCAAAAAAATTCGGTATAACTAATGTGCAGTTGCGCGGCGTGTGCGGAGACGGCAACTTGCAAACTATTTCTTTTGATGAATTTGGAAGGCCTATGCAGGGGGTAAGCACGACTGGCGGTGGTGCGGCTAGAGGTTATGACAGGCTGGTTCATAATGGACAAAATTGTCAAATAGTTTTAAGTACAGCTAAAAAGACGGCTATTATAACCTTGACACCGGAAACCGGATTTACGCAGGTTTCATACTCTAGTATCACTCCATCGAAAGATCAGGCTCAAGTCCGTGGAGAAAAAAATTCTACGATACCTAAAAAATAAAAGGATTGGTTTAGATTTAAGTAGTTCTTCTTTAAAGAAAACATATTTAGTTTGTGGGGTATTTCTTGGAACGTATCATTGAAATTTTAATACCACCCAAAAATCTTTTCCTAATTTTTTTAAATTCGCAATATTATCTA
>CAURYE010000020.1:0-31720 GCA_963529235.1 uncultured Campylobacter sp.
CCGCTCAAATTTAGCCTATTTTACGCTATTTTCAGCCTTAAATTTAGCCAAAAGCTCCTCGTCGCATTTTGGGCAGTATTCATGCTCGCCGCTGATGTAGCCGTGCTTGGCGCAGACGCTAAAGACCGGCGTTATCGTGATATACGGTAGCTTGTAGTTATTTACCACGCCGCGCACGAGATCTTTGCAGGCCGCAGCCGAGCTGATGCGCTCCTTCATATACAGGTGCAGCACCGTGCCGCCGGTGTAGGAGCTTTGCAGTTCGTCCTGCAGATCGAGCGCCTCGAACGCGTCGTCGGTGAAATTTGCCGGCAGCTGCGTGGAGTTGGTATAATAGATATTTTCGCCAAAACCGGCCTGGATGATGTCCGGATAGCGCTTTTTATCCTCTTTGGCAAAGCGATACGTAGTGCCCTCGGCAGGCGTAGCTTCGAGGTTATAAAGGTTGCCGGTGCTCTCTTGAAACTCGCGAATTTTACCGCGCAAAAACTCGATCATCTCGGTTGCAAACTCTCGCCCGAAATCGGTCGCGATATTTTCCTTGTCGTTCGTAAAATTTCGCAAAAGCTCGTTCATGCCGTTGATGCCGATGGTGCTAAAGTGGTTGTTAAAGTGTTTTAGATAGCGCGCAGTATACGGATATAAGCCGCGCTCGTACATCTCCTGGATAAATTTGCGCTTTTTTTCGAGCGTGGATTTGGCTAAATTTAGCAGATACTCAAGGCGCGTGTAGAGCCCCTTTTTATCGCCTTTATATAGATAGCCCAGGCGAGCTAAATTTATCGTCACGACGCCGATACTGCCGGTCATCTCCGCACTGCCAAACAGCCCTCCGCCGCGCTTTAGCAGCTCGCGCAAATCAAGCTGCAAGCGGCAACACATCGAGCGCACGTGGCCCGGCTTATAGGCTTTCTCGTTTGCGATGCGGTTGCCGTTTTCATCGACTGTATACTGGCTGCCGACGAAATTTTGAAAATAGCTCGAGCCCATTTTTGCCGTGTTTTCAAAAAGCACCTTCGCCACCTCGCTGTCCCAGTCGAAGTCCTCGGTGATATTTACGGTAGGGATCGGGAAAGTAAATGGCTGCGAGCACTTGTCGCCCTCGGTCATGATCTCGTAAAAGGCCTTATCTATGCGGTTCATCTCAGGCTCAAAGGCGCGGTAGGTCATATCGGTTAGCTTGTTAAAGCCGCGCTTGGCGGCCTCCTGCGCTAGCTGGGCATCCTCTAGATCGCTAAATATATGCCTATCCTCGCGTGTAGGGATCTGGTCGCGCAGATCGGACGGGCAGGTGATGTCGATCGTCACGTTGGTAAACGGACTTTGGCCCCAGCGAGCCGGCACGTTTAGGTTAAAAATAAAGCTCGTTATCGCCTTTTTGATCTCTTTATCGCTTAGCTTGTCGCGAAAAACGTAAGGCGCAAGATAGGTGTCAAAGCTGCTAAACGCCTGCGCGCCAGCCCACTCGCTTTGTAAAATTCCTAGGAAATTGGCCATCTGATAAAGCGCTTCTCTAAAGTGCTTAGGCGCCTTGCTCTCGACCCTGCCGCGCACGCCGTTAAAACCCTCGTTTAAAAGCGCTCTTAGACTCCAGCCCGCGCAGTAGCCGGTCAGGCAGTCAAGATCGTGGATGTGATAGTCGCCGTTTCGGTGCGCGAGGCCCTCTTCTTTGCTATACACCTTATCTAGCCAGTAGTTGGCGATGACCTTGCCTGCGGTGTTGTTGATGAGGCCGGCGTTTGAGTAGCTAGTGTTTGAGTTGGCGAGAATTCGCCAGTCGGTGCCGTTGATGTACTCGCTGATCGTTTGGGTGGAGTTGATGTAGGTCGTGTCTTCGTTTAGTCCTAAAATTTGCTCGCGCTGAAGCTTGTGCGTGTGGCGGTAGAGCATAAAGCTCTTCATCACGTCGAAGTGCCCCGCGTTAAAAAGCGCCTTTTCGATGTAGTCTTGCACGTCCTCGACGCTCAAAACTTCGCTGTCAAACACGTGTCCCATCACGTCTAAAAAGACGTTGTCGTCGTACTCTTTGCTCTCGCTTTCAAAGGCTTTTTTGATCGCGTCTTGGATTTTATATGGTAGGTATTCCTGCTTCGTGCCGTCGCGTTTTAGGATAAATTTCATTTCGTTCCTTACGTTAAATTTTGGTGATAAATTTGACGAAAGTATAGGCAAAGTTGGCTTAAATTTAGTAACCGAAATTTGCTCTCGGGGCATTTTGAAAATGTCATTTTTTAGTTTTTTATTGTGTTTATAGAGCGTATTTTAGGACACATTACTGCATAATGCTTAAATTTTAGTCTTAGTAAGATATGATAACTATTACTAAAATTTACTGCTAATGAATACGCGTGTTTAAGGTACGATTTAAAGAATAAGGCCTAACTGTATCTAAAACAATAGTTTAAAATCCCAACGGGAAACCTTATTCTTAAAATATATTATACTTAATTTACGTAAATATAAAATTATTTAGCAAAAAAGCTTAACTAAAACAATATAACTTGACTATTCATAAAATAAGCAGTATAATGCCTTCAAAATTAAAATTTAAGGATGTACCTTGAAAGGCAGAAAAATAATTAAGCATATTTTAAAATGCAGCACCAAGAGCCTTGTTATGGTAGTATTTTTCGGTTTTCTTACAAAAGTAGAAATTTTTACCATAATTTCTATAAATATGTAGACTTTCAATAAAAATAGTAATATAATTCACGTAAATATTTAAAAGGAAAATATTTTGGGCGATATAGTTAAAATTTTCGCCGACATAGGCGAAATATACCAAAAAGACGAAAAGCGTCTCAAAAACGAAGCCTACAAATACGACGCGATCAAAGCGTATCTCTGCGACATAGAAACAAAGCAAATAGAACCGAATTTAAACATAAGTAAAGACGACCTAATAATATGTAGATTTGGCGTAGGCGCAAATTCAGGCAATCTTTTTCCAAATTCTCAATTTTTATCCAAAGAAGTAAATAAAGACGAAGTTAAATTTATAAAAGGCGTTTTGAGATCGGTTTCAAATTTGCTCTCGTTTTTTGAGCCGAGCGATATAGAAAAAGACGCTATTTTGCCTATATTATCAAGTATAAATGAAGAATATTTTGCCGATATTATAGATGAGATTAAAGGCCTTGATGAGCTAAAAAAGGAAAAAGGCAAAAAAGTCGCTACTTTTTTCTCGCTCTCATACAAGGGCAAGCCCGTTTCTGCCTATTTTAAGCAAATTTTTGAAAATCATATCAGCGTAAAAGAGCAAAAATCATCTTACGGATACGATATTTTGACAAATGAAAAAGGTATAGGCGGCGATGCAAATTTGGCATTTTGCTCGGTAAATGAGATGCCCGCTAATATGCAATTTATCAAATCCAAACTCCTGCCGTTAAACGCCGTTAGCGCAAAAAAGGTAGAAAACGGCTTTAAAGCGATAAAAGATAAGCTATCGCATAATTTTTACGGTATGAAAATGGCGATTTTGCCGACGATTTTGGGTAGCTCGGTAAATCTAGAAGAGATTGTAAAAATACTAGAAGAAACTTCAAAAAGCGATATAAAAAGCATTCAAATATCTGAAAAGGTTATAAAATTTAGCATAAATGATTATCTTGAAATCGCTGCTAAAAAGCAGGAAAATTTACCCGTTTTAAATACGATTTTATTTTATACGCAAAGTAACGCAGCTATCGATTTAAAGCTTGCGATAGACGATGTTTTGCCGTCTTTTATCTCCCATATTTCAAAATTAATGGGCGATTTTAATATAAAAGCTTTCTATGAAAAAAACAGCGGAACCGATGAGACGATATATCTTCAAAATTTGTTTGAAGACGGGCTTGGCGTGATGAGTTTTCTACTGTCGCGAAATAAATTTGATTTAGAGATTATGATAGAAAGATATAGCGATTTGATTTATTACGGTAGCGTCAATAAAAGTTATGCAAAAAAATTGGAATGGAGCAAATATTTTAACGATTTATATTTATATAAAGAAAGAAAGTTTGAAAATATTACGAAATATCAAAATTTTTTTAATGAAATCGATGTCTTAAATAAAAAACTAGTGTTTCAAAAGGAGTGTGACTTGGAAAATTTAACCGATAAAAAGGAAATGATTAAAGAGCTAATCAAAAATAGCGAGTTTTTAAATCAAGATAGCGCGCTCATTAGCGCTTATTTGCTCGGTATGCTAAGCGCAGCCCTGATAAACTGGCAGTTTGCCGTTAATGGCGGCGTATCGTTTAGCAACTGGCTTGATAACTACGGCTCGATAAATAAAGAAAGTTTGGAGCGAATTTGGACTAAATGCGACGAGATGATTAGAAAGCTTAAGGCGGCTTCTGGCAAACCAAATTCTAACGTTGAAAATATAAAAGAGTGCTTGATTGAAATTTTACCGCAAGTCTTTTCTAAAGAAGGAAAAATAGTAAAAAGCTCGCATACCACGCTCGCTTTTGCTATGGGCGGAAGCGATTATCGCAAATTTCTAAAAGATAAAACGAAATAAGCAAGGAGAACAAGATGCAGAAAAAAGAGATACTTTTTTTATGGGACGGAGAGAATTGGAACCCAAACGGCGATATGCTAAAGGATAACGCTCCAAGGTGCGATGATGAAACCGGCATAGCCGAAGTAACGGACGTGCGTATAAAAAGAACTATTAGAGACGAGATTATGAAAAAAGACGAGGCGTCGATTTTTATAAAGGAGTATAGGATAGAGGATGCCCTACTAGACGCTAAAACGGCAATCAGACAAAGTATAAACATAAGGCAAAGCAAAAGCGAACTGCAAAAAGAAATTCTCTCTAAATTTATCGATATTCGCACATTTGGCGGAGTGTTGCCGATTTCGGATAAAGACGAGATGAAGCAAGATAAGGAGATAAAAACCGCCGGCATTCAGTTTACGGGGCCGGTGCAGTTTAGATTAAGCAAGTCCTTAAATAAAGTCGAAATAGAGTATGTTAAGGGAACTGGTGCTTTTGCTAGCGATTACGATCCGAACGAGCCAAAAAAACAAAAAGATCAGGCGACTTTTAGAGAGGAAAAATTTTTAAGATACGCTATTTTTGCTACTTACGGCATTATCGATAACTATAATGCGGCAAAAACGGGCTTTAACGAAGCCGATGAGGCTAAAATTTTAAAAGCTTTGTGGCACGGCACTAAAAACCTAACGACTCGCTCCAAAATCGGCCAGACTCCGAGGTTTATGCTAATTATCACGTACAAAGACGATACGTTTGCGGGCGATCTAAACAATAGCATAAGTCTAAAAAGCGAAAAAGACGATAGAGCGATAAGAAGTATCAACGAATACGCTATTGACTTTACAAATTTAAAAAATAAGCTTGCGAGATATGCCGCAAATATAGAAAAAATAGAGTATATGAGCGATTATGATTTTGAAGCGATAAACAAAGAAAATTTTGACAGTAGCTGGAAAAAGATAGAGGCATAAAATGAGCATTATTGCTTTTAGATTGTTCGGCGATTACGCTCATTTCTCGCATCCGGCGACGATTTATTCTAGCCTAACCTATCCGGTGCCGCCAAAGACCGCTATAATGGGCTTTTTAGGCGCCGTTATAGGCGAAGAAGAGTATTTTAGGTTATCCGGTATCAAATACAGCGTAAAAATAGATAGGCAAATTTTAAAAAAGAGTTTTGTTTTTAACGGCATAAAATTTGCCCTCTCAAGCAATATGCATATAGAAGAAGGCTATCAAAACGCAAAGGAGAAAAAGCAGTTTTACAGAGAGCTCATCTGCTCGCCGTCTTATACCGTATTTTTAAATTTAGAAAATTTAGAGCAATGCTACCAGGATAAGATAATTTCAAATTTAAAAGAGCATAAAACCGCCTTTACGCCGTATCTTGGGATAAACTTTTGTATAGCAGATTTTAGCTGGATCGATATAAAAATATGCGAAAAAATATCGCAAGATGAAAGCTTTATAGATACATTTACGCTTATGGAAGATTTTATTTTTGACGGTATTAATGAAAATGCGAAATTAACTACCGCCAGAATGCCTTGCGACTGCGAAAATGGACGAATTTTTAAAGATTTTAAAGACTTTGTAATGGAAATAAACGGCAAAGAACCTATAAAATCTAAAAACCATGAAAATATATATCAGATAAACGATGAAAGAGTCTATTTTATTTGACGAGTTTTGGTCTCATCCAAATAAACTTTTAGAAAATCATATAAAAAATATGATCTCGCCTGACGACGATGAGCTAGATAAGCAGGTTAAACTCTATCACGACATCGCAAAACTAAAAAATAATTTTCAAATTTACATCAGAGATACCTCAAACGATAAGCTGGATAAAAACCACTCGTTTTTATCGGCATATTTTTTCTTGCTAAACTCAAAATTTGATGAAATACCGACTCTATTTGGCTTTCTTGCCATCGTTTCGCACCACGGCGACGTATTAAATTTAGATAGATTAGTGCGCGAAGATAACAAATTCTTGGGCGATAATTTTGAAAATTCAAAAGAGCTAAAATACTGGGACGAAGTAGCTGGCGCCGCTAAAAACATCGAGATTTATTCTAGATTATCCACTAGCAAAGAAGAGTTTTTAAAGAAAGCTACGAGCCTTCAAATGTTTTCTTGCCGATTAATTTATCGCAATTTTACGTATAAAGATTTCATAGATTTTAAAAGCTTATATTCAAATTTGGTTTATAGCGATAAATTTGAAGCTATCTTTAATGAACCGAGGCAAGAAAATAAACAAATTCCGCTTTGTGAGCTAGAACGGCATATTTCAAAATTAGCGGAAAAATCGATTGATGAAAAACCAAATAAGCGAGATGAGTTTAGAAAATTTGTTTTAAACAACTTTGACGAAAATTACAAACTTTTTACTTTGACTGCGCCGACTGGCTATGGCAAGACCTTGACCGCTCTAAATTTTGCCTTGAAATTTAACAAATCTCGCATAATTTATGCGCTCCCTTTCACTTCGATAATTGATCAGACCTACGACATTATCGCAAAAATTTATAAAAATAGCGATATTTCGGTTAGTAAGGCTCACCACAAAACGACGATAGATGAAAAAAATCTAACCGAGGAGGATAGGTATTCTAAGATTAAATTTTTGATGGAATCTTTTAGCGGCGAGATAAACGTAACTACGCTTTATCAGCTGATATTTGCGCTATTTGGCAATAAAAACAAAGACAACGTTAAATTTAATCAACTCAAAAATAGCGTCGTTATCATCGACGAGGCCCAAGCGATCCCATATAATTTTAGAGAAGATTTTATCCTGCTTTGCGAGATCATTTCACAGCGGCTCGGTACTATTTTTATATTTATGTCGGCGACGATGCCGGTTATTAAAAGCGAAAATTTTAAAGAAATTTCAAATTTAGAGTATTTTTCAAAGCAGGATAGATACGTCATAAAATGGCTTGACGTAAGCGGCGAAGAGGATCTTTTAGAAAAGATTTGCCAGGTCGCAAGAGATAAAAATACCCTCGTCGTCGTAAATACGATCAAAAAAGCGCAGGAGCTGTTTGTAAAACTAAGAGATAAATTTAGCTGCCTTTGCCTAAACGGATATATGTATGATAGACATAAGCGAGCGATTATAAGAATGGTAAGATGCTGGATAAGTAAGAGTAAAAACGATCCGCTTGCGAGTAAAATTTTACTTATCTCCACGCAGTCTATCGAGGCTGGAGTGGATCTTGATTTTGACGTGGGATTTCGCGAAGTCTCGCCTATTAGCTCTATCATACAGACCGCGGGACGCGTAAATAGACATTTTGGAAAAATTCGCGGCGAGCTATACGTCTTTCCGGAAATAAGTAAATTTACAAATTTGATTTACGGCGATTTGCAGAAAGTAAGCAAAGCGATTTTAGAAATTTTCAAACAAAGAGAGGTGCGAGAGAGTAAAATTTTAGAAATTTCAAATTTGTATTTTCAGAAAATCAGCGATCAACTGGAAAATTTATATATACAAAGCGAGATAAAAAAGCTAGAATTCGAAAATATAAATCAAAAAATCGAAGAAATTATGAAGGACAATCACAAGCAGACGCTAATAATCGAGCCCGAAGAAAATTTTATCAAGGATTTTGAAGCTAAAATTCTTGAAATTAAAAATAGCTCAAATGACGAATTTACGATAAGAGATATTTTAAAAAACCACATCAGAAAGTTGTCGAAATTTAGCATAAACGTAACGTTTAAAGATAAAGAGAAATTATTGCCGAATTTAAAGCAAATACGCGGGCTAAAAGATATGTTTTATCTGCCGTTTGGCTCGTCTTATTTTTATAGCACGGATTATGGGCTTAAAAAAGATACGAATTTGGACATCACAGACGAGGTATTTGACTAATGTTTTGCAAAGACCAAATCACCGGCACGCTTGTGAATTATTACGTCACCTGTAAGCGCGAGGCGTGGCTTTACGCGCACCATATCCACGCCGATCAGGAGGATGAAAACGTGCTGATGGGCAAGGCGCTAGCAGATATCAAAGAGAGCGACTTGCAGGACTTTGCATTTTCAAATTTGAAATTCGACAAACTTTCCAAGCAGCGCGGACATTATCTCATTACCGAATACAAAAAGAGCCTAAAAAACGAGCTTGCGGGCAAGATGCAGCTACTTTTTTACGTCTATATTTTAAAAACGGGCTTAAATTTAAAAGAGGTAAAAGGCAAACTAATCAGCGGTAAAAAGGTGATTTTGGTGGAGGATAGCAGCGAAAATTTCGCTCTAATAGAGCAAATTTTAAGCGAGATAACGGCGCTTGCGAACCTAGAGCGGCCGCCGAAATTTATGCAGGGCAAATTTTGCGCAAACTGCGCTTATAACGGATATTGCGTGAGTTAGATTAAAATGTACGCCATTTTGTTTTACGACATCGCCGGCGCCGAACAAAAAGAGAAAAACAACGCAAACCGCATCAGAAAGGCGGTCGAGAAGTTTTTGCCTCGCGTGCAGTTTTCCGTTTTTGAAGGCGAGATTCGAGAGAGCGATTTTAAAAAACTAACCGCGATTTTGCAAAAAGAGTGCGTTACGCAGCTCGATTCTATCGTGATTTATACGTTTAATTCGCTGAAATACTCCAAGCGTATCGTAATCGGACAGGATAAAAGCGGCGCGTTGTTTAGTTAAATTTGCTCGCGTAAATTTGCCGAGTTTGGCGGCGCTTAAAATCCCAGCTAAATTTAAGGAAAAAAGATGCAAAAAAGCGACAGGACGCATTTTATTTTAAGCGCGGGCAGGCTTCGCAGGCAAGATAACAATATCTATTTTGATAAATTTGACGATGCGGGCGCGCTCGCCGCTAGTAAAATTTTGCCGATAAACGCGATCGATGAAATTTACGTGCTGGCAAAGGTGCAGATCGATACCTACACTATGGCGTTTTTGGCCGACAACAACGTCCTTTTGCATGTTTTTAGCCCGTATCAGAGCTTTCGCGGTAATTTTTATCCAAATACCTCAAACTCGGTCAATAAAAGCGGCTTTGTGCTTCTAAATCAGGTTCGCGCCTTTGACGATCCGCTTAAGCGCGCCTACATCGCCCGCGAGATCACTCGCGCGCACATCCTAAACGACGCGGCAAACTGCAAAAGACACGGCGTGAAATTTGACGTATCGCCCCACATAGAGGCGCTAAACGCCGCGGCGGACGTGCCTGCGATAATGGCGGTGGAAGGGGCGTTTCAAAAGCTCTACTACGAAAAATGGAACGAGATAATCGCGGATCAAAAAAGCTTTAAATTTACCGTCCGCTCCAAGCGCCCGCCCGCCGATAAAATCAACAGCTTCATAAGCTACGTAAATACGCGCATTTACAACGTCTGCCTAAGCGAAATTTACAAAACCGAGCTTGATCCGCGCATCGGCTTTTTGCACGAGCCAAACTACCGCGCGCTGAGCCTGCACCTCGATCTTGCCGAGATTTTTAAGCCGATTTTGGGCGATACGCTGATATTTAGCATGCTAAATAAAAAGGAGATCACCGCAAAGGACTTCCAAACGGACGCCGGGCGGATAAAATTTAGCAACGACGCCGTGCAAAAGATCGAGCTAAAAATGATCGCGAGGCTTGGCGAAACGATCTGCCTAAACGGACAGAACCTCACGTGGCGGCAGGTGATCCGCCGCGAGGCTAATCAGATCAAGAAATGTATCTGTGAAGATGCGCCCTATGAGGGGCTGGTTTGGAGCTAGATTTAAGCTAGGGCGATAAATTTAGCTTAGGCGTTTTGTTAAATTTAACCAAAATCAAACTAGCTTTGGCGATTTAAGCGCATCAAGGCGCCCAAAAACCTAAAAAATGCCTAAATTTATCAATTTTTTGCTACAATTAGAATTTTTAAAATCTACAAAAATTTAGGAGAAATTTCTATGAAAAAAGAAGACATAAAAGAGCTGATCGAGTTTTTTAACGACATGGATATGAACCGCATAAAGATAAAAAGCGGGGATTTTGAGGTCGAGCTTGAAAAATTCGCCGACTGCTGCGAGCTGCCAAAGCCCGTCATCCAGGCTCCCGCTCCGACTCCGACTCCGGTAAACGTGGTGGTAAACTCAGAGGTCAAGGCTCCTGCTAATTCTCCAAAAGACAGCATAAAATCGCCTATGGTAGGTACTTTCTACGCTGCTCCAAGCCCCGGCGCGGCGCCCTTTGTCAAAGTAGGCCAACGCGTTAGAAAAGGCGACGTCGTAGGCATCATAGAAGCGATGAAGATAATGAACGAGATCGAGGCCGAATTTGACTGCCAGATCACCGAGCTGCTCGTTTCCGACGGTCAGCCGGTCGAGTTTGGGTTGCCGCTATTTGGCGTGGAGAAAATTTGATGGAAATAAAAAGAATTTTAATCGCAAATCGCGGCGAAATCGCGCTGCGAGCCTTGCGAACGATAAAGGAAATGGGCAAAGAAGCAGTCGTGGTCTACTCCACGGCCGATAAAGACGCGCTCTACGTCAGATACGCCGACGTGGCGATTTGCATCGGCAAGGAGCGCTCAAGCGACAGCTACCTAAATATCCCAGCAATCATTAGTGCGGCCGAAATCAGCGAAGCCGACGCGATATTTCCGGGCTACGGATTTTTAAGCGAAAATCAAAATTTCGTCGAAATTTGCTCGCATCACAAGCTAAAATTTATCGGACCTAGCGTAGCCGCGATGGCGCTAATGAGCGATAAAAGCAAGGCAAAGCAAGTTATGCAGCGCGCGGGCGTTCCCGTGATCCCGGGCTCTGACGGCGCGGTAGCCGACACCAAAGCGGCTAAAGAGCTAGCTAAAAAAATCGGCTATCCGGTCATCCTAAAAGCAGCGGCGGGCGGCGGCGGGCGCGGCATGCGCGTGGTCGAGCGCGAAGAGGATATCGAAAAGGCGTTTTGGTCGGCTGAAAGCGAAGCGATGAGCGCGTTTGGCGACGGGACGATGTATATGGAAAAATACATCCTAAACCCGCGCCACATCGAGGTTCAGATCATCGGCGACAGCCACGGCAACGTCCTGCATATCGGCGAGCGCGACTGCTCTATGCAGCGCCGCCACCAAAAACTGATCGAAGAAAGCCCCGCGATACTACTAGACGAAGCGACGCGAGAGAAGCTACACGAAACGGCTATAAAAGCAGCAAAAGCTATCGGCTACGAGGGTGCGGGAACGTTTGAGTTTTTGGTCGATAAAAATTTGGATTTTTACTTCATCGAGATGAACACGCGCCTGCAAGTCGAGCACTGCGTGAGCGAAATGGTGAGCGGCCTAGACATCATCGAGCTAATGATAAAAGTAGCCCAGGGCGAGGCGCTACCGCCGCAAGAGAGCATCGCGCTAAAAGGCCACGCCATCGAGTGCCGCATCACGGCCGAGGATCCAAATACGTTTACGCCAAGTCCCGGCAAGATAACCAAATACGTCTGCCCGGGCGGCCGAAACGTGCGCATGGATAGCCACATCTATCAGGACTACTCGATCCCGCCGTATTACGACAGTATGATCGGCAAGCTCATCGTCTGGGATACCGACCGCAACCGCGCGATACGCAAGATGAAGGTCGCACTAGAACAGCTCGTCATAAGCGGTATCAAAACCACGCGAGACTTTCATATAGCGATGATGGAAAATCGCGATTTCATCGAAAACAACTACGATACCAACTACCTCTCCCGCCATTAAATTTATGGGCTGGACGGATACGTATTTTTACCTTGCCTAGCGGCCAAAAGGCTGCGGGCTAGGTAAACCTGGCTCAAATTCGCTTTATTTAAAAACCGACCGAGACGTTTTGAGGACGGATGGATAAATCACCGTTACGCTAACTTAGGATAAATTTGTAGTTACGTTTTAATTATAAACTTACGGCGCTTACCGCGGCGATGCCAGGCAAAATCAAATTTACCCCGATAAAAACCAGCGACTTAAAATAAAGCCGAATTTCATTTACGCTAAATTTAGAGTTTGCCGAGCGCCCCGCCGCGAGATGATTGAATTTATCTCGCGCCTTCTAAAATCGTTTTAGCGGGCGGATTTGACGCGTAATCTTTAAAGCGATTTTGGGTTTTAAATTTACCCGCAAATCCGCCAAATCCTAAAAACGCAAATTCGGTTATCGGCATTACTTTATCCGTGACAAAACGGCGCCGCAAAAAATCCGTATGATTTTGCCTAGCTTTCGCTCCGCCGCGCCTAAAATAAATTCGGTAAAAATCGGCGCGACGGTTTAGGTAAAACAGGCGATTTGCGGCCAAAACGCCGCTTATAGTCTAAATTTATGCGGCGACTACGATTTTATCCTAGTTTAAAAATATTAAGGTTTAAATTTAATTCGTCTATGATAGATAAAAGCTCTGAAATTTCCTTTTTGATCTGTGCGGCGTCCTCAAGGCTAGGCGGCGGCGAAAAGAGCGTCGTTTCAAATTTATTTTTCGCTCCGTTTAAAAATAAATAAAATTTATCGTCCATAAACGCCGCGCTCACGCCCATCTCTCCCGCAAATTTTTCTTTTAGCTCGCGCAAGCGCGCCATAAACGCGGGCGTCAAAAGATATCTTGCTTCGACCTTGTCGTCCGTAAAAACTCTAAATTCGTCGTTAAAAAGCGTATCGTCCATCTGCTCTTTTTCGCCTAAAAATTTAGTATTTAGAGTGCGGCTTGCCACTATCGTTTGACCGCTAAATTTCTTGTAAAACTCGCAGACTAAAACCGAGCCGCTAAAGGCCTGCATATCTTTCATCGTCTCCCAGGCAAAAACTATCGCGGATAGCAAATTTAGCGCCGCCGAGTCGCCGAAATTTAGCTTCGCGTCGTTTGGGATATCGATCGCTTCGCTGAGGCTAAATTTGACGCCGTTATAAATGCCGCTGATTTGATCTTCGGCGCGGAATTTATTTTGCGCATATATGCCTATCTTTTTAAATTCCTCACGGCTAATCCCCGCCGACGGTTCATAACTAAAAGCCTGGTTTATATCCGAAATAATGGTACGGATATAAACATCTTTGTAAAATTCCTCGTAAACCCATAATGGTTCAATTACATTAGACCAAGTTGTCACCCATGAGACGATAAAAATTGGAACATAACCGATGATGATAAATATTACGCCTAATTCGCTTCTAAAAATTTTTTCCGCTACGAAAATCCCGCTAAGCGGCAATATGGCTATAAAAAAGATCCCCAAAAATAGATACTTTACAAACGCACGTCTGCACTCTTTTTGCTTTTTTGCGGTTGCCTCTATGGCTTCGTTTATGTTCAAATTTTGCCTTTTTAGAATTTTACTTTTGGAGCGAATTTTAGCGAAATTTGCGCCTAAAGGTGCGGGTTTGGGCGAGTAAGCGGCTAAATTTAAATAAAAACCAGCTAAACTTGGCCGAAAATAAATTTAAGCCGAATCAATCGGCTTAAATTTGAGTTTAGCGCAGATGTTTGACGTTAGCTTTTGCGAGGAGTTTGTTGAAGTATTCGCCGATGACGCGCTCTTGTTCTAGTCTGTAAACCGCGTTCATAGCCTCGTTTTTTACCTCCTCAAAAGACGGTACGACCTGCCCTTTTTTAGCCGCTACGTAAAACATCTCAAAGCCCTCCGGAGTCTGAAATATCTGCGTGAAAGTGCCGTCTGCGGTCTGCTGAAATATCTCTCTTAGCTGCGGCGGTATTTGCTCGCTTTTTAGATCTAGCACGTCCATATGCACGCTGTGGTTGGTGTTCATCGGGGAGCTTTTTCTAGCAACCTCCAAAAAATCAGCCGACGGGGCTACGTATCTAGTCACGCTAATATCGCTAAAACGGGCAAACGCGCTAGGATTTTGCTCAAAATACGCTCTAGCGGCGTTTTCTGAAATGTTGATTTTAGCCTCGGAAAATATGCTTTGATATAGCTTTTCTTGTTTTATGCTTTTTGCGACGTCGTCCTTAAACTGCGCGTAGTCGCCGCCCTTTGACGTTACGGCGGAGCGAAGGCCTGCTACGTTCATACCGCTGTCGTTTGCTATTTTTTCTAGCCTTTGATTTACCTCGTAGTCGCTGGCTTCGATTTTTAAATTTTTGATCTGCGCGGTTTCTAGCCTATCGCGGATCAGTAAATTTAGAGCGGTCGTCTCATCCGTTTTTAGCTGTGCGGCGGCTTTGCGTAGTTCGTTTATCGTGATGGGTTCGTTTTCGATAACGACGGCGATGCCGTTTGATATCTGACTAGCGTTAGCCAGACAAAAACTGAGTAAAAACGCGGCGAACGAGATCTTTTTTAACATATAAAACCTTTGTTTAAGTCTAAAGTAAATATAATTTGAGCATTATAACATTTTAAATTTAAGCGCAAGCTATAAAGGTAAAATTTAATGCAAAATTCACAAATAGTAACCAGATTTGCGCCATCCCCGACGGGCTACTTGCACATCGGCGGACTAAGAACAGCGCTATATAACTATCTCTACGCGCGCAAAAACGGCGGGAAATTTCTGCTACGCATCGAAGATACCGACCTAAAACGCAACTCCGAAGAAGCCGTGCAAGCGATAAAAGAGGCCTTTGCCTGGTGCGGGCTGGATCACGACGGCGAGGTGACGTATCAGTCGCGTAGATTTGACGTTTATAAAGGGTACGTAAACAAGCTGCTAGCCGAGGGCAAAGCCTATAAATGCTACATGAGCAAAGACGAGCTAGACGCTTTGCGTGCCGAACAAGAAGCGAAAAAAGAGAGGCCCAAATACGACAATCGCTACCGCGAATTTACGGGTACTCCGCCCGCGAGAATCGAGCCCGTCATCCGTATCAAAGCGCCTCTAAGCGGCGAGATCGTGATCGACGACGGCATAAAAGGCGAGGTTAAATTTAGAGTCGAGGATATCTTGGATGATTTCATCATCGCACGCTCCGACGGCACGCCGACTTATAACTTCACGGTCGTGATAGACGACGCGCTGATGGGCGTAACCGACGTCATCCGCGGCGACGATCATCTCTCAAATACCCCGAAACAAATCGTGCTCTACGACGCGCTAGGCTTTAAAGCGCCGAAATTTTACCACGTCGCGATGATAAACGGCGAGGACGGCAGCAAACTAAGCAAACGACACGGCGCGACCGACGTGATGGAGTATAAGCGCATGGGTTATCTGCCCGAAGCTCTTTTAAATTTCCTCGTGCGCCTAGGCTGGAGCCACGGAAACGACGAAATTTTCGGTATGGACGATATGCTAAAGTACTTCGATCCGCACGATATAAACAAGAGCTCAAGCACCTATAACGCAAGCAAGCTAGAGTGGCTAAACGCCCACTACATCAAGACCCTGCCCTACGAGAGGCTAGCAAAAGAGATGCTTGAATTTGAGATAGATTTTAAAGCGATGCCAAAGGGCGAAGTGCTGCTAAATTCATTGCGCGAGCGCTCAAAAACGCTAGTTGAAATGAGCCAAAGCGCAAGGACGATAATAAACGCTCCAAGCGCATACGACGAGAAAGCCTACGCTAAATTTATCACGCCGGGGAGTAAGGAAAATTTGGCTAAATTTGCCGAAATTTTAGGCGAAAATTTAGACGCCAAAGGCTACGAGGAGATGACGGGTAAATTTTTAGAAGCAAACGGCTTAAAGCTAAAAGACCTAGCTCAGGCGCTTCGCGTCGCGCTAACTGGAAATAGCGTAAGCCCGGGGATATTTGAGGTGCTCGAAGTTTTGGGCGCGGACGAGACGAAAAAACGAATAAAAAATATTTTAAAGGAGAATAAATGACACACGTAACTAACGAAGAGGCGCTCACGTATCACGAGGGCGGAAAAATAGAGATAAAAGTAAAAACCCCGTGCGCTACGGCAAGAGACCTATCTATGGCCTATACGCCTGGCGTTGCGGTACCGTGTAAAGAGATAGAAGCCGACAACGAACTAGCCTACAAATACACCAACAAGGCAAATTTAGTAGCCGTCATCACCGACGGCACGGCCGTGCTAGGCCTAGGCGATATCGGCGCGGTAGCGGGCAAACCCGTGATGGAGGGCAAGGCGGTTTTGTTTAAAAAATTCGCAAACGTAGACGCATTCGACATCGAGCTAGACGAACATGATCCCGATAAAATCGTAGAGGTCTGCAAGGCTCTAGCTCCGACCTTCGGCGGTATAAATTTAGAAGATATCCGCGCTCCGAAGTGCTTTGAGATCGAGCGCAAACTACAAGAGGCAGTCGATATCCCGGTCATGCACGACGATCAGCACGGCACGGCGATGATAACAAGCGCAGGCATAATAAACGCGATGGAGATTTCAGGCAAAGACATCTCAAAAATCAAAATCGTAGTTAGCGGCGCGGGCGCGGCGGGTATCGCATGCGCGAAGATGTACAAGGCTCTGGGCGCTAAAAATATCGTAATGATCGACAGCAAAGGCGTCATACACAAAGGCCGCACCGATCTAACCCCGGAAAAGGTCGAATTCGCCCTTGAAACCGCAGATAGAACGCTAGCGGACGCGATGAAGGGCGCGGATATGTTCCTAGGCCTATCAAAACCAGGCGTCGTAACTAAGGAAATGGTCGCGTCGATGAACGACGAGCCGATTATTTTCGCTCTTGCTAACCCGACTCCCGAAATCTTCCCAGAAGACGTCGCTAGCGTGCGAAACGACGTGATGATGGGCACCGGCCGTAGCGACTATCCGAACCAAGTAAATAACGTTCTTGGCTTTCCGTTTATATTCCGCGGAGCGCTTGACGTCAGAGCCAAAAAAATCACCGAAAATATGAAAATGGCTGCGGCGCGCGCGCTTGCAAATTTGGCTAAAGAGCCCGTGCCTGCCGAGGTTTGCGCGGCGTTTGGCGTAAAAGAGCTAAAATTCGGCAAAGATTACATCATACCAAAACCGTTTGACAATCGCGTGCTTTTAGCCGTGGCTCCGGCGGTAGCCCAGGCTGCGGTAAAGGACGGCGTAGCTAGGGTAAAAAATTTCGACGTCGAAGCGTACAGAGCGAGTCTGGCGAAGTTATTTTAGTTAAATTTGCGGGGCGCTTTGCCCCGCCGTTCTTAGCTTTTAAAGACTGCGGCGAGCGGAGCTAGCCTGCGTAAATTTATTAATTTTGCTACGCGCTTTGGCTTTGTTAAAAAGTCTCAAATTTAGAGCGGCTCGTCGGGCTAAATTTAGCCTTGTTTTACGGCACGCCGTTTTTGCTCCAAGCAACACCCCTAAGCGCGCAAGTTGCCTAACATAGAGCCAAATTTGCCCGCTCTCAAAACGGTAAAATTTAAAAAGCCCTAGCCTAGCGTTTTTTAAATTTTATCCGCTAAATTTAAGGATTTTTATGAAAAATTTCACCGCTGCCGATGCCGCCGAACTACCAAACGTCCGCCTAGTCTCTCACCCACTTATCGAGCATAAGCTAGCTATTTTGCGAGACGCCTCGACGCCGACATTTCAGTTTAGGATGCTAGTCGATGAGATCAGCCATCTGATGATATTTGAGGCGACGCGCGATCTGGCGCTAAAAAACGTGAGCGTGCAGACCCCCGTCGCGCAGGCGCAGGCTAAAAAGCTAGCGACGAAGGTCATGATCTGCCCTATTTTGCGCGCCGCGCTGGGGATGTTAGAGAGCGTTTTTAAAATCATCCCAAACGCCAGCGTCGGATTTTTGGGCTTTCAGCGAAACGAAAAGACCGCACAGGCCGAGTTTTTCTACGCTAAACTACCCGCAGACGCCAGCGAGCGCGTCGCTATCGTCATCGATCCGATGTTTGCTACCGGCGGCACGGCGATAGACGCGGTCAAATTTTTACGCGAAAAAGGCGTAAAGCGGATCAAATTTATCTCCGTTATCGCCGCGCCCGAGGGTTTAAAAAGATTTAGCGAGATTTATCCGGACGTGAGCGTTTATACCGCCGCAATCGACGAGAGGCTAAACGAAAAAAACTACATCGTGCCGGGTCTTGGCGATGCGGGCGACCGCGTGTTTAATACGCTCTAAATTTAGCTTCTAGAGCGCTAAATTTAGCCTGCGTTTTTCTGCGGATTTATCAAATTTGACTGCGATCTATGCAGTCAAATTTGGCTTTCTAGCGCGCTAAATTTGACGCAAGCGTTTGACGGGAGAGCAAATTTACTCTCGTCTTTACGGCGTCAAATCGTCAAATTTAGACTTAGTCCGTAAAATTTGGCGGTAAATTTAACTCCGAAGCAAGCACTTCAAATTTATTCCAAAAGGTCTTTTTTGAACAAACAACTCATTAGAAACGTCATCTTACCGCTGGCCGTTTTGCTACTCGCGGCGCTGTTTAAATTTATCGTCCCTGATAATTCGCCCGCTCCCGGTCAAAATCAGCCGCAAAGCGAATTTAGAGGCGGCGGCGCAGAGAAAAATGTAGCCGCAGCGCCGAACGTAAATGTCGTAAAAGATGGCGTCTACACCTCAAAAGACGAGATTGCGGCGTATATTTATAGATTCGGCGGGTTACCACGAAACTTCATCACCAAAAAAGAGGCTCTCACGCTCGGATGGGACGCTAAAAGCGGCAATCTATGGCAAGTCGCGGACAAAAAAAGTATCGGCGGCGACCGCTTTTCAAACAGAGAAAAGAAGCTGCCCGAGGCTAGCGGTCGCAAGTGGTTTGAGTGCGATATCGGATACCGCGGAGGGCGACGCGGAGCCGAGCGTATCGTGTTTTCTAACGACGGGCTGATCTACTACACGCCCGATCATTACGAGAACTTTTATCTACTTTATGAGCGGAGGCGGCAGTGAAAATCATAACTCTAAACGGCGCGAAAATGCGCGAGAAAACGGCGGTCTTTGAGTATCTGGCGCGAAAATTCGGCCTGGGCCCCGAGATAAAAAACCTCGACGCGCTTTACGACGCGCTCGGCGAGATAAACGAACCTACGCAAATCAAACTAAAAAATCGTTCCTCTCTTGCCGCGCTAGGGGGTTATGGAGACGATCTGATCACCGTTTTTACCGACCTTGCGGAGGAAAACGAGCGGGTAAAATTTGAGATTTTATCTTGATTTTTTAGGGCCGAATTTAGATCAAACTCGCCTTTTGAAAACCCAAATTTAACCTCGCTAAATGGTGATTTTAGTTTGCGCTTAGATTTTAGGCGTATGCCTCTGTCGCTAGCGCCCGCTTTTTGGCGAGCATAGGCGCGTTGCAAAAACACGGTCAAAGCCAGGCCGCCAAGCAAAGACAAAACGGCCATCAAGCCGTTTATAAAGCCGCAAATTTAGCCCAAAATGCGCCGTTTGGCGTTAAATTTAAAGCTCAGATTCAAGCTCTAGCCTGCGATTTTGCCAAAATCCAAATACAAAACTAAGCGAATTTAAAAGCCAAATAGCCGTAAATTTTGCGTTTTTCGCCGTATTTACGGCATAAAGCGGCAAGCAAGTTTTAGGGTGCGGGAACGCAAAAAGCAAATTTAGCCTGCGGTAAAACGGCGTAAATTTATCCCTTTGGCGGGCTCGCGTCTTTGCTCCAGGCAAACCGTATCCGGCTCTGATACCGACCTAGCAGGCGACTTTGTGGTATAAATTTAGCCAAAATAATATAAAATCGGCCAAATCAAATCCAAGGAAAATTATGACCGAAGTAGAAAAATTTATAAAAAAGCTCCACCGCCTGGAAAAAAGCGGCGATCTAGAGGTCGAGCATCTGCTAAAAGCGCTAAAGATACCGGACCCGGCTCTCATAGAGCCTCTGCGCGAGATGTCTAGGCAGTACGACTGGCAGCCGATGAACGACGACCTCATAGTGCCGATGGCTGCGTGGGTCGATGCGATCTGCATCTATCTAGAAAGCGGCGTAGCAGGACTGATCAAAGCCATAAACCGCCCAAAGCAATTCTTCCGCATAGTTTTTGGCACCATAGAGGAGCTACCGCCGCACGAGGCCTTGGATGCGTTTTTGCAGCTGGGAGAGGAGTTCGCGCGCGGTATCCCGCCTAAGAAAAAGAGCTTTGCAAAGTGCTATATCTACGCGCTTACGCACTCTTCTCGCAGCATAAAGGACGAAAAAATCGGTGCGCGGACGCATGATGCTTTCGTGCCTATTTTAAAGGGGCTCATCGCGGCAACGATCGGTACGAAGGACGAAATCGTGGCCGAACATGCGGCGATTTGCTTTGAGGCTTTGGGCGATACGAGCGATACGGAGTATCTAAAGTCTCTAGCCTTTAACGAAAAACGCTACAAAAACATCGGCAAAACCGTCGCAAAAAGGATAATAAAAAAAATATGAGCACAGTAAGCCCTGAGTTTTGGTTTACGCTTTTAATGCCTACTAGGAATTTAAAAATGCGCTTTGCTAGATATTTGGCTACTTTAAATTTACGGCGCGAGCGACCCAAATAAATCCGCCCCAAAAGGCCTTGGGCTAAATTTATAAGTCCGCCGCCGGCAAAAGTAATCGCATCTCATAAAAGCGGCTCCATCAAAGCATGGTGCCGCTTTATCCTTGAAAATATAGGCGAGACTTAAATCGTTTATTTTCACGACGCCTTTGTTATATGGATTTATATTTCTGGACGGCTTGGGCTAGATCGCGTATCGGAACAAAAAGCAAAGCGTAAATATGCGGGCTTTTATTTTGCGACTCTCAAAAAACCCGCGCAACCAAAAACGGAATCGCAGATAAAGCCTTTTTGATTAAGGAGTGGAGCTCTTTTTTAGGACTTTGACGGCTTACTTGCTTTTACGCGAGTGGGCTGTTACATATTATCTAAGGCTAATGTCAAACCGGCGCGAGAAAAACCAAGAGCAAAGAAATCTGCCTTATGACTTTTCGGACAGCGATTGTTTTTTGACTTGTTGTATTCCTTTAACCCCTGCTCTGTAGCTTAATCTCGTATTCGGTTAGGTCTTTGTCACGCATTTGTAGACTAAACTACGCGCCCTTTTGCGTTTAGAAGGCTCACAAGCCAGAAAATAAGACATTTCGGACGCTTTTGGTATTTGGATAATTTTGTACGTAATTAATGAGGATTTTTAAGTCGGCGACGTCTTTTATATGTCCGTAGCCGCTTTCGGGCAAAATATAACCGTCAATTAATTTTATACCGCCAAAAATATCTTTATTTAGGTAATCTCGGACCCGAGCAAGATACCAAATGTGATGAACTAGCTCGTAGAAGTCCTATGATACGGAATATTTGCGAGCCGAGAATATAGAATCGGCAATTTTTCGGATTTCCTTAACGGCGATACTTGTTATCGCTTTTGAGGCTAAATTTGTAAATTTTCCGTTTTTTGAGGATAGTCGCAGGCTTCCAACCCGCCCCGAAGCATTCGAGATATTTGGCAAATACGAAGGCGAGAGAATTTTTAGAAATATTAGCGATAAGGTTAGCCTCCAGGTATTCATCGGCTAAATTTAAGGCGTCTCGACAAGAAACTTGGGGGAATGTTCCTAAAAACTTCGTCAGAATACCGCTAGAGGCGAAATAGAAGTCTTTACGAAACTTAGCGGAGTAGTTCCTTTTTTGACGATCGAGCGGATATTTAACCAAAAATTAGGGGTTAAAGCCTGACGACTTGCTTTACGCCCTTTTCTAGACGATAATCTCGTATAGCTTCATCGGGATTAACGCGAAATTTAGCAGTTTCGCGCAACTTAGGATTAGAGGTTTTTGCTAACTTCATATTCAGCTCCGAATTGTGGATTTCTAAATTAATTATCAGAAAACGGAGCGATGCCATCATGTTAATTCTTAAAAAACTCACTAATTGTAGTTAGTGAGCAAAAGAGCGAAAATAAGAAATTTATCGCAATAAGTTCCATTACGAACTACGTCAAAAGCTTGTATTTTGGGGAAAAGTTTTCGTATTCAAGAGTGTTATGGTGCGGATGAAAGGACTTGAAAAAGCGGTTTTATAGCGTTTTCTTAAAATAATAAAAAATAATTTTAAAAAGTGAGTTTATGCCCATAAATACGGGCTTTTAAAAGGGTGCATTTTTAACAAATTAGTAAAGAATAATTTGTTTTTAAAATAAATAATAGCATTTTTTGGTTACACTTTTGGTTACACTTTTGAAAAATACAAGCCAAAAAAGGTAAAAATGAGAGACATAAAATCAAAACGTTACGCCGGCGTTTATTACAGATTGCTAGACGACGGAAGCAAGACGTATTACATCATTTATAAGCACCCAATCGAGGACAAAAACGTCAGATTAAAAATCGGAAGCGACAAAGACGGCTTTAATGAGGCATACTGCCACAACAAAAGAGCGGAAATTTTAACGAAACTTAGGCTAGGCGAGGATTTGCGCATACCAATCATAGCCAAAAAACAGCACAAAACAACGCTTAACGAGATAGCAGAGCTATATTTTGAGAGCAAAGCAATAGCTGGCGAAACTATCAGCATAAAAGAGCGCAAAAGCAAATATAACAGGCACTTACGCGAGACGCTGGGCGAAAAAGCCTTAACGTCTATCAAAAAAGAGGACGTTATAAGACTACAAAGAGAGCTTATAAAGGCAGACTACGCAAACGCTACGATAGGCAATATTTTACAGCTGGGCGCGACAGTGTTTTATTATGCGATACGTCAGGGGCTTTATAATTCGGCAAATCCTTTTATAAGCGTGGAGCACAAGAAAACGCCGAACGCCCGCATAAGATATCTAAATTTAGACGAGTTGCAAAGGCTCAAAGACAGCGTTAAAAACGATGAGGTTTTATATCTTTTCGTTTTGATTTCGGTTACTACGGGCGCGAGGCTAGAGGGCGTTTTAAACATCCAAAATAAAGACATAGACTATAACGCGGAGCTAATCAACATTTACGACTTTAAGAGCAAGGACAGATACACCGGAGCTTTGACGGATGAGGTTAAAAATATACTAAAAAGCCGAAAACGGGCTAAAGATAACGACTACGTCATCAGCTACGAGGACGGCGAAAAGTTGGATAAAAAGCGAATACAGCGCAGATTAAAGCCGATACTAGACAGGCTTTTTAATAAAGACCTAGCGAGGAGCGACAGAGATAACCGCGTAGTAATTCACACCCTACGGCACACATTTGCAAGCCTTTTAGCCATACAGGGCACGCCGATTTATACCATACAAAAGCTTTTAAATCACAAAGATATAAAGCAAACTTCGCGCTACGCTAAGCTATCGCCAAAAAGCGGAGCGGATGAGGTTAAAAAGCTATTCGATAAGTAAATTTTAAAAGGTTAAAAATGACAAACGAGAGACTAAAAGAGCTATTTTCGGCTAAAAGAATAAGCGGATACGCAAGCGAGGCAGAGCATAGGGATAATTTTTTACTTATGCAAAGAATAGCCCCTAAAATCGGCATTTTAGAGATTATCACGCGCAACAAAGTGGCCGAAATTTTAGACATTACGGATGATGATTTTATCTCAAAACAAAGCTTAGGCTACTGGGTTAAGGCAATGGATGAAGCAAGAATACATAATAAAATTATAGACTTGAGCAAGATTGATTTTAGACGGTATTCGGGGTTTAATATCAATACAAAACTAAGAAACTATCAAAAAGCGTCAGTTGCTTATATACTGCTAAGGCTTATCAGAAATCGCGCGTTTCACTTTGAAAACTTATATAAGCTAAACGAGAGCGGAACGCCGAGGGTGTCGGCTTGTAAAGACTTTGGAAAAACTAGGGTTATTATAGGCATAAGCCCAAATATGATTGAGGCGTTTATTGATGATTTATTAACTTGTTTTGGCGATGATGTGGGGGAATACTTATAATGTAGTGGCGGTAAAGCACCGCCGTGAAAACGAAGTATTATAACAAATAAGCGTTAAAATGTCAATTAGTGCGAAATAGTAACCACTAGTGATAAGACGTAACCGGCTTGAACAAGAAATAAGGCCTGTAGCAAGAAATACGACCGGCGCAACAGAATAAGGCCAACAACAAGAAACCAAGCAAATTTAACCCAATCCGGGAGCTTGAACACAGCTCGAGCTTGAGCAGGAAATAAGGCCTGTAGCAATAAATCCGGAGCTTAGATATAATCCAAAACAAAAAAGGTTTAATACAATGTGCCCTAAATGCAAAAGCGAGAACGTCGCTACGGTTGCGACTATTAACGGGTTGTGGGTAGAGCGGTTTAAAAAGTGTCGCGCGTGCGGGCATAATTTTCAGACTTGCGAGCTGGTGCGAGTTGATATAAAGCTAGTCGAATATCAAAAAGAGGTTTTGAGCATATTACAAAGGGGTCATAGGAAGCAAACGCGGGCCTAAATTTAGCCTTTAAGTCCGAAACGATACAAACATCATCAAAAAGCTAAACGGCTCACAGCGCGCCTTAAAACGCCGGCAAAGGCTCAATTTGTCAAAAAGTGTAAAACGAATGTAAAGAAATGTAAAGAAAATGTAAAATTTTGTAAAGTTTTTTCATTCGTCCGTAACCTTATCTTTTTCTTAAGCTAAAGCCCATTAAATCAACATTTAAACTAACTTCAAACCTAAAAATTCACTAGACAAAACTTTACACTTTTAGCTTTTTTGATTTTTATCCTTTTAAACGTCTTTTATGGATAAATTTTACGGAACTGGCAGGCTATATTTATTACTATTAAGGGTGGTGCGTTTTGGCTTGCGGAATACAAGAGACCAAAACGGGGCTAAATTTTGGGCGAGCCGGACGCGAAGCGAGATGATTAAAAAATGTCGGATTTCAAAAACGCTTTACCGCGCGAAGCTGACAAACAGCGCATTTAAGGGGCTTAGGAATAAACTGGCGAAAATCGGAGCTAAAAGCGAGCAAGAAATGCGAGCGAAATTAAAAATAAAAAATGTCGGAATTGAGCCGAAAAAAGAGATTAAAAAATGTCGGAAATGGATGTTTTTAAAAATGTCGGAATTGACAAAAGCGGAAAAAGGAGCGATAGACGACGAGCCTTAAGCGTTATTTAAAATATTAAATTATATTAAAATGTATTAAATAGCGTATTTGGGATAATTTTGCCGTAAATAGTAGCTCGCAAATCGCCTATTTTATGGGCTTTGCGCGAGAGGCGAGGCGCAGAGCGTCGGGAAAATCGGGAAAAAACGGACGATTTGGGAAAAATTTTAAGAGCGCGGAATGCCTAAAAAATGCACGGATTTTGCAAATTTTGCATTTTATTTTTTCATTTTAAGCAAAGCGAGACGGGGCTAAAATATCATTTTTATCGGCATTTAGTAGATAAATTTTAAAAATCTTATTTTTTACGTTTTGCAAAGGATATGCGGGGATTTTTGCGGGAA
This sequence comes from uncultured Campylobacter sp., assembly GCA_963529235.1. GTDB lineage: Bacteria > Campylobacterota > Campylobacteria > Campylobacterales > Campylobacteraceae > Campylobacter_A. The sequence goes on from CAURYE010000020.1 coordinate 25,721, forward strand.
ACGGGAGCACCCCCCCCTATTGCAGGTTTTGGAGTTTTTGCATAGCTTTAAGCTTTGCGATGATTTCATCAGTGAAGCTATCGGGCGCGAAACGAAGCAGGCTTAAAAGCTCTTGATGTTTAGGCGGGATGTTTTCAGGCGTATTAAGGGGTGTGATAGTTTCGGGATTATTGCGCTTTTTTATAATGCTGGCGTAGTATTCAGGGGTTATATTTAAGCCATTTTTTTCAAGCTCCTTGACTTCCTTTTGAGTTTCTAATATTTTTTTTACTTGATTAAAGAAGTCTTTGTAGTCGCTCTCATCCGCCCCTATTTCTTTACCGCCGTAAACCATATAAGATTTTATTTCATCATCCAAACCATAACCCGATAAAAGGCTAAATTTTATATTTAAAGCCTTTGCAGTTTCTAAGATTATTTTGGCTATTTTTTTGCTAGGTTTCCATTCGTTGTTTAGTAGATTTTCACGGTAGCATACTCCAATATCTTTTATATCAATACCAGCACAATCATCCGCATACCCCAAAAGCTCTGCCATTTTTTCATCAGTGTAATTAAAAATACTTTGATACATAAGTAGAGTATTGACCATTTTATCCATTTTTACAAGTTTGGGTGTTTTATTATCCAAAATACTATCTTTTGTATAGCCAAAATATAGGCTTATAAAGTCCAAGTATTCGTTTGAGGGCTGATTTATCCCTTTTTCGTAGCTCACTATTGTAGGCTCTTTAAACCCGCTTATATCGTGTAGCTCGCGACGGCTTATTTTGCGCTCTTTGCGTATTTTTTCCAATTTTTCACTTACTAAAGTTTTCATAATGACACCTTTTATTTTTTATATTAAGGTAAATTTTATTTGATATTATATAGAATTAGATTTGATATTATATTAAATAAATATATTCTATTTTTTATATTATATCACATTTTACTTGCAACAAATCCACACTAAAGGAGCTTAAATGCTACAAAAGGACACATACGACGAGATTTTAAAAAATCTACGCGGTAAATACAAAAAGCAGACCTTATCCATTTTCGAGCTAGCCGACGAACTGGGCGTAAGCGCGTGGACGATAAGAGCCGGTGTAAAAAACGGTAAAGGCGTGCCTAACTTTAAGATTGTAGGCGGCGGCGTAATGCGTAAGCGGGTATTATTTGCTATTCACGACGTGGCAAAGTTTTTAGCCAATACTCAAGAAGTATTTTAAGGCTTGGGCGTGAGAGGGCTAAATTTAACCGCCACTTTAAAAGCGGACGGTAAAAGTTACGCGGTGCTTTGTCTTGACTTCGCAAGCGATGAGGTAAGGCTATTTAATGATGAAAATCAAACGGATTTTTACGTAAATTTAGGCGCAGTTGAGCTTAGCGGACTTGACCTCATATCGCGGGTTTTTGCGTGGAATAAATCGCGCGGACTACTCGAAAAAGGCTATAAAAAGAGCCGTGAAGCGTCATTTATAGCCGAGGAGCTAAGCGAGCTTTTAAGGGGCGACGAGCCGGCGAGAGATATCGACGCTTACATAGATAGCGTTATATTTCAAATCGGAGCTTTGAGCAAGATTTTAAAAGACGAAAACAAGGTTAAAAGGTGCTTTGAGGCGGTGCTAAACGCAAACGAGCGCAAAGGCGAAGCTACGGACGCAAACGGCAAAATCATCAAAGACAAGAGCGTTTTTATCGAGCCGAACGAGATTATAAAAGCGGTTTTGGATGAGTGAGAAAGATAAAATAATGAGGGGCGAAACGCATAAATCAGCGTATCGCGACCAAATTATAACACATTTTTCTACAAAGTCAAGCTGCGTTTTTGTATTTTTCGGCTTAGAATGCGCGGATTTTACCCGCCAAACGGGGCTAAATTTCGTAATAGCAAAGGGCGCACAGACGCTAAAACGCGAGGCGACGAGCGAGCTAAAAAGCAAGTTAAGAGGTAAAAACGTTTTTATATTTTGCCGTGAGCTTATGAGCGACGTCAGGGTTTTAACGGGCTTTAAAGAGGCGTTAAAAAACCTAAAAGCTAAGACGTATTTTATAGACTACGGCACGCTTAAGTATTTTTTGCTCATTCAAAAATCGGAGCGAGAGCGCAATGAATGCGCCGTAACCTTACCGACAAAAAGCGGAAATATAAAAGATTTTGCGCTTAGCGATATAGCGGATTTTTGCGGGTGCGACGCCGGCAAGATAGCCGAAATAACGGCTAGCTTTTTACGCATTACGGCGCGCGAGCTTACGGCAAAAGCACGGAAACAAACGGTAAAAGGGGCTAAAAATGACTAAATTTGGGCACGGATTTTTATACTACAGCTTAGACAAAGACGAACGAGAGTATCAGGCGGAGCTACTAAAAACGCAAAAAGAGCGAGACAAGGAGCGACGAACGCAAGAGGACACAGAGCGCGAGAGCGAGCTTCAAATAGCCTTAACGCGACTAGCCGGCATAAGAGCAAGAATAAACGCAAAGGCTTAGCGGGCGCAATGGCAAACGCTAGCAAGATGTTTTATACATATAAGGAAATAGCGCATATTCTTGGCATAAGTCAAGAGCGAGTGAGACAAATAGAAAACATCGCACTGGCAAAGCTGGCGCACCCAAAAAACGCGCAAAAATGGCGAAACATCAGGGAAACTATAGAGGAAATGGAAAATCAAAAGGCTAAAGAATGAGAGCGGAAAACGAGACGCGAGCAACTATTTTTTATTTACGTAAGGCTCAAAAATGGCTACGGCTTTGTCTAAGTCGCGAGCTTTGGCGTAATTTTCAAGCCACGAGGATACCCACGACGGAACAGGCTTTACTTCGTCGCGCCAATTTGAAACAGAGCTATACGCAAGGCCCGTCAAGTCGCAAAAATCTTGCCTGCTCAACCCAAGGCTTTTTAATTTTTTATCAAACTCTTGTTTATTCATTCTGCTATCCTTTTTATAAAGATAGTATCAAAAATTACCTAAAGAGTAAATAAAAATGCCAATAAGTTATCTAAAAAGTAAAAATAGTCTTGACAATCTTATCAATAGAGTATATAATTACGCCTATAAAATACTCAAAGAGTAAATAATAAATATGAGGAGCAAAAAATGAGCGAAGCAAACTTAACGGCAAACGTGAGCCAAAAGCACGTAAATCAAGACAACGCAGGCGCGATAGTCTTTTACGCCGATTATGGCCTAAAAAACGCAACGGCTAGAATAGACGGCTTAGGTGCGATGATATCGGCTTATTTAAAAAATTTAGCAAACGTCGGCGTATTGTCAGAGGACGACCTATTTAAAAACGAAATTTTAGGCGTCCAAGACGTATTTTCAAAGGCTATAAACGAGGAAATAGACGAGCTTACGTCTATAAAAAACGGCATATTGTCGGCTATAGGACATACTAAAAGCGAGGCGTAAAAATGGATAATACGGACAAAATCGAAATACTTAATCAGGCTTTGGAAAATTTAGAGGGCGCACAGACGCTTTTACTGGCTTTGGCGCGGTATTTGCGCGAGAACGCGGACGAGACGGCAAACGCGCTTTTTGTTATCGAGGGCACAATTTTTCAAAACGTGAGCGATTTAAAAAGCGTCTTTGAGGACGAATTAACAGCATACGCCAAAATATGAAAGCGAGGGGCGAATAATGATTAATCAGCTGGAAATCGACAAGGCTTTTTATAAGAGTATCGAGCGTTTTAAATCGAGCAACGAGCAAATCAAAACGAAGCAAGAACGCGCGAGCTGGAGCGAATACGACCTATTAAATCAAATAATCAATGAGGCCATAGCAAACGAGGCGCAAAGAATACAAAGGCGAGAGCGACCAAGCGAAAACGGCTTTATAGGGCGAATACTAGAAAACGAAACGACGAAAATCAAAGCCTTAAGCGCGCTTGTAGTCGCGTTTTTATCTCAACTGGAAAACAACGAGAACGTAGACGAGCCGTTAAAATCGGACGCTAGAGGCATTAAGCAAGTAGCGCGCGAGAGCATAGGCGAGCATTTGCGAGAACTTGAGGGCATACGCGCACGGCTAGCGAATATCTAAAGAGGGTTAAATTTTATGATATTTAGCGTGGAAAACACCATTTTTAATAATCGCGGTATCGATACAGTGCGTCAAGTCGCGCACTATTCCACGCTAAAAAATATCATAGTCAAACACGGGCTTACGATACGAACAGAACTTAAAAATTTACCTATAAATCCGTATTTGGCGAGCATAGAACAGAGCCTAAAAAATGACCCGAAAAACAGATACAAAAAAGAGGCTTTTAAGCCGATTATCGAATATGTCAAAATCTCGCAGGGTAGCGGGCTAAGCAACTATATCATTATTATCAAAAATATCCCGCTACTCTTTGAGCACGCGCTAGCGCATAAAAAGGCAAAAGATACGTTTTGCTTAGTCGTATATACGGGGCTACATCAACCGACAAAGCACATCAGCAACGAAGCCGTAAAGCTAATATCGAAACTTTTAAAACGCAAGACCTTTACGCTTTTAAACTGCGACGTAGCAACGGACTATAAAGACGCAAAAGATATCGATTACAAGCGCAAAGAGGAGTTTAAAAGCAGGCTAGGCGAAGTATGCGACAACAGCTATATTATTAAACAAAATAGTCTATACTGCAACCAAACGACGCTAAAAGGCATTGATAAAATACTACTTTATGACAAATACAAAAAGCAAACCGTGCACCAAAAACAAAGGCTACACGTAAGCCTTAAGGAGTGGAAACGCCTCGAAATAACATTAACGCCTAAAGGCAAAACGGACTTTATGAGCTTTATAAAAACAGAGCTTGACGAAGCTATCCAAAAAGCCGACGTAATCGCCAAAGGGCTACGGATAGCGGGCTTTAAGGATGATTATTTGCTCTATCAAATCAAAGCTTTAACGGATGCGAGAACGCTAAATAAAAAGCCGGCGACCGCGCGTTTTAACTCAAAGCAAGCATTAGGGAGTTTTATTGTCTCGCGCAGGCGCAAGAACCTAGCGCAAACGGACGATTTTTAGCCAGCCAACAACAAGAAACTAAGCAAATTTAACCCAATCCGGGAGCTTGAACACAGCTCGAGCTTGAGCAGGAAATAAGGCCTGTAGCAAGAAATCCGGCCGGCGCAACAAAATAAGGCCAACTGTAAGAAATCCGGGAACTTGCATAGAATAAGGCCTGTAGCAACAAATCAAGCGAGCTCAACAAAATAGAGCCAACAACAAGAAACTAAGCAAATTTAACCCAATCCGGGAGCTTGAACACAGAAAGCAAAATATATTTTTAGCTCAGAAGCATTTCAAAACTTAAATTAAGAAATCGCAAATTGTAAAATATATTTTTCGTGAAACTTAAAAAAAATGGCTCAAAACTTAAAAAATACAATCAAAAAATATCATTTTTCACGCGCTTAAGTTTCACGGGATTTTTTACTATTGAAAACAGCAGGTTATATGCGCCGAAAGTGCGGTAAAATCGATGTTTTAAAAAAAGTAGTATTGAAAACAATTATTTTCAAGACAAGAACAGTTTTTTGGGATAACCTTAAGTAAAAATATTAGTATATAAAGGCATATTGTTTCAAGACACTATTATAATATCTTTTTTGCTTAAAATAACTTGAAATATGTTTTTAATGAAATATAGCCGCAAATCGACTTTAAAAATATAGGCTTTGCGGGTTACACTTATTTACACTTTTAAAAATCCTACGCTTTACGGCTTGATTATCGCGCGCGTAAAGAGGCGGTTAAAATGCGTATAATCTTGTATTTTCTTGTTTTGGCTTGTGAGTTACAAAAAAGCCATATATTAGCAAAATGCGACTATATCGACTTTTTGAGGGGCTTTTTACTCCATTTTTTACACTTAGGTTACACTTAATATATTTTTCAATTCTTAAGAGGTGTTTCAAGTGCCGTATTTTAGGGGGTTTAAAGGGGATTTTTAATAGTAAATGGTGCGGATGAAAGGACTTGAACCTTCACGCCGTGGGGCACCAGATCCTAAGT
>CAURYE010000021.1:0-28952 GCA_963529235.1 uncultured Campylobacter sp.
GAGCGACCTCGCCGATGATGATTTTAGCCAGCGTGCTTTTGCCTACGCCGTTTGCACCGATTATAGCGACTTTATCGTTCTTTTCGAGCTTGAAGCTAAAATTTTCAAACAAAACCTTGTCGTATATTTTGCTGATGCCGCGCACCTCTAGGATTTCGTTACCGATGTCGCGCTTGGTGCGAAAAAGTATACTAGGATCGCGTCTGCTTGATACCTTGATCTCCTCGATGTCGAGTTTGCTTAGTTGCTTTTGACGGCTGGTTGCTTGGCGGGCTTTGCTCGCGTTTGCCGAGAATCGCGCGATAAATTTCTCCAGCTCCTCTTTTTCTTTTAGCTTTTTGTCGCGTTCCATCTCGTGCTGTTTGGCTACGAGCGTCGAGGCGATGTACCAGTCGTCGTAGTTGCCCGCAAACTGCCTGATTTTCTTAAAATCCACGTCTAGGATGTGCGTGCAAACCGCGTTTAAGAAGTGGCGGTCGTGGCTGATTAGCACCATCGTACCCTCGTGGCGGTTTAGCTCGTTTTCTAGCCACTTTATGCTATCGATATCAAGGTTGTTGGTGGGCTCGTCAAGGAAAAGAATGTCCGGCTTTGGAAATAGCACTTGAGCGAGCAAGACTTTAAATTTATCCGAGTTTTCGACCTCGCTCATCGGTTTTTCAAAGTCGCTAAAGCCAAGCGAGCTTAGGATTTTTTCGATGCGCACCTCGTACTCGTAGCTAGGATCCTCCTCGGCGCTTATCATCTCAAGCTGCGCCAGACGGTCGTTTACAGCATCTGTGAATTCCTCGCTCATATAGAGTTGCTCTTTTTCTTTTACGGCCTCAAAGAGGCGCTTGTTGCCGTATAGCACGGCATCCTTGACGCTAAAGTTTTCAAACGCGAACTGATCTTGACCTAGCACGCCTACTTTTAGCCCGTTTTCGATGACGATCTCGCCGCTGTTTGCTTCGATCTCGCCTGCAAGGATTTTTAGAAACGTCGATTTTCCCGCGCCGTTTGCGCCGATGAGTCCGTAACGGTTGCCGCGCGTGAGTTTTAGATTTACGTCCTCAAAGAGTAGCTGCGCGTTAAATCTCATCAACAAATTTTTTACTTCAAGCATATTTTTCCTTAAATTTGACTTTTTAAACCGTAGATTTTGCCAAAAAGTCGTTTAAAATCAGTATAAACTTCGGCAAAAAGGCGTTTTTTCGGTTTTTTAAAAGCGTAATTGCTTAAATTTGCTCTTGCTATGCGATTTTTTGCTAAAATTTTGGCATTAACGGCAGGATCTAGCGTGCGGCGCGATGAAAATTTAGCGTTTGCGCGGCTAAATTTGAGCGTTTTTGGATAAAAAATCCGCCAAAGATAAATTTAAAGGATAAAAGTGAAAACGATTTTTCGGCTTTGCGTAATATTTTTAGTAGTCTACGTCGCGGCTCTGGCGCTACTTTATTTTTTTCAAGAGAGGCTGATATTTTTCCCGAGCAAGCTTGAGCCAAACCATGATTTTAGCTTTGATCAGTCGTTTGAGGAGATAAATTTAGACGTAAACGGTACGCGCATAAGCGGGCTTAAATTTTTAGCGCAGGGCGGTCGTCGTGAGCGAATTTACGGCGACGCGCGCGATGCGAACGGCGAAGGAAAGGCAAAAAACGGCGCGGCGATATTTTTTCACGGCAATGCCGGCAATCTGCAAGGCTGGGGCAAGTATGCGCGGTATTTTGCCGATTTGGGCTATGATTTTTATCTATTTGACTACCGAGGCTACGGTAAGAGCGGCGACGAGATAGGCTCGCAGGAGCAGCTTTACGCGGATGCGGACGCGATGATGCAGCTGGTTTTGCGGGAATATGATGCGGGCGAGGTCGCGGCGGTCGGATACTCGGTAGGTAGCGGACTGGCGGCTCGCGCGTCGCAAAAATACGGAGCTAAGCGGCTCATTTTGGTTGCGCCGTATTTTAGCCTAGAGGAGCTAGCGCGGGAGAAAATGCCCTTCGTGCCGAAATTTTTAATCAAATATAAAATCCCTACGTTTGAGTTTGTCGGCGGTTTTAGCGGACCGGTGACGATATTTCACGGCGAGCACGACGAGCTAATCGGCGTGGATAACTCGCGCAGGTTGCTTAAATTTCTAAAACCCGGAGATAAAATTTACGAGCTAAACGCCGGTCATAACGACATCTTGGGTTTAAGCGAGCTTTGGGAAAAATTAGCGCAGAGGCTTAGCGAGTAGGGCGGGGTTGCGGCAGTAAATTTGACAAAATAGACCGGAGTTTGCCGTTTAACGGCTGATTTGCTCGCTCGGGCTATCCTTTTCCTTACGGCACAATAGCTGAATTTTTGAGAGCAAGGAAACAAATAAAAGATCCTAAAATATATTTGGAAGCTTAAAAGGCGAGTCTAAACTCGCCGTATGGGCGACGGCGGCAAAGATTTTCGTTAAATTTAGATAAACCGTGCGGCAAGGTAAATTTAACCAAATTACAACGGCAGCCTAAAATTAAAACGATAAATGATCGCTAGTTCTTAAATTCTACCGCATAAAGTCTCCAAAATAACTTTAAGCAACAGGCTATTTCGTACCGTAAAAGGCGAGCTAGAGTATTTTTGCTCGCCCGTAACCCTTTAGGCGTAAATTTGGTTTTTAAATTACTTAAAAGCGTCGTTTATTTTACCGCTTTTTCGGCATTTTTCGCGCTCGGCTTCGATCCTCTTTTTGGCCTCCGCGCCTTTGGCAAGCACGCTTTCGTCTATCAAAACGCTCGGCAAATTTATTGCAGTCGGGCTATACAAACCGCTAAAACCGCCTAAATTTTGCCCGAAATCTTTTTTGATGAGATCGTTTTTGCTATTTATATCTCCGCCTTTGCAGTGAAAGTGCGCTCCGCCATTGCAATGGCATCTTATCCCCATATCTTCGTCGTATATGCGTTCATCCATAAAGTAAACATTTTTATTTAAATTTATACTACTGATTGGATTATAAACTAGTGCGGCCAAAATTTTATTGCCGTGCGGATTTGACACTTCCCAGCGCACGGCGCGATAGGAGCTTAACATCACCACGAGCGGTTTTTGCGATTTGTCTAGCGTTACGACTACCTTATTATCCTGTGCGCCGCTTTCGTAAACGGCAGCTAGCCAGATATCGAATTTTTGACCTTTTAGTTTTGTGATGACTTCGCTTTGTTTGTGAAATTTCGGTTCATCTTTAAAATCTACTAAAAGGCTAGTCGTGTGCCAGTCGTTAACAAACCAAACTTCTATCTTGTGGCGTCCCTTGTTAAATTTGTGCATAAGCGCTTTACCTCCGGCGTTTTCGGAATCAAATATTTGCTCGCCGTCCACCGCGATGCGTAAATTCGCCTGGCTAAAATCGGCTAAAATCATCTGCTGCGCGTCTTGTTTGAAATCGAAATTTCCAACCCAGTAGGCGATAAAATTTTGCGAAGGTATCTTATGAAACTCGTCGTAAGCAAAATTTAAATTTATATTTTCGACCGTTTCAGAAAAAATCACGTTTTTTGAATCGTCTTTATTTAGATAAAAGGCCAAAAATCTACCCGTAGGTATCTGTTTGCCCGCCGTGATTTCGCTCGCCCATTTTTGTGCGTCGTTAGCGTTTGCTACCGCAAAAAATATGCAAAAAGCCAGTAAAAGCATCCGTAAAAATTTCATTTTTTCTCCTTTAAATTTTATTTTTCGTAGTTTACCAAAACGTAGTTTAATGTTAAATTTTACGTACGGCTCGGTTGTGAATTTTATAGATTTATTTTAGCGCATTTAAATTTTATGCTCGGTCGTAAATTTATCGTTTGGTTATGTTTGTGACGCGTATAGTAAAGCTAGTCTAGCGAGTGATCTCGGGTTGGTCGCGCTGCTAGGCATTCCTATCGGTATTATGCCTACTTTTTGTGAAATGGGGCGGGGAATTTCCATTGCCGCCGCGCAGCCCCAAAGATATATTTGACGCCGCTTGCGGCTCTCTTATTAGAGCGGCGGATCAGACCAAATTGCTCGCGAAATTTTCTAAACCCGCCGTACTTGTTTTTACGCGATTATTTGGGTGTTATAGAGCCCGTATGCCGCGATTTACGAATTTTCGGGGCATGCGTTTAACTACGTGCTTTTGATCGTTTTTGTGGTAGCCTACTGCGTGCTTGCGGAAAAATTCCCGAAAATCACGCTTTGGCAAGGCGTTGCGGCCGGTATTTTAGTTAATATTGCCGTTCACGTAATTACTTTGCCTATTCTCGGCCTTACGCCGCCACTTTTAACGCTGCCTTGGTACGAGCACGTTTCTGAGTTTGTCGGACACGCGCTATATTTGGTTTACCGAGCTTATGAGGCGAGATTTGCGAAATCGTATCACGCACGAGCCTGATCCGGCTGATTGCTGCGATTCTTGCTGCTCGAAATAGCTTTATTTTCCGCCTAAATTTCGGGCGGAATTTTATCATTTTTTAAAATTTAAATTTATTTGACTCCTTTACCTTAAGTAGATACGATTTTATCAGGCTTTTGTCCAAAATGTTTTATGCGTTGCCTCTAAGAAATGGCTGGTAATGCGTGTTTTATTATTTATCCGCAAATTTTGCCGATATTGCGGGTAGTGCGGGTTTGTTTTAAAGGCTATAAAAGTCCAAAAAACGGCATAAATTTATTGCTTTGCTTATAGCGATTTAGTGCTAAAATTAGCCGATCCTTACGATTTTGATCGCGATTTTTGTATATGGATTTGAGGGGCTGCATTTGTACGGCGGCGAACTTGTTTAATTTTTGCTTGTAGACAAAACGCTTCTGCTAAATTTTATCTGTTATAGATTTAAAAATAGCCGCATAAAATAGCGTAAAACGGGGGTAAAAAGCATAAATTTCTTGGTCAAATACGGTGATAGATTTATCTGCTATTTTAAACTTAAAAAACAATATTTAAGTAGCATAAAAATAGAGCGAGCAAGCCCGAGGCGTATCGAGAGCTAAATTTAGCCCTCGATGTAGTTTTTGAGTTTTCTACCGACTTTTGGGTGTTTTAGTTTTTTGATAGCAGAGCTTTCGATCTGGCGGACGCGCTCTCTGGTTACGTTTAGCTCTTTGCCGATCTCTTCTAGAGTGCGGTCGCTCTCGTCGTCGAGTAAGCCAAATCTCATCCTGATGACGGCTTTTTCGCGCTCGTTTAGCTGATCTAACACCTCGTCTATTTGCTCTTTTAGGTCGTTTTTTAGTATATGATCCATCGGGCTTAGCGAGTTTCTGTCCTCGACAAAATCCCCGAATTTACCGTCGTCTTCGTTGCCGATCGGAGCTTCTAGGCTGATAGGCTCTTTGGTGATTTTTATGACTTGTTTTATCTTGTCCGCACTTAGTCCGACCTCTTTTGCTATGACGCTTATATCCGGTTCCTTGCCCTCTTCTTGGAGATATTTGCGGTTGATTTTGTTGATACGATTTATCGTTTCTATCATATGAATAGGGATACGTATCGTACGAGCCTGATCGGCGATGGCGCGGCTGATGGCCTGACGTATCCACCATGTCGCATAGGTTGAAAATTTATAGCCTTTTTTATATTCAAATTTATCAACCGCTTTCATTAGGCCGATGTTGCCCTCTTGAATGAGATCTAAAAACGGCAACCCGCGGTTCGTATAGCGCTTGGCTATGCTTACGACTAGGCGTAAATTTGACTTTGCCATCCTAGCTTTTGCCTCGTCAGAGATCTTTTTACCGCGTTTTATCTGCTCTAAAATTTCTTTTAAAAGTACCGGATCAAGGTTAAATCCGCTCTTGCTAGCCTCTTTTGTCGCAAATAGTTTTTTTATCTCCACATAGGTTGAGACCATCGTAGCCTCGGGAACCCTCGCGATGATGTCGTCTTTACTTAGCTTGATGATATCTTTCAGGATCGATTTGTGATTTTTCTTTAGTTCGTCGCTAAACATCGGCAGCTTGTACTCGAGCCTTTTTAGTTCTCTATCAAATTCATCGTCGCTTTTTAGCGCCGTTTCCATTGATTTTACTATCTCGGTTATGAGCTTGCTCGTCGGACCTAGATCCATTAGTTTATCTTTTAAAATTTTCTTTTTAAACGCGAGCGTAAGCTTGGCTAAAAATTCATCCTCTATCTCGGCATCATTTTGTTTATTCGCCGTTTTTAGCCACTCTTTTTTTGCTTTTTCTAGAGCCTTAAAGCTCTCGATTACTTTTTCGGCTCGCTTATCGTCTTTTTTGCTATGCTTTTTAGGCTTTGTTTCCTTCTCTTCGCCGTCTTCGCCGTCGTTCTCTATATCTTCGTCTTCTTCCTCTTCGTCGATGTCTTCGCTTTCGCCGTCGCTACCTTCGCCCTCGTCGTCAAAACTTCTAAAAAGCTCTTTTACGCGGCGTTCTCGGTTGATTAGCGGTTCTTTGTAGTCTAAGATAAAGTCGATAAGATACGGCACCGAGCAAAACGCGTCGATGATTATATCTTCGCCGAGTTCGATTTTTTTACTGATTTCGACTTCTTCTTCTTTAGTTAGTAGCGCGATTTGACCCATCTCGCGTAGATACATACGCACGGGACTATCCGAGCGCGACCACTCGAGCAAGTCGTTTTCGTTTGCGAGGTCGAATTCTTCTTCGAGATTATCGTCGGCTAACTTCGCTAACTCTTCGCGGCGTTTTTTTGCGTCCTCGATATTTCGCATTTTTGCGATTTCGGCGGAGGTTATGAGCTTTACTTTGTTTGCTTTGGCTAGAGCCTCTATTTTTTTAGCGACCATAGCCGTAGGAGCTTTGTCTAAAAATTTAACCAGTTTTTCATACGTGACATAGCCTTTTGCGTTTTCCTTAAAAAGCTCTTCGACCTGCGTCAATGCTTCTTTTTTTGCAGTACTCATTGGGGGTTCCTTTTTTGTAGAAAAAACGGATTATACCCAAATTTTTTTAAATTTTGATAAAAATATGAAAAATAGGGCGTTTTAGTTTGTTAAATGCAGCTTTAAATTTTATGCTTTTGTCGGTATTAGCTTGGCTGATTTGCGGCGCTTAAAGTAAAACTCGCTAAATTTTAGTTAAAAAACAAATTTGAGTTTAGTTTAGCGCGCGAGCCGTAAAGGCTTTTAATGCGATGTCTTGTAAAATTCGTCTATTTCGGGCTTATGGCCCTGTGTCGCCGTTTATTAGCTTTAGGCTATCTTTTGCGTCATAGCGAGTTGCGTACTTTTTGAGATTTTCGCACGAGGTTTGTAAATTTTCTTGCTTGCAAACGCCGTTTTTTAGCAGAAATTTAACCATATCCTCGCTATCTAAGATCGCGGCTAGTTTTGTAAAAATTTCTAGCTCTTTGGCCTCAAATTCGCTAAGCGGTTTAAATTTTAAAAGCTCCTTAAGGTAGCGCATTTTATCGCGGTAAAACTCGGTAAATTTTGCGGTTTTCGTAAACTGCCTTATTTTTGGATCAAGCGGAGCGTTTGCGATCGGCGAAGCGCCGTTTTGACCCATAAAAATAGCTATCCCGCCGGCCACGCAAAGCATCGTTTCTTTGTCGCCGCGCGCGCCTTTGCTAAGAAGGTGGCTAAAAATCTCAAACGCCTCAGCATTGCAAGCCGTGCGCAAGAGCCCTGGCGAGCCGATATCAGCACCGTTTGCTACGAGTAGGTCGATGAGTCGTATCGCTTCTTTTTGATCGAATTTATATTTGCCGTTAGGATCTATGCCAAGTGCGATAACCGCGTCAAGAGGAGTAAAAATCATAAATTTATAGTTTAAATCGGGCTTAAATTTGAGCGCCTTTTCTATGCGTTCAAAGTCGAATTTGCCCGTTTTTATGATTTTTACGTTGTAGATAAACGGCGAAAAAAGGCGGTCTTTAAATTCGCCGTATTCGTCGTTTACGCGGTGCGGGTTTTGCGACAAAAACTCCAAAATTTGATCAAGCCCCGCGTCTATTTGCTTGCTTGTGGCATTTTCGTCGAAAAAGATCTCAAAACGAGGCTCAGGTAAATTTGATGCAAATAAAATTTGAGCTAAAACCATAAATATAACGGCACACTTTTTCATAAATCCTCCTAAAATTACGACTTTTACGAGGCGGTCAAATTTGGCCAGCGATTTTAAGGGCTAAATTTGCTCGCAGTAAATTTGGCTCAAATTTTAGCTAAAAACTTCGTCAAATTTATGGGCACAGCAATTTTACGGTAAAGCAGTACTTTAAATCGCCGCTTTTTGCCTTTCGTTATCTAGCGTTTCTTGCATTTTCGCCCTTGCGTTTTCTAACCACTCGGGCTCGGCAGTGTCGATGAGATCTAGGCAGATGATTTTGATTTTACCGTTTTTAAAGCTAAAGCTCTTCACGTCCATTATGTCCGAGCCCACGATCACGACGGGCTGGATTTTTAGATTTAGCTTGTCGGCGATGATTTTCGCGCCGCCTTTAAACGGCAAAAGCTCCTTTGAGTGCGAGCGCGTTCCTTCAGGGAAAATCGCTAGCACGCGCCCCTTTTCGACGCGGTCTTGCGCGTCTTTTACGAGCTTAATGAGCGAGCGTTTATTTTCGCGCTCAACCGAGATCATCTGCGGCACGTGGATGATCTGTCCGATGACTGGCAGGTCGGCGATCTCTTTTTTGGCGATCCAGCAGAGATTTTTAGGATAAATTTCCTCTAAAACGACGATATCTAGCATACTTTGGTGGTTCATGATGATCATGTTCGCACGCTCGTCGAAGTTGCCGACGACTTCGAGCGAATAAAAGCCGAAAAATCGCTGACTCCTGCCCCAAAATTTCCTTACGGCATGGATATGTTTTTTAAAAAGCCACATAAAAAATACGACTAAAAGTATGCTAATGAGAAACTCCACCGCGAAATACGCGGCCTTTATCCTAGAAAATATCATCTTTTTTCACCCAGCCTATCTTGCCGTCGTCTAGTAAAATTTTGACGTAGTCTTCGCGTTCGCCGAGTATCTCGACCTTTTGCTGCGCTTTTGAGGTATAAAATACGCTTGAGTTTTGCGTAGGTAAGATTTTTACGTTTATATTTTGTTTTAGCGTCGCGCCGCCAAACGGGTTGTAGCTGTAAAGGATATAAGCTCCAAGGCCTACTACGACGATGAGGAATATCGCATCTCGCTTAAACAAAAACGTAATTAAAAATATACCGAAAAGCGCGTAAACTCCGATATTTTTGTAAATTTCAAATTTGCTTTGCTTTGGATTTAGCCCGATTTGCGTGCTGATCTCGTCGTCCTCCACGACTACCGGGAGCGAAAAGCTCACGAAATCTTTTTTGGCGAGGCTAAAGTAGTTAAAATCGATCGAGGTTTTTTCGGGCGAAAATATCGCGAAATAATATCCGCTTTGCGCGTCAAATTCGCCGCTCGTGGAGTCCACGCCTTGCTTGATGATGTCCTTATCCTCGATGAAAAAGTCCGCGATGTTGCCTTTTTGCGCGTTTACTTCGACGATCATGATTAAATTTTTGTCGTCAAATTTGTTGGTTTTGTATTTTTTGACTTCGAGGTTTTGAGCGACGACGTGGTTGTATTTCTCGCCGCTTTTTAGCGCTACGATTTTAGGTAGCGAAAGCGTCAAATTTGCCGTTTGGAAAAACTCGCCGTTACGTTTTAAATTTACCGTGATTTTTGGATTTTGCACGGCTTGAGCGGAGGCCTCTGCGTAAATTTGAGCCTTATAAACACCCTTGCCGTCGTTATCCCAGCGTAAATTTGAACTTAGCCATTTTAGATTTTCGGTTTCAGGCAAGACGGTTTGCAAATCTACCGCGATGTTATCCTGGATATCGACCGAGAGCATAAAGCTAAAAATTTGTCCGACGTAGACTTGCTTTGGCGCATTTAAAGCCTTGATGATGATATCGTTTGGCTGCACGCGCTCGTATAGCTGGCTGTCTTTTAAATTTAACTCGGGCTCGTTTGTAGGAGCGATATTTTGCGGGATAGGCTGGCGCAGATGCGTGCCGCCTTGGTTGCTTACGGTTTGGCTTTGCGTTGCGGGGATTCTGTCTTGAGTGGCCGCGCTTTGCGTCTGGCTAGGAGCTCTATTTTGCGCGCTTGGCGCTTTGTTTTGCAAATCTGGCTTTTGCGCGGGCGTTTGCGGGGCGGGCTTGATCACTTTTTGGCTTTGCTCGTCGCCCATCATATCAAACACGCTAGGCTCGGTGGCTGTGCAAGCTAAAACAAATACAGTAAAAAAGGCTAAAAAGGGCTTTAGCAAACTAGCCCTTTTAGCATCTTTAACCCGTCGTCCGTGCCCAAAAATTTCTCGCAGGCACGCTCTGGGTGAGGCATGAGGCCGAATATCTTTTTACTTTTATCGCAAATTCCCGCTATCTCGTCGACTGAGCCGTTTGGATTTAGCGCGGCGCCGTTTGCTTCGCAGTATTTTAGCAGTACCTGATCGTTGTCGTAGAGACCTTTTAATGTCGCTTCATCCGCATAAAAGTTACCCTCGCCGTGAGCGACCGGGAT
Source organism: uncultured Campylobacter sp. (assembly GCA_963529235.1). Classification (GTDB taxonomy): domain Bacteria; phylum Campylobacterota; class Campylobacteria; order Campylobacterales; family Campylobacteraceae; genus Campylobacter_A. Next base: position 10,456 of record CAURYE010000021.1, read on the forward strand.
GTTTACGATCTCGCCGACGCTTAAATTTGAGAGAAATTTATTCGCGTTTGAGATCACTTTTAGGTGGTGATACTTTGAGATGAAGCTTAAATTTTCATTTCGTCTCATCGCGCCCGCGAGTAGTTTTAGCTCGCACAGCATCTGAAATCCGTTGCAAATGCCAAGCACGTATCCGCCTTTTTGGGCGTGTTTTACGACTGCGCTCATCGCGGGGCTAAATTTAGCGATAGCCGCCGTGCGCAGGTAGTCGCCGTAGCTAAATCCGCCCGGAAGTACGATTAAATCGGCGTTTATATCGCTTTCTTTGTGCCAGATTATCTGCGTCTGGCAACCCAAAAGCTCAAAAGCGTACTTCGTATCTTGCTCGCAGTTCGTGCCTGGAAACAAAACGATGGCGACTTTCATTTTGCGCTCTCGCATTTATCGTTCAAATTTATCTCGTAGTCCTCGATGACGGTGTTTGCGAGTAATTCCTCGCACATTTTAGTTAGCTCCTTGCGCGCTTCGTCTTTGCTTGCGGCGTTTATGTCAAGCACAATTTGTTTGCCTATTCGCACGCCGCTTACGTTGTTAAATCCAAGCGAGCCAAGCGCGTGCTCGACCGCCTTTCCTTGCGGATCTAAAACGCCGTTTTTTAAGGATACGTTGATGATAGCTTTCATTTTAAACCTTAGATAAAATTCTTTTTAAAACTTCTTCGTAGGCGACTTTTACGCTACCGAGATCTTGGCGAAATCTATCTTTATCGAGTTTTTCGTTCGTAGTCGCGTCCCAAAAGCGGCAGCTATCCGGACTGATCTCGTCTGCTAGCAGGATATTTCCGTCCTTATCGACGCCGAATTCGACTTTAAAATCGACTAATTTTAAATTTCTGTCTGCGAAAAATTTAAAGAGGATAGCGTTTATCTCGCGGCCCATGTGTTTTAGTCTATCAAGGTCGTTTTCGCTCTTAACTAGGCCCATGATTAGGCAGTGTTCGTCGTTTACGAGCGGATCGTGTAGGTCGTCGTTTTTGTAGTAAAACTCTACCAATGGAAATGACAAAACCGTACCTTCTTTTATCGCAAGGCGCTTTGTTAGAGAGCCTGTGGCGATGTTTCTCACGACTACTTCAAGCGGGATAATTTCGCATTTTTTCACTAGCTGTTCGGTGTCGCTTAGGGTTTGGACCAAGTGGGTCGGGATGCCCTTTTCTTTTAAAAGATGAAAAAGCTGCGTCGAAATTTTGTTATTTAGCGCGCCTTTGCCTGCTTCGTTGCCTCTTTTTTGCGCATCAAAGGCGGTTAGATCGTCTTTAAATTCCGCTATTAGCAAGTTCGCATCGTCCGTTGCGAACATCTTTTTTCCCTTGCCCTCGTAGATCAGCTCTTTTTTTTGCATTTTTGCACTCCTTATTTTAGCTGTAAAATTTTGATCGCGTCAATCGCCGATTTTAGTTGTATATCGTCGTTTACGTTAGCCTCGGTTATTATAGTCTTGTTATCCGTGATTTTCGTAGCGTTTTTGTCGCTATTTGCGTCTATTTTGCTCAGTTCGTTGGTTAGGTGTTTTTTTAGTTCGCTCTCTTTTATAGAAAAGGCATTTTCGTCATGCTGAGGCACTTTGCCAGGAAATACGATGATATCAGGCTCCACGCCCGTTGCTTGTATGGTGCGGCCGCTAGGTAGATAGTAGCGAGCTATCGTTAGGCGGATAGCCTCTTTGTCGTCTACTGGCAGGATGATCTGCACGCTACCTTTACCGAACGTCTTTTCGCCGATAACGACGGCTCGTTTGTGGTCTTGTAGCGATCCGCTCACGATCTCGCTCGCGCTCGCGCTTCCGCCGTTAACTAGCACGGCAAGCGGTAAATTTGTGATTTTATTTGCTCTCGCGGCTTTAAATTCGCTATTTTCGCTCTCGTTTCTGCCCTTTTGAGATACGATCACACCGCTATCTATAAACAAATTCGTCAGTCCAACCGCTTGATTTAAAAGTCCGCCCGGGTTGTTTCGAAGGTCAAGGATGATGCCTTCTGCTTTTGGATATTTTTTGATAAATTCCTCGGCCTTTTCAGTTACGTGCTTATCAAAATTTGTCACGCGAAGATAGAGGATGTTGTCTTTTTCGATCATCTTTGCATAAACTGACTCGACTGAGATGATGTCGCGCACGAGTTTCACGTCAAACGGCTTTTGCTCGCCTTTTCGCACGATGGTTATCGTGATAGGCGTCTTTGGTTTGCCGCGCATTTTATTTACTGCTTCGTCTATGGTGGTGCCTAAAGTCGCGTTTCCGTCAATGCGAAGGATGATGTCGCCGCTTTTTATGCCGGCTTTATCGGCAGGCGTATTTTCGATAGGCGAGATGACGGTTAGTGCGCCGTCTTTCATACCGACCGTGATGCCAAGGCCGCCAAATTCCCCGTTTGTCTGCACTTGCATATCTTTAAACGCCTTTTCGTTTAAAAATCCGGAATGCGCGTCGAGGTTGTTTAAAAGCCCCTCTATGGCTTTATCTACGATCTCTTTAAACTGTAAATCATCAACATAGTATTTTTCGATAGTAGAAATGGTTTTTGTGAGTTTTGAGAGCGATTGTAGTTTAGAATTTGAGCCGTCCTCGGTGGCTTTAGCGTTTAAATTTGCGCTAAAAACGGCTCCGAAAATCATCGCGCCCGCAACGCTTGAAAACAAAAACATCTTTTTTTTATTCAAAGTTAATCTCCTGCCTTTTTAAGTGGGGGTATTTTAGTTAAATTTGCCTAAAAATAGGATAAAAGATTTAATAAAATTCAATTTTCTTTCGTAAGTATTTATATAAAACCGCTTAGATAACTTGACAATAATCGACTAAAGTTATATAATACGCCCAATATAAACTAAAGGAGAAAAAATGGCGAATTTAGGCGAAAATTTAACCGCGCAAATGCAAGAGCTGGTAGAAAAGGGCGTCGCGCTAGCGATTCACGCGAAAAATCCGCAAACGTTTCCGCTTCACTTGCTTTGGGCTCAGGTCGCAGATAGCGGCTCGCTACTCAACCAAGTCTTTAACAAAATGAACGTCGGCAAGGACGCAGTGGAGCTTGAAGTAAAAAGCAAAGCCGCGCAGCTACCTACAAGCTCAAACGTGAGCAAGGAAAACGTGCAAATTTCAAAGGAGCTAATAAACTCTCTTGAAAGCGCAAAAGCTCTGATGGTAAGCCTAGGGGATAGCTATATCGCGGTGGATACGTGGATTATCTCGGCGCTTGAGCTACCTGAGATCAAGCAAATTTTAAGCAAATTTACGGATGTTTTAGAAATCCGTAAAAATTTAGAAAGTATAAGAGCAGGGCGCAAGATAGATAGCCAAACCAGCGACGAGACGCTAGATAGTTTGGAAAAATACGGCATCGATCTAACCGCAAAGGCGCTAAACAAGGAGCTTGATCCGGTTATCGGGCGCGACGAAGAGATCACGCGCATGATGCAAATTTTAATAAGAAAAAGCAAGAATAATCCTATTTTATTAGGCGAGCCGGGCGTGGGTAAAACCGCTATCGTCGAGGGCCTAGCGCAAAAAATCGTGGCAAAAGACGTGCCTACTAGCCTAGCAAACAAACGCGTAGTAGCGCTTGATATGAGCGCTTTGATCGCGGGCGCGAAGTACCGCGGCGAATTTGAAGACAGGCTAAAAGCCGTCATAAACGAAGTAAAAAGTGCGGGAAATATCATTCTCTTTATCGACGAGATCCATACTATCGTGGGCGCGGGAGCTAGCGAAGGCAGCATGGACGCGGCAAATATCCTAAAACCGGCGCTTGCTAGAGGCGAGCTGCACGCCGTAGGCGCTACGACGCTAAAAGAGTACCGCAAGTATTTTGAAAAAGACGCCGCGTTGCAACGCCGCTTTCAGCCTATCGATGTAAAAGAACCTAGCGTAAACGAAGCGCTTCAAATTTTACGCGGTATAAAAGAGCGCCTCGAAGTGCACCACGGCGTAACTATCACCGATAGCGCGCTGGTTGCGGCGGCAAAGCTAAGCGACCGCTACATCTCAAACCGCTTTTTGCCGGATAAAGCGATCGATCTCATCGACGAGGCCGCGGCCGAGCTAAAAATGCAAATCGAAAGCGAGCCGTACGAACTAGCTCGCATCAAACGCGAGATCGTAACGCTGCAAGTCGAAAAAGAGGCGCTGAAAATGGAAGACGAGGCTAAAAACGCCGCGCGCCTAGCCGAAATAGAAAAAGAGATCGCCGACCTAAACGAGCAAAAGCACGCCCTTGACGGCAGATTTGAAAACGAAAAGGCGGTTTTCGGCGGTATCTCAAAAGCCAAAAAAGAGATAGATAGCCTAAAAAGCGAAGCCGAGATAGCGCGCAGAAACGGCGATTTGCAGCGCGCGGCCGAGATAGAATACGGCAAAATTTTAGAAGCGGCCAACCGTCAAAAAGAGCTAGAAAAAAAATGGGACGAGATGAAAAAATCAGGCGTACTGCTCAAAAATCAGGTCGATGAGGAGCTGGTGGCTGAAATTTTAAGTAAATGGACGGGGATTTCAGTCAGCAAAATGCTAACTAGCGAAAAGCAAAAATATCTAATGATTGAGGAGCATTTGCGCGAAAGCGTCGTCGGTCAGGATGCCGCTTTGCACGCGTTAGCAAGAGCTATCAAGCGAAATAAGGCCGGCCTAAACGAGGGCGCGCGTCCGATCGGATCGTTTTTGTTTCTAGGGCCTACGGGCGTTGGTAAAACGCAGTCGGCAAAGGCTTTGGCTAAATTTTTATTTGACGACGAGCGCGCGCTCATACGCTTTGATATGAGCGAATATATGGAAAAGCACAGCGTCTCTCGCCTGCTAGGAGCGCCTCCGGGATACGTAGGATACGACGAGGGCGGACAGCTAACCGAGGCCGTGCGCAGACGTCCGTATAGCGTCATACTTTTTGACGAGATCGAAAAAGCTCACAAGGACGTGTTTAACGTGCTTTTAGGCATCCTAGACGACGGAAGGGCGACTGATAATAAGGGCGTGACGGTCGATTTTAAAAACACGATCATCATCCTCACGTCTAACATCGCGTCAAATTTTATCATGGATCTAAAAGGCGAGGAGTGCGAGCAAGCGGTCAAAAACGAGCTTAAAAACTACTTTAAGCCGGAGTTTTTAAACCGATTAGACGACACGATAATCTTTAATCCTCTCGATGAAGACGGGCTAATAAAAATCGTGGATATAATGTTTAAAGAGCTTGAAAAAACGCTGCAAAATCGTGGTATAAAAGCAAGCCTAAGCGAAGAGGCGAAGAAATTCATCGCGGGAGCGGGCTTTGACATCGTTTACGGCGCTAGGCCTTTGCGCCGAGCTCTTTACGAGCTAGTCGAAGACCCGCTAGCCGATATGATCCTGCGCGACGAGCTTGAAAGCGGAGATGAAATCGTAATCGGCGCGAACGGAGAAAATATAACTATAAGTAAAATTTAGTTTAATTTTTTAGGCAGCGTTAAATTTTTGATTTTATTTTAACAAAACCGACTAGCAATTCAAGGCGGCAAATTTAGTCGCCTTGATTTTTTTAAGCCGGTAAAGCGACTTGTTCTGCAGAACTGCTTTAAATTTCATACTTTGGTTTCTAGCGATACCGCTAAAATTCAGACTTATAGCTTAAAATTTCCTTGACAATTCATACTAAAATTTATATAATGGCAACAGATAATACAAAAAAGTATTGTGTATTACTTTTTTATCAAAAAAGGTAATATATTGAAATTTTATGATTTCAAAAAAGGATTTAAAATGATAAAAAAACTTCTCGTTTCCGCAGCTTTTTTAGCAGCTTGTTTTGCGCAAAATCCAAACGATAATACCCTAAATTTCGCCGTTTCTAAAAACGTCGGCGAGCTAAATCCGCATCTATACTCGCCAAATGAAATGTTCGCGCAAGATATGGTTTACGAGGGGCTGGTTAAATTTGAAAACGGAGGCAAAATTTCGCCTTGGCTGGCCAAGTCTTGGAGCGTAAGCGACGACGGCAAAATTTATACGTTTGAGCTGCGCCGAGACGTCGTTTTTTCAAACGGAGAAAAATTTAACGCTGCCGCGGTAAAAGCAAATTTCGACGCCATTTTAGCCAATCGCAAGCGCCATGAGTGGCTGGAGCTTGCTAGGCTGATAGACGGTTGCGAGATAGCGGGAGAATTTGAAGTAAAACTAAGCCTAAAAAACGCCTACGAACCGACCCTGCGCGAGCTTAGCCTCATACGTCCGTTTAGATTTATCGCTCCTAGCGCGATGAAGGACGGCGGCACGAAAGACGGCGTGAAAGAGCCTGTAGGTACCGGCGCATGGAGATTAGTCGCCACCGAGCGGGGTGTTAGCGATACTTTTGTGAGGAACGATAAATTCTACGGCGAGCTACCTAAAATTTCTAAAATAGTCGCGCGCGTGATACCGGAGCCAAATACCAAAATCATCGCGTTAAAAACGGGAGAGGTTGATCTCGTATACGGCGGCGAACAGATCCCGATAGATAGCTTTAACGAGCTTAAAAAAGAGTTTGGCTGGGCGGTTTCTCAGCCGGTTTTTACCCTAGTTATCGCATTAAATTCGGCTAAATTTCCTACGAACGACGAAGCGGTTAGAAAGGCGTTAAATTTAAGCGCGAACAAAGAGCCTATAGCTCAAAAAATATTTTTTAACGCGGCGAAAAAGGCTGATTTTTTATTTGACTCCTCAGTTCAAAACTCCGACATAAACGCCAGCGCGTATAATTTCGACGTTAAAAAGGCAAATCAAATCCTAGATGCCGCAGGCTACGCGACGGGCAAGGACGGCGTGCGATATAAAGACGGAAAAGCTCTTGAGATAGAGCTAGTATATATCGGCTCAAACGCCGTACAAAAGGCTATAGGAGAGGTTTTGAGAGCTAATTTTTCTAAAATCGGCGTTAGGTTAAATTTAAAAGCCGACGAGGCGACTATCTTTTACAAAAAGCAAAAAACCGGCGATTTTGGCGCCGTATTTAACTCCACTTGGGGCGCGCCTTACGATCCTCAGGCTTTTTTAGCTTCGATGAGATTGCCCGCGCACGCCGATTATCAAGCTCAGCTAGGACTAGCTGATAAAGCGCAAATCGACGAGAAAATCGGACGTATCGCGCTTAGCCTAGATGCAAAAGAAAGACGCGATCTAACCCGCGACGTTTTAACGCGCCTGCACGAGAGCGCGGTGTATATTCCTATCGTTTACGAGACGACCAAGGCGCTTTGGAACAAGCGCGTAAAAGGCGTGGAATTTGATGCCTTAAAAGACCGCATACCGTTTGAAAAGATGAGCCTGGACGCTGCAAAATAATGCGTAAATCGCTTCTTTACGGCAATCGTCTTTTGCTCGTTTTTGTTTTTTTCGATTCGCTTTTTGGACTATTTTTACGCGGTACGGAGTTAAATTTACCTCTTGCGCCGCGCTTATTTGTATATTATTTAGAGCTTAGCTATGCTTAAATTTATCGTTAAACGCCTGCTTTTGCTCATTCCCGTCATGTTTGCGGTTAGCGTTTTGATATTTGCTCTACTGCGGCTAAACGGCACGGACGCGGCTATGAGCTATCTAAACGCCTCGGGTATCGCGCCTACGGACGAGGCTTTGGCTCACGCTAGAGCGCAGCTTAACCTAGATAAGCCGATTTTTGAGCAGTACGCGGTTTGGCTAAAAGACGCCTCTAGCCTAAATTTCGGCGCGTCATACATCACCGGCAGAGCCGTGAGCGAGGATATGGCGCACTATTTTCCGGCCACGCTAAAGCTAGCCGCGCTAGGGCTATTTTTCACGCTTTTTTTTTCCGTTCCGATGGGCATATTTTCAGCGATCTATAAGGATAAATTTATCGACTACGCCGTGAGGTTTGTTTCGTTTTTGGGCGTTTGTACGCCGAATTTTTGGCTAGGATTTTTGTTGATTTTGCTATTTTCCGTGCATCTTAAAATTTTACCGCCTTTTGGCGCCGGCGGGCTTTCGCATCTTTTGATGCCGGCGTTTGCGATATCTTTTATGTCTATCGCGGTAAATTCTCGCCTCATCCGCGCAAATTTACTAGAAATCAAAAGCAAACGCCACGTGAGCTATGCTAGGATGCGCGGACTATCCGCCTCTCGCGTACTCTTTAGCCACGTGTTTAAAAACGCTTCGCTGCCGGTCGTTACGGCGCTTGGTATGCATATAGGCGAGCTAGTAGGCGGCGCGATGGTGATAGAAAGCGTATTTGCGTATCCTGGTATCGGCAGATATGCGGTCGAGGCCATCATAAACAACGACTACCCCGTGATTCAGTGCTTTATTTTACTGATGGCGTTTGCGTTTGCTATTAGCAACCTCGTTATAGACGTGCTTTACGCCTTTATAGATCCTCGCATAAGGACTAACGCGTGAAAAAAATTTGGCTCATTTTTGCCTGTTTTACCGCGTTTGCGATGATTTTTATCATGCTTTTTGCGCCTTTGCTAGCGCCCTTTGATCCAAACGAGATTGATTTAGCGGCTAAATTTGAGCCCGCTAGCCTTTCTCATTTTTTAGGCACGGATCATCTTGGCAGAGACGTATTTTCTAGGCTTTTATCGGCTACTAGCATATCGCTGGGGTCGGCGTTTGCGACTATTTTTTTGATACTTTTTTTGGGGATTTTAGTCGGCGGGACGGCGGGATTCGTCGGCGGACGAACGGATCAAATTTTAATGCGGATTTGCGACGTATTTTTTAGCGTGCCTACCGTCATTTTAGCGCTATTTTTGGTTGGAGTTTTAGGAACTGGAATGATAAACGTCGTTATCGCTATCTCCGCATCGCACTGGGCGTGGTATGCTAGGATAGTGCGCAGTATCGTGTTAAGTCTAAAAAATGCCGATTACGTGCTGATAACTAGGACTTCGGGCGCAAGCGAAACGGTAAATTTTAAAAAAAATATGCTCCGCCCGATCATCGCTCAGTGTGCGGTGCTGGCGTCTTTAGATATAGGACATATCGTGCTGCATATTTCAGGGCTTAGCTTTTTAGGTCTTGGCGTAAAAGCGCCCGCGGCCGAATGGGGCGTGATGATTAGCGACGCCAAGGAGTACGTTTTTAGCCATCCCGAGCTTATTTTTTATCCGGGTATCGCAATATTTTTGTGCGTGATGAGCTTTAATATCATCGGCGAGAGCCTGCAAGAGCGCCTAGGCGCGGTATCGGAGGATAGATGAGTCAGAGTTTGGCAAAGGATATTTTAGAAATCAAAAATTTATGCGTAAGCGCCGGGCAAACGCAGCTGGTACGCGGGCTAAATTTACGACTAGCTTCGGGACGCATAACCGCCCTCGTCGGAAAAAGCGGCAGCGGCAAGACGCTAAGCGCGCTAACTTTACAAGGCTTTACTCCTCCGGGTTTAAGCTCTAGCGCTGATATTTTTTTAAACGGACGAAGGCTTGACGTCACGGCGCGTCGCGGTAAAATTTTCGCCTCCGTGATGCAAAATCCAAAAAGCGCGTTTAACCCTCTACTAAGCATCGGCGCACACGCTAAAGAGACCGCGGATGCGGCGAATTTGAGCCGAAATTTAACGCCGGAAGCCGGATTTTTTAAAGCGATGGGATTAGGACTTAAAAGAGCTAAGGCCGCCTTTAAAAATCAGCCCGCTTCCGCGCAATCTCAAATAAAACTAGCCATGCGCGCGGTAGGGCTTGAGGAAGGCGCGCTAAAGCTATATCCGCACGAGATGAGCGGCGGCATGTTACAGCGAGCGATGATAGCTTTGGCTCTGCTTAGCGGGGCTAAATTTATCGTCGCAGACGAGCCTACGACCGACCTTGATCTCGTTTCGCAGGCTAAAATTTTAACCCTCTTGCGCGACGCGGCGCGTCAAACGGGCGCGGGAGTGCTGCTGATAACGCACGATCTTTCCGTAGTGGCCAAGCTTGCGGACGACGTTTACGTGATGGAGCGGGGCGAACTAGCTCAAAGCGGCGATACGCGCGAGATATTTTCGGCGCCGACCTTGGGTGCGACAAGAGAGCTTTTGCGGGCTCATTTTGCGCTTTACGCCGGTATGACGGGAGAGTTTAGCCGCCAAAAAACCGCAAACGAAGCTAAATTTATAAAACCCGGCGCCTATGATTTGCGGACGTTTAGCGCGCAAGTAGCGCAGGATTCTGAGCCGGGGTCTTGCAAGCTAAAATTTAGCGAGGATAAATTTACCCAAGCTAACGAGCCTAAGGAACCCGAGCAAATTTATGCCCCGGGAGGGCTTCTTTGCGCGGCGGAGGCGAAATTTCACGCTCCAAGCGAGCCGCAAGGAGACGATCTAAAAGAGGGCTGCAAGGACGAAAAACGCCTCTGCGCAGAGGCTAGCGACCCAAACGCTAAGACAAACCCCAAAACAAATACCCAAACGGGCGCTCCTAAAAACGAACAAGACGCGCAAAGCTCGGACGCAAACAAAATAGCGCAAAACGATAAGGATATGCAAAACCGCGCTTTGAGTTCGGAAAACAGGCAAAAAACCTCTTCGGTGAGCGCAAATGACGATTTGCCTAGCCAGGACGCGCCGATTTTTAAATTTAACGACGAGGCCGGTTTTTTTGAGCTAAAATCTCAAGCGGCGGAGCCAAATTTAGACGCGCAAGGCGGGCATGTCAGCTATGACGGCGGCTATGTCTTTAGCTTTGGCGAAGATAACTTGCTAGAGCAAGGTAAAGATACAAACGGCGCAGATGGCGAAAAAACGAGCTTTGGCGTCAAAAACAAGGTAGATAAAAGCGCTATAAATTTAACGAAAAATCAAGCCGTTTGGGCCAAAGCGCATGCAAGCTTGATAAACGAAAACGCCGAAAATAGCCCAACCCAAACGCAGAGTCAAACCGCGTCCGCACAAGAGGACGCAAACAAAGCCGCGCTAGACGATGCTGCTTTTGCTGACTGCTGGCAAACGCACCAGGACCTGACCTGGCCTAATGCAGAAGAAAACACTCGCGACCCCAAGCTCCCGCCTCTACTAAAGGTATGCAGTATCGGCTGCGGGTTTGAGAGCGTGTCGTTTTTGGGCAAGCGTACGCACAAGGACGTTTTAAAGGGCATTAGCTTTGAGATAAGGCAAGGCGAGGCTCTGGGGCTGCTGGGCAAATCAGGCTGCGGCAAAAGTACGCTAGCCAAGGTTTTGACCGGGCTTTTGCATCCTAGCGAGGGCTGGGTGGAATTTGACGGGCGTAGGCTAAATTTAACGGATTTGGATGCAAAAAGGGAGTTTTATTCGCAAGCACAAATCGTATTTCAAGATGCGCCAAGCGCCGTAAACCCGCGACTAAGCGTGCGAGAAGTTATCGAAGAGCCGCTGCTATATCTAACCCGCATGCCCGCAGTGCAGCGACTAGAGCGCATAAGGCGGCTACTAAAAACGCTTGAGATAGACGAGAGTTTTTTAAACAAAAAAGCCTCATTATTAAGCGGAGGACAGCTCTCGCGGGTAACGATTGCGCGCGCTTTGGCGGCTGAGCCTAGGCTGGTCGTTTTAGACGAGGCGCTAAGCTCTCTTGACGCGCCTTTGCAGACGTCGATCCTGCGAGTACTTGAGCGGCTAAAGGGTAAAATTTCGTTTCTTTTTATCACGCACGACATTAGGCTCGCGCGGATATTTTGCGACCGCATCGTTTTGATGGATGAGGGGCGTATCGCGCAGACGGCTACGGCTTTTCAGAGCTTTACCTGTGCGGCGGGTAAGGAGCTAGAAAGCGCCGTGCTGCCTCCGTTTCCGAGTTTTTAGCCTGTTTTATTTAAAATTTAGGCTACGTATCGGCCCGCTTTTTTAGCCGTTTTAAAAATTTATAGCTGCTTTAGGGTCGTTGCGGCTTGCTATAATGCTAGTTTTTTGCATGCCGATAAATTCTTATAATTAGATTTTAGCTAAACTTACTCGGCGATTAAAATAGCTTTGATATTAAATATTCAATGTAGTTAAATTTAAATCGTGTTTATAAAATATCAGTCGCTAAGCCTAACGCTTTGATTTTACTCAGCTCATTAAGGCGGCTATGGACGCTATCTTGTCGCCTTTTTATTTCATTAAGGGGAGCTTATTTGTGGAGACGGTACACAGCGGCTTAAGAAGCGCCAAATTGTTTTAAAAGCAACGCTTAAAGCGCTATATAGCGCCAAAACACCGCCGCGATTTTGATGTTTGTAACAAAATTTCGGTTAAGATTAAAGTAGTTGAATTTACGGCATTGCGGTAAAAAGCCGCTTTTTGACACGAATCACAAAATTTTAGCGATCATATCGGTAAATTTCCGTAATATTTTATATATAATTTTATGAAAAATATTATGTATTTTTGTAAATTTATCGCATATTAGTGCGGTTTGTTAAATTTTACGGCTATAAGCTACATACGTATCCATAGATATTTCATGCTTTAGGATTAACAAACCTCGCATTTTGCGTTAAATTTGATACAAAAATGCAGCGGCTCGGGAGTAAGGAGCGGTAAATTTTAAATTTATAATTTATTTTTAGAAAGCCAAATCAAATCCGAGAAAAAATATTTAATATTTTTACGGGTTAATCCCAAAAAGCTCTTAAATTTTTAAACCTACGGCCAAACTCGTAATCTAGCCGCAAAAACATATAAAACCGCCTAAAATTTTAAAAATAATTTAGAAAGTAAAAAATCATTTTTGTTTTTTAAAAAGTACCGTGCAAATTTAGCTAATTTTTCTCGTTTGATTCGTTTTTCAAAACGCGATAAATGCACAAAGCTTACGCCGTAAAAGCATGGGTTTATGCGGTAAATTGTCAAGACTGGCAAAAACGCGCTTAAATAAACGCTAAAAAGCAAAGACGCAAACGAGTAAAAATCTAAAATAATTTTTAAAAATGTATCGCATAAAAATCCAAAAAGCCCGAAATAAAATTTTTCCGAAAAATACATCGCAGACGGCAAGCAAAGCGCGAGGATTACGGCTGTTTAAATGCCTCAAGCAACGGGCTTAGCGGCGTTACTCCTCGCTTAGCTCCTCGGCTACCTGTGCGGCGAGTTTTAGCTTTTCGCTATCAAAATGCGTGTAAATGCGCGAAGTGTTTAGGCTCGCGTGCCCGAGCGCTTCTTGCACCAAAACCAGGTCTTTTTGCTTTTTGTAAAGCATCGTGGCAAAGGTATGGCGCAGCATGTGAGCGCCGTTTTTTTCCTTGCGGATGCCTGCTTTAAAGAGTATCTGCTCGACGATGCGGCTCACGTAGGCCTGCGTTAGGCGCGTGCCTTTTTTATTGATAAAAAGATAGCCTTCTTTATTTATATAGTTTATCGCGATCGCGTCTAGATGGGCTTCGATGAGGCGGCGTTTGATCATGACGACGCGGTATTTGTTGCCTTTGCCGCGGATTCTTATGACGTAGAGTTCGCCGTCCTCGGTTATATCTTTGCGCTTTAAGCTTAACGCCTCGCTCACGCGGATGCCTGTAAAAATAATAATTTTTATGATGAGCTTGTTGCGGTTGGCGTTGCTTTTAAACTCCGCGTTTTCTATCGCTTCCAAAAATCTCTTGACCTCATCCTCGCTCATAAACTCAGGCAGCTTTTGCCCGCGCGCTCCGCCCACGCCGCCCCAGTTTTTTAGCTCGATGTCAAAGACGTGCGCCTTGCCGTCCTCTTCGTTTTGCTTATCCAAAAATGCGAAAAAATTTATCGCGCTTATGCGGTAGTTTTTCTTACTCGCATCGCTAAGCCCGCCCGTGACGCTAGCTAGCACCTCGCTTAACAGCTCTTCGTCGATCTGCTTTAGGCTCTCTAGCTCGTAAAATCTGAGCGTCTCGAATATCTTTTTAAGCGGATTAAAATATGTATTTATACCCGTTAGTCCCGCGTTTCTAGCCGATTTTACGAGGCCGTCTAGCTGATCTATGTTTTTTATCTCGCGGCTAAGGGCGAAATTTACGCTTGCTAGCGCCTTTGGATCGCGAAGCTCTTTGTTTGAGAGCGAGCTAAGCTTAAATTTGACGTATCTCGTGAGCCAAAATATAAACGAGTTTTCAAAACTATCCTTGCAATCAAGCGCGTATTTCAAGATATTTTCCTTAAATTTATAAAAAATTGAAAAGCATTATAGCTAAAATCTGCGCTATTTTGCCCGTCTAAAATCGTTTAATCTTTGTGTAAATTTAATGTCGCAAATAAAGCTTTAAACGGCAAAAGGCGATAAATTTAAGTGCGCTAAATTACGAGGTAGAGATAAACCTAAATTTTGCGTTCGGATTTAGCAAAATAGGGCAAATTTATGCAAAAATTTAAGCTTAAAGTCGTGCTTTTGCGGTAACGTGCATAAATTTACGTCGCGCAAAAACTTCAAACCCAAAGAGCCTAAATTTAGTCGCAAAATCGCTTACGAAAATTATTTTAGATAAATATCTAGGCTCAAATTTAGCTCGTCGATGACGCTAAGCATCTGCCTCACGTATCTTTGCTCGCGGCGAGCCTCGGCGATGTCTAGTTTATCAAAAAGCCGCCCCTCGAAAAAATTTCTCCTGCTAAAGCAAAATAGATAAAATTTGTTATCCATAAAGGCCGCACTCGGCGATTTTAGCGTGTTTTTGTAGGCTTTTAGTATATTTAGCTTGCCCATAAACGCAGGCGTGAGCAGATACCTCGCCTCCACCTTATCCGTCGTAAAAACTCTAAAATTTTCATTAAATTTGACGTCGTCGAGCAGCTCTTTTTCGCCTAAAAATTTAGTATTAAAATCCTTGCTAACGGCAACCGTTTTGCCGTTAAATTTCTTGTTAAACTCGCACTTTAGCACGCTGCCTTTAAAGTCCGAATACTTATCAAACGCGTATTTTAGCAGGATAAATGCGGCGACGTATTTGTTATTTACGCGCGGGTATTCGCGCTCGCGGCTGATTACCTCGCATAAGCTAAATTTGACGCCGTTATATACGCCGCGCACGCTATCTTCGCTATAAAACGCGCTCGGTCTATAAATCCCCGCCGCATTAAATTCGCTCTGCGAGATGCCGCCGTAAGTGCTATACGTAAAGCCCTCGTCGATATCTTTGATGAGCGCGGGGATAAAAACTTCTTTGTAAAATTCGTTGTATTCATCCTGCGCTTTGCCGATGCTTTTTAGCCTTGTAGGCACCCAAAATAGCAAGCCGAAAAACAGCACAAGCAAAACCAAAGCCGCCCCGCTGCCTAGATCAAAAATCTTAAGCGCCGCTAAAAATAGGGCAAAAACGCCGATACAAAAGGCGATAAGAGTGGGCGATCCCGCCGCTGCGGCTCGGCACTCTTTTTGTTTCTTTACGGTTAATAAAAATGCTTGCGAAAGAGTCATTTGGTCGCTTTTGATTAAAATTTACGTAAATTTTGACCGAGCACGGCTTAAAATAAAGTAAATTCGGGCGGGTAAATTTGAGCGAGGATTTTTAAAATTCGGCAGATTTGGAGTCAAATTTGGCTCGGCGTAAATTTGAATTTTGCCGCCGTTTTTAATCGTAAATTTAAGGCCAAATTTGACCAAGCCGTAGAAGCGACTCGTCAAATTTACTTTAACGCCAAATCAAAGCGGTTTTTGCAGCAAACGCGCCAAAAAAAACTCAAATTCAAGCGGTCAAATTTAGAGATTTTCTATCACTCTTTTTGTTTCTAGCGCGATTTCTAGCTCCTCGTTAGTAGGCACGACGAGAGTTTTTACCGCTGCGTCGGGGGCGCTTAGATCGCGTATACCGCCGCTAGCGGCGAAATTTATCTCGTGATCGATCCTGATACCCATGTGCGTGAGATCGTTGCAGATTTTCTCGCGGCTATACGGGGCGTTTTCACCGATACCGCCGGTGAAAACGACTGCGTCCACTCGGCCTAAAACCGCGTAATACGCGCCGATATATTTTTTTATGCGGTAGCAAAACATCTCAAAGGCTAGGTGCGCGCGCTCGTCGCCGCCTTGCATCTTAACGACCACTTCGCGCATGTCGTTTGAGCCGCAGATGCCTAGTAGTCCGCTTTTTTTGTTTAAAAACGCGTCTATGCCATCAGCCGTAAGCTCGCCTAAATTTAAAAGATAAGTAAGCACCGCAGGATCCATATCGCCGCTTCTAGTGCCCATTATCAGGCCTTCTAGCGGGCTTAGGCCCATCGAGGTATCGACGCTTTTGCCTCCTTGCACGGCACAGGCGGAGGCTCCGTTGCCTAGATGCAGCGAGATAGCGTTAAATTTCTCGTACGGCACGCCTAGATACTCGGCTGCTTTTTTGGTCACGTAGTGGTGCGAAGTACCGTGAAAGCCGTATCTGCGGATATGCAGCCTCTTGCAAAGATCAAACGGCAGAGCGTAGCGGTAGGCGTACTCGGGGATAGTTTGATGAAATACGGTATCAAAAACGACGACGTGAGGCACCTTTTTGCCGCTTCCGTTTTTGTCCGTTTCTTGCATGGCGTTTCTTATGCCCGCTAGGTGGCCGGGGTTGTGAAGTGGCGCTAGGACGGAGTTTTGCTCGATTTTGGCGATCACGTCAGGAGTAACTAGAGCCGAGTCGCTAAAGCTCTCGCCGCCGTGCACGATGCGGTGTCCGATACCGTCTAGCTCGCTAAAATCATGCAGGATATTTGAGCTAGCAAACAGCCGCCTCATCGCCTCAAGCCCCTCGTGGTGGTCTTTTAGCGGCGCGTGCTC
This sequence comes from uncultured Campylobacter sp., assembly GCA_963529235.1. Taxonomy (GTDB): domain Bacteria; phylum Campylobacterota; class Campylobacteria; order Campylobacterales; family Campylobacteraceae; genus Campylobacter_A. The sequence goes on from CAURYE010000021.1 coordinate 27,105, forward strand.
CTCGTAAATTTTATCCGCGCTAACGTCTTTTAGTTTGGCATAGGAGCTTGCTTCGCCGATCTTTTCGACTAGGCCGCTAGCGATGACGCGGTTATCCGCCATATCAAAAAGCTGAAATTTAACCGACGAGCTACCTGAGTTTAAAACCAAAATTTTCACTATTTTTCTCCTTCGTTTGCGGCTTGTATCGCGCTTATTAGAACCGTATTTACGACGTCTCCTACGCCGCATCCGCGACTTAGGTCGTTTACGGGCTTTTTTAGACCTTGCAAGATCGGTCCGACGGCTAGGCAGTTTGCGCTTCGTTGCGCGATTTTATAGCCGATATTGCCCGCGTTTAAATTTGGAAATACAAAAACGTTCGCGCGGCCGGCTACGTCGCTGTTTGGCAGCTTTTTGCGCGCTACGACCGGATCTACGGCCGCGTCGTACTGTACGGGGGCTTCGATTTTTAGGGCTGGGTCTAGTCCTCGCGCTATTTCGCCCGCACTCCTAACCAGGTCTATGTCCGCACCGCTGCCGCTATCTCCGCTAGAGTAGCTTAGCATCGCTACTCGCGGCTCCAGTCCGAACGCGCGCGCCGTATCCGCCGAGGCTAGGGCGATTTGAGCTAGTTGCTGGGCATCTGGATTTGGGTTTATCGCGCAGTCGGCGTAGATGAGGATCTCCTCCGTAAAGCACATTATAAACGAGCTTGAAACTAGCGGACTATCAGGGCGCGTTTTGATGATCTGAAGCGCAGGGCGGATAGTGTGCGCCGTGGTCGTGTTTGCACCGCTCACCATGGCGTCCGCGAGCCCTTCTTGCACCATCATCGTAGCAAAATACGTCCTATCTCGCACGAGTTCGCGGGCTTGCTCTAGGCTTACGCCCTTGCTTTTGCGAGCTTCAAAAAGCGCGGCGGTTAGGCGATCTACGTACTCGTTTTTTTCTAAATTTATAAATCGCGCGCCGCTTAAATTTACCCCGAGCTTCTCCGCTTTAAATTTAACCTCGTTTTCGTCGCCCAAAAGGATCAAATTTACCGCGCCGCTTTTTAGTAAAATTTCGCTGGCTTTTAGTATCCGCTCGTCTTCACTTTCTGGCAAAACGACGGTTTTTTTATTTTTTGCGGCGAGTTTAAAAAGCGAGCCTTCAAACCTCAAAGGCGTGATTATATCTTGCTTTGCGTTTAAAATTTCATCCAAATTTCCGCTTACGATCAGCCTTGAGTTTCGCGTAAAAAAGCTCAAATTTTCGCGGCAAAAAACCGGAACGTTTAAATTTCTAGCGATTTGTAAATTTAGCTCTATTTCGCCGATATTTGCGATGCTTTTTGCGGGCTTAACCAGTACGAAATCAGCGCTCCCAGCTAGGCGGTCAAATTCATCTACCGCGCTTTTAAAAAACTCTCGCTCGCTGCCGTTTTCAAAAGCTTCTCTGGCATTTTCTAGTCCGTAAAAATCGTTGATGGGGTCAAAAACGGCTACATTTTTAAATTTTGTTGATATAATTTCGTAAATTTCTTGAAAATTCGCGCCAAGCGCAAGAATAGAATCGGCCATAATTTTCCTTTTGGAACTTGATTTGCTTATTTTATCGTAAAATTTTCACTTTAAGGTAAAGCGTGAGAAAAAATATTTACTTTTGCGCCCTTGCAGCAGCGTTTTTGAGCGGGTGTTTGCCTAGCGCCGACCCTCGCATAGATATGAAACCGCCCGTTTACGTCGAGCAGCTTCCCGCCAAACAGGTCAACAACCAACCAAACGCGGGCAGTCTTTTTGGTCGCGGCGACAATCCGCTTTTTGCCGACCGCAAGGCGATGAACGTAAACGACATCGTAACCGTCGTCATCAGCGAGCGCGCCAA
>CAURYE010000022.1:0-27410 GCA_963529235.1 uncultured Campylobacter sp.
CGGATTTTCGCTAAATCTCGCGTTAAATTTAGACGGCGAGATTTTTATTTGAGCGATTTCGTCCGAGCTCGGGTTAAATTTACTTAACCTAATTCGCCGAAATTTGATTAAATTTAATCATACGGATTTTACTGCTCAACCGCAAATTTAACCGACCTTGGCTGGGCGATGCGTTCATAGTCCTTCGCGTTTAAAATGATAGAGCGATCTAGCAAGCCTGCGTTAAAGGCAAGCTCGTCGTAGCGCGTAAATAAGCTAGGATCGGCGATGAGCTCTAACTCCTCGCAAAAGCTAAAGGGCGGAACGCTGCCGGGTACGCAGTCCGTTAGCCTCGCGACCTCGTCGGGGCTTGCTAGGCTAGCTCTTGATCCGCCAAGCGCCTGCACGATGAGCTGCAAATCAGCCTTGTAATCCGCCGGCAGCACCGCCAAAACATATCGTTTGGCGCCGCCGCCTTTTATGACGCAAACGAGCGCCTTGGCCCCCTGTCCTAGCTGCGTGCCGCGCGCTACGGCGACCTCGGCCGAGGTTTTGACGCTCTCGTGAGATACTACGCGAAAGTTTGCGTTTTGCGCGCTTAAGAGCTCTTTTATCTTCTCGAAAATTTGCTCGGACATCGCTATTCCTTTGGTTTAAATTTTAGTTTGGATTATACAGCAAATTTTAAAATATCCGCCTTGCCGCCCCCGATTATTTTAAAGATTTAGCAAGCCAAATGCGTCTAAATTTAAATATTTTTTGGCTATCATTTTGCAAATTTGCCTTAAAATGAACGCAAAGAAAAAGAGCAAATTTACAAAGGAAAAATATGCAAATAGATAAAATCCAAATCGAAGCGGGCTGGAAAGAGGCGCTAAAAGAGGAGTTTTTGAGCGAAAATTTCGCCCGCGTGAAGGAAAATTTTCTGCGCGCAAAGGCTGCGGGCGAGGTCTATCCGCCAAACGCGCTGATATTTAACGCCTTTAATCTAACGCCCTTTAACGCCGTCAAAGTCGTAATCCTAGGCCAAGACCCATATCACGGCGCGGGGCAGGCGATGGGGCTAAGCTTTTCCGTGCCGCGCGGCATCAAAATCCCGCCCAGCCTGCAAAATATCTACAAAGAAATTTACGACGATTTAGGCGTTACGCAGCCAAATTCGGGCGATCTGAGCTACTGGGCGAAGCAGGGCGTGCTACTGCTAAACGCGACGCTAAGCGTTAGCGCGGGACAGGCGAATTCGCACTCGGGTTTTGGCTGGCAGGAGTTCACGGACGCTGCGATCAGGAATCTTAGCGAGCGCGCCAGAAACGTCGTTTTCATGCTCTGGGGCAACCCGGCCAAAGCAAAAGCCTCGCTCATCGACGCATCGCGCCACCTCGTGCTAACGGCGGCTCATCCAAGTCCGTTAGCGCGCGGGGCGTTTTTTGGTTGCAGGCACTTTTCAAAGGCGAATTTGTATCTAGCGCAGCACGGCAAATCGCCGATAGATTGGGATCTAAACAACGCCGTTTAGAGCCGAGCTAGCCGCACAAATTTTACTTTAAATCTACGCAAATAGACAAATTTAACAAAGGAGTAAAAGTGGCGATTTCAATCAAACTCAAAAAGCGTTGGGATGTTTATCCTACTTTGCAAGATGTGCTTGCGGCGACTAAAAACCTTAGCGTATCGCCTTTTGGACTTACGGAAGAGGGTTTGCAGGACTTTCGCGGGATTAAGCTCATAGGCGAAAGAGCGCAAGTTCCTTTGCGAAATGGCTATATGTGGGAAAACATATCCCAACCCCTCCATACCTCCCTATCTTATGCTGATTTTTCAGGCTCGGTGTGGCAGTATTTTGCCATTGAAGAAACAGACGATTTTACCCCTGTGATTGATCACGTTATTTTCGACGAAAGCATGTTTCAATTGAGTGCCTATGCTATTTGCGGAAATGGAGCCACCTTCTTATCGTGCAGTTTTGCTGGTTGCAAATACAAATGGGGAGAGTTTATAGGGGCTACGCTAAAAGACTGTCGTTTTACCCAAATCAAAAAGAATGTCCGCTTAAAGTTCAATAGTTGTAAATTGTTAGAGGACTGCCTCTTTAGCGGAGAAATCCACAAGGCGCTTTTTTGGCATTCCAGTCTAAAAAACTGCACCTTTGAGGGGACGTTATACGACTGCTCTTTTTACGGGGTCGAAAATATAACAGACCTGCGTAGAGGCGAGATTATCCCGCCTGAAAACGTAGATAACAGAATGGACGGCGTGGATTTTTCTAAGGCGGATATCATTATGTGTAACTTTTGGTCATTTTGTTATTTGGATAAAGTCAAACCCTCAAAAAACAATTGCGTATTTAAGGTAACCGATGAATTTTATAGCTGTTTGCTTTCCGTTATCGAAAATAGCGATAGCCCTTTAAAAGAGGAGCTGATAAAAGAGGCAAAATCAGACTTTGCTCCACATCCTACAACCCCCTATGAAGTAATACACCCCAAAGATTTTTTATATCCGGAAAAAGCAGAACTGGCCCAAGCGCTCTACGATCTCGTCTGCGAGGCTGCGGAGGCTACGGGATGCAGGGTGAAGTAGCAGAGCTCCGAGACTAAGCGAGTAGCAAAATCTTAACCGCTAAAATATCAAAAAGCAAACGGCGCGGGAGGGCTAAATTTAGAACTAAAATAAACGTCGCCTTTCGCGGCGATTTTAAATTTAGCGTCAAATTTTGCCTTAAATATAATAGAAACGTAGGTTACATTACATTTAAAATAAATCAAAATAATAAATATATAAGAAATATACTGATACAATTTCATATCAAATATTATTTTCAAGGAACGACGATGAGGAAAATTCTACTTTTAGCGGCGATTTGCGGCAGCATTTTTGCAGAGCAAACCTACGAACTAAACGTACCTAACATGAACTGCGGCGGCTGCGCCAAGAAAATCGAAGATGCCGCAAAAAGCGTCAAAGGCGTAAAAAGAGTGAGTTTTGATCTAAAGAGCAAGGACGTAAATATCACCGCAGATAGCGGCGCAAACGTGATGGACGTCGTGCGCGCCATCCAAGCTAAAAAATACAAAGTCGGTATCAAAGAATGAAAAAGCTGGCTCTAGTTTTTGCGCTTAGCGCGGCGGCGTTTGCGGACAAGACGCTAGTTTACGAGATACCCAATATGTCCTGCGTGAGCTGCTACGAGGTCATCGTGCAGACTCTTGGCGAGCTAAAAGGCGTAAAAAATTTTGAAGTAAATTTAGAAGCCAAAACCGCTCAAATCATAGCTGAAGACGATTTGCCCCAAAACGCCGTCGTCGATGCGCTCAAAAAGCAAGGCTATCAGGCGGTTTTAAAGTCTGAAAAGTAACGCCCGCGCGGGATAAATTTAACTCTTAGCGCGGCTTTTGGGTTTTTAGCAAAAGCGGCTTTGCGTAGTTTTTTAAGCGGCGAATAAATTTAGGCGGCTTTTGTTTAAATTTGCGGTTTAACGCGCGTTTAAAAACAAAGCTTAATCGCTGCGGAGGTGAATCGCAAATAGTCGCCTTTTTACAAATTTTGCGGCGTAAATTTAGCCGAATTTAGCGACTTTTTAAAGCTAAAACGTAAGGCGAGTAAAATTTATCGCCGCCTAAAATGCGCGGTTTTGACGCAAACGCCCAAAACTGACGAATAAATTTAACTAAGGATAATTATGAAAAAAACGGCTAGCCTTTTGGTAGCGGCCGCGGCATTAAATTTGCCGCTTTCGCATTGGGCCGCGAGTCGCGACGCTCATCAGGGCTTTTTAAATTTAACCGCTTTAAAGGCGTTAAATTTAAGTACGCTAAACGCTGCGGAGGTCATGCTAGATAAAGTCGAGGTCAGCGCCGACGCCAACGCTACGAAAGAACCCGGAAAACTAACGCGCGAGGATATAGATCTGATAACGTCTAAAAATCACGGCATAACCGATCTTTTAAAAGGCAATCCAAACGTCGCCTTTAGCGCGAAAAACGCCAAAAGCGTGCGCGCGGGCGATCTAGCCCCGCAAGACATCAGCATAAACGGCGCGAGCTACTATCAAAACAACTTTACCCTAGACGGCGCAAGCATAAATAACGACCTAGACCCTAAAAAACGCACGTGGAATAACCACAACAACATCTGGAGCGACAGCACGATAGGCTCGCAAGCCATGAGCGTAGATACGGATCTGCTAGGTAGCGTTGAGGTGCTAGATAGCGCGGTCTCGGCTAGATACGGCGGCTTTCAAGGAGGCGCAGTAAATGCTAAAACCAGAGACCCCAGAAGCGGCTTTCACGGCGTGCTTAGCTACTCTTATACGGGCGGGGATTGGAGCAAAATTTATAAAGACGCCTCCGCCGAGCAAAGATACGACGACGGCGATCTAGCCGATATGAGCGACTTTAAAAAGCGCAGGTATAGAGTCGGCGCCGAGGGGTATCTGACGCGCAATTTCGGCCTTTTGCTAGACTATTCGAGGCACCGCTCCGTCATAGAAAACCACTACAACAAAAAGCAGATAAATCAAAATTTATACTCGTTTCCGGATGACAGGCAGACCAATGATAATCTTTTCGTAAAAGGCGTTTGGGGCGTGAGCGATAAATTTACGCTAAAGCCGAGCTTTTTGTACTCTAGGCTAGATAACTACACCTCCGCCAAGCGCTACCTAGACTCCCAGCTCACGCTAAAATACGGCGGTTACGTCGCGACTCTCGAGGCGCAGGCCGATCTTGAGGGGGTATTTTTGGAGCAGACGCTTAGCTACTCCGCCTCGCAAAACAGCCGCGACTATGAGCATGATACCGAGTACTACGGCTACAAACCCTCAAACGTCAAAAACTGGGGAACCAATCCTAGCCCAAATTTCGGCTCGGGCATAGGAGGGCTAAACGATTTTGAGCAACGCCAAAACAAGCTAGCATATAAATTCGACGCAAGCGTGAAGGAATTTGAGGCGTTTGGCGCATCGCATCTGGTGAAATCTGGCTTTGAGATAGCTAGACAAAGCGGCAGCTACGAGATACCGCGTACCCGCGTATCCTACGGTACGCCAAAGCCTTTGATGAGCGGAACGTGCATCGCCGGCGATAAAACTTGCGTCATAGACGATAGCTTCGCATCCCAGGGCGCGGTCGGTCAATATCTATCGAAAAAAACCTACTACTACGCCGTAAAAACCAAGGCTACGCAAACCAATCTCGCCCTTTATCTCGAAGACGAGATGAGGTTTGGTGCGTTTAAATTTCGTCCAGGACTTCGCATCGAGCGAAACGGCGATAACAACGACGTAAATTTAGCCCCGAGGCTGCTAGCCGAGTATGAATTCGCGGATAAAAATTTCATAGGCCTTGGACTAAACCGCTACTACGGACGAAACTTTTTCGCGTACAAGATGTATAACGGCGTGTACAAGATGTATGAGACTTGCGAGAGAAGCTCGTACGGCGGGGCGTATACGTGCGGCGGACTGGCTAATAACCGCCGTCCTATCAGGGAGCTAAAGACGCCTTACGATGATGAATTTAGCGCGTATTATCGCGGCGACGTAGGCAACGCGAGGCTAAATCTAAAATACGTCAGACGCCAAGGCCGCGACGAAGTAGCGACGAAATACGTAAGAGAGCCGCTACCTGGCTACGGAAACGGATATTCTATATTTACCAACGAAGGGCAAAGTAAGCGCGACATCGTTACCTTAAGCGCGGCAAACATTGCTCCGATCGAAATTTGGGGCGTAAAAAACGATTTTGAAGGCTCGCTAAGCTTTACGAAGCAAAGCAGGAGTTTTGAGGATTACGAAGACGACGAGATGAACGACGACGTCTCGTATAACGGCAAAATCATCAAAAAAAGCGAACTACCGGTCGTCGATTACCATGTGCCTTTTACCGCCAAATTTCGCCACTCGGCTAAATTTAGCGGCTTTAGCGTTTCAAATTTCATAAACTATACGAGCAAAACAGACGCGCTGCTAGGCGGCTGGAATAGGACTCGCGGGATGTACGTCTACGAGCGCCAAAAGCTGCCCGCATACGCGACTTGGGATATGCGTATAGGTTACGAAAGGCGGCTGGCAGGCGATTTTCGAGCGTTTATAAATCTTGATATAAATAATCTTTTAAACAAAAAATTTATCGCCTCAAACGAGGGCAACTACTACGAGTACGGCCTTGGCCGCAACTTTTGGCTGGAAGCGGGTATGAAGTGGTGATTTGCTAGGATTTATCCCGAAATTTATCGCGCAAGACGCGGTAAAAGCGCTTTTGCGGCAAAATTTGCGAGCTTTAAAAGACTAAACGCTCGGTTTAGTCTTTATACGCGCCCTAAATTTGTGCCTTTTGGCTAGTTTTGGATTTTGCCTTACGGCGCAAAATCGCAAATTTGCCGTTTGCGCGCGGCGCAAATCCGCGCCTTTGCCTCTAGGCTTACAATTTATCTACTTGCGGCGGGCAAAATCGGAGAAATAGCTAAATTTGCGTAGGGCGCGAGCGGTAATTTCCTCGCCTAAACGCAAAATGCGCGAGATGGATTGACGGCTCGGCGATTTTGCCATTTAAAGCTAATTTTGCTCTTGCAGCTTAAAACTCTGAAACCGCGATAAGATTGCGGTTCGCGCTCTTTTTGGCGTGCTTTAAAACGCTATTTTTTATCGCTGCTTAAACAGTGCTAAATTTGCGATAATTTAGCCGTTAGCCCGCGTAAAATCGCCCTTAAAAGATACGAATTTATCGCACCAAAAGGCCGTGTCGCCCGTGCAGGCGAAATTTTATAAGCCAGATTTTACCCGCCGCCCGGCAAGATCTCGCGCCGAGCCGTTTTGCTTGCGCGTATCTGCTTTGGTTTTTGTTTAAAAAAGGCCCAACCGTCCGTAACGTAAAGCTAAAAGCGTATTTTGCGTTTTTAAGCTTAAATTTAAGCGCAAAAATCGGCCTCGTGAACTAGCCATATGTCCGAGATTTGCTCGCAAAGCTGCTTAAAAGCAAGCGAAATTTGGCGTTTTGGTTGCAAAACTCCAAGTGGCCTAGCATCTAGCGCGGCAAAACGCGTATAAATTTTCGGTTTCAGCGATTTTTTGATATAATCAAAACAAAAGTTAAATCAAAGGAGTAAAATGTATATCGTCCTAGGCGTCCTCGCCGTTCTCGCGCTCATCGTTATTTCGACTTATAACTCGCTCATCGGCAAGCGCAACCAAGTCCTAAATATCAAATCAGGCGTCGATACGCAGCTAAAAAAGCGTTTTGACCTCATCCCGAATTTGGTCGCCACCGTCAAGCAGTATCTCACGCACGAGCGCGAGCTGCTAGAAAATATCTCAGCGCTTAGAAGCGGCATCCAAAAGGCTGCGGGCGACGAACAGAGATTTGCGCTAAACGGCGAGCTGTCAAATCTAATCTCAAAGTTAAACGTCGTCGTGGAGAATTATCCTGAACTAAAAGCAAATGAAAACGTAATGCACCTACAAAAAACGATAAATGATATCGAGGAGCAGATCTCCGCCGCGCGCCGCGCCTACAACGCCGCCGTGACCGACTATAACAACGCAGTGGAGATGTTTCCTTCAAACATCGTCGCTAGCTGGGCGAGGTTTAGCAAGGCCGCATTTTTCGAGGTGCCTAAGGGGCAAGACGATCCGCACGACGTGCACGAGCTTTTTAACCGCTAAATTTACGCTCGCTTCGTCAAATTTGAGCTAAATTTAGGCGCTTTAACCGCGCTCTTAAATGCAAGCAGACTTGCTAAATTTGAACGCAAAAAGCGGCGCGGACGGTAAATTTGGGCGGCAAATTCGGTTTAAATTAAAACGCGCGGCTTATAAACGGCAAGCTTAAATCAGTGCAGATTAAAGCAAATTTAAATGCCAAAGCCCAAGCGCGGGCTTAAAATAGCTAAATTTCGCAAAAGCGGCGTTAAATCAAAAATGGAGTAAAAATGGACGATCTGGTCTTGCTAGAGCTTGAGCGGCAAAAGGTTTTACGCTCGCTTTTTAGGCTAAAGCTCGTTTGTTTTGTTCTCGCAGCGGGAGTAGGCTGGCTGTTTTACTATTTCTCTCGCGACGCGATACTCGGTGCGGTAGCGTTTTTAGTTTGCGGGGCTACGATTTATTATTTTTTCGAGAGCATTTTTACTGATAGCTTCACATTTAAATTTAAACGAAAAGTCATACGAAGCATCGTCGAAAGCTGCGGCCTAACCTACCACCCGGGCGGCTTCGTGGAAAATGATTATTTATATATGATTTATGATTTTGACATCGATAAATACTCGGGCAACGACCTGATTTTCGGGCAGATAGAGGGCGTGCGGGTCAAATTTAGCGACGTAGAGGCGATAAGCATCAAAGAGGATTTGTACAGAAACAAGACGCATAGAGTGCTTTTTGCGGGGCTTTTATTCGTCGCAGATTTTCCTAAACGCTTAAAGGCCGTCACGCAAATTTGCAGCGGGACGGATGAGTTTAGGGACTACGGCGGCAAGCGCGCGAGGATGGACGACGCGGAGTTTGAGCGGTATTTTAGGGTTTACGCGACCGATCAGATCGAGGCTAGATACGCGCTCACGCCTAGCTTGATGGAGAGCTTAAAACTGCTAAAAATGAGATTTCACCGCCCCATAAACATCGTGCTAACCGGGGATAAAATCTGCATGGCGATCCGCACGGGACGCGATAACTTCGAGCCTGATCTGCGCCGACCGCTCGTGGGTAAGGGTGCGAATAGATTTTATAAAGACGAGATCGGCGGCTTTTTGCGTATCGTCGAGGAGCTGCGGCTAAACCGTAAAATTTGGGCAGATTAGGTGGTGCGGCGTAATTTGACGGGCGGCGTAACCCGCACCCCAAAAACCCAAACGAGCGCGTGAGGCAGGGATCACCGAGCGCGGCGGTAAAATGAAAAAGGAGAGCGGATGAAGGGCGTAGCGATAAGCGAAACGACGATAGTCGGCGATGATGGGAAATACTATAAATTTAGCTTTGAAGAGGTGCGCGCGGGGCGGCCGGGCGGAGGAGAGCGGGTGGCGTTTCGAGCCGACGGGGAGTTTGCCCGCGACGTATTTGTGGTGACGGACGAGGGCGAGAGGCGCGCCACGAAAGACGCCAGAAGCGAGGAGACGAAGGCGGCGCTAAAAGAGAGCGCGGCGTTTGGGCGGGCTAGGACGGCAGGCATTGCTTCCGGCGTCGCGCCTGCCGTTATCAAACTTTACGCGTTTTTTATCGCGGACTACGCGGGGCTAAAGCTACAAATCGCCGTTGCTCTAGCAGTCCTCGTAGGCGCGCTGCTAACCTATGCGGCGCTAGGCGGTATCGCGCGGCTTGCGGGTAGCGATGATCTGCACGTAAACTACGCCAAGGCGATGATAGCGATGTTTGTCGCCCAGGTCACGCAGACGTTGGCGTTTTATTTGGCGCAAACGGGCCATCCGCTAGCTAGGCTCGTCGCCGTTATCGCGGCGCTTTTGCTAGTTTACGTGGCGGTAGTTTGGGCGAAGGTCTTTTTTAAGCTTGCCAGGCTAACTAGAAACGGGCTTTTTAAGGCGTATATTTTCGTATTTTTTATCGGGGAGCTGATGCAAGCAAGCGGGTATTTGTTTATACTTAGTTTTCTTTTTATCGTGACGTCGTTTATTATCTACGTCATAGCGTGGGTCAAAACGGACAAGGTTGGCGAGGCAAATAAAGAAGGGCTTTTTATCTATTAGCCTAGCGCGTTTGCTCTTGCGCGGTTTAGCTCGTTAAATTTAATATCGCCGCTTGCGCCTGCTAGCTCGTTTTTGCCGTGTTTTGAGAACGACTGCGGCGATGAGCCTTTTAGAGAGCTTGCCGCGTTTTGCGCCTAAGGGCTTTGGTTTTAGCTCTACTGTGCGCGGTTTTATACGGCGGTTTTTGCGGGTAGGCAAAGGGACTTGGCACCGCAGATTTGTTACACTTTGGATTTGGCGCATTAGACTAACCGCTCTTAAATTTACTCGCGCGCTGCGCGCTTTTTGCCGCTATTTTTGGACTAATTTGCGCAAAAATCTAAAGGCGCCTAAAACAGGATTTTTTAAGGGCGTAGACGATTTTGCGTTAATGCGTTTCTAAATTTCGGTGCTAGCGGCGCAAGCGGACGTAGATTTATAGTGCCGCATTTTTATCCTAACGCCTGCGGCGACAAAACGCGCAAAACTCGTCGGCAGCGTGCCGTAAATAAAAATAGTATCTTAAATTTATTCCGGTTTTTGCTGTTTACTTGCTAAAATTTAGCGAAACGGGCTTTGCTTTTCTGTACTTTCAAATCAAAAATCGCCGCCTAAATCTTTATCGGCGGCGCAAAGCTTTTATGCTTTAGCTTTGATTTTACGGTATGATTAGCGCCTTTGTCCGCGTTTTGGGCTTAAAAGCCGCTACTTTTAGGTTTGGCGTAAATTTGCCCAGAATATTGCATTTATTATCAAAACGAGGCTTGTAAAACAGAACAAATAAAGATATAACGGCTAACCAATCTAAACTAAAAGGAAAAACAATGAAAAAAATCGTTTTAGTTATGGTCGTTGCCATGCTATGCTCTTTAAATTTGAGTGCCGGAGAACTGGAGGACAATATCAAAAATATGGCGGCGGCGATGCGCAGGCTTGTTTGAAAGCTGCTGAAAAATACTATGTTGCGGGCAAAACCGATCCTAAAGAAATTGAACTTTTTCAAAAAGCTTGCAATCTAAATAATGCTGAAGCTTGCACTTTATTGGCATACAAATACAAAAAAAGTGGAGATATGGCGAATGCCAAAATATTTTATACAAAAGCTTGTAATCTAGGTGATCAAGTAGCTTGCACGATGAAGTAAAGTTTAAAAATAAAGCCTGATTTTGCAATCAGGCTTTTTATTATCTAAGCGGTTAAAATATACGCCGATATGCGCCTAAATTCGCGTCAATCGTTTAAATTTAGGGCCGCATTTGATTCTAAATTCGACTTGCGGATATTAATTTAAAACCTGAGCTTTATCAGGCAAATTTACCAAGTAGATCCGTGCCAAAAAGCCTAAAACTGCGGCTTGCCGCCGTTTGCTTTGGCGCCATTTACGAAGTCTATCGCGTATTTTTGGCACGCGGTTTTGTCCTTTTTCTCTAGGCACAGCGTTTCTAGCTGCTCGCTACTCATGCCCTTGTAGTCGGCCACGGTTTTATTCGTTCCGCCCATATAAAACCATGTGATTAAACCTAGAATTAACAAAATAAAAACTAGCCGCGCCATTTTTGCTCCTTTACAAATTTATTTTTAATGATACAACGGCGACGGTTAAATTTAGCTTGATTTTGCGTAAAATTTAAGCTGTGCGGCGGCTTTTAAAATAATATCTGCATAAAATCGCATGTAGCCTTGCGCCGCCGGTTAGGCCGGCGCCAGTCGTTCTTACGCTTAGCGGCACGGTGTGCAGCGCCTAAAATGATTATATGCTTTGCGCTAGCGATACGCCGAGCTTACCGTTTAGGCGATTTTATCCGCCGAAGCGACAAGGGCCGCTTTAGGCTAAAATTTAGAGAGAAATTATTTAGATTTAGTTTTTGAAAGCTTGATTTAATGTTTACATACATTACGCTAAAATGCGCCGAAATTTTTATAAAAGGATAAAGATGAAAAAGATCTTTTTGGGCTTTGCGCTATTTTCCGCGATCGCGGCTGCCGCGCTAGGCGAGACGATCGAGGTTTATAAAAGCCCCGAGTGCGGTTGCTGCGGCAAATGGGGCGAAGTAATGAAGCAAAACGGCTTTGAGGTAACCGAGCATAAAACAAACGAGATAATCGAAACAAAAAATAAATACGGAGTGCCGGCGGAGCTATACAGCTGTCATACAGGCATAGTCGGCGGCTACGCTATCGAGGGGCACGTACCGGCGCAGGAGATAAAGGCGCTTTTGGCCGCTAAGCCAGAGGATGTCGTGGGTATCTCGGTGCCCGGCATGCCGCTGGGAAGTCCGGGTATGGAGCAGGGCGGCGTCGTCGAAGACTACGACGTGATCGCGTTTAAAAAGGACGGCACGACCGAAATTTTTGCCAGCTACAAAAACGGCAAGAAGGTAAAATAATTTAGCGAAATCGGCGTAAATTTGGCCTATTTTTACGCATTTGCGCCGAGTTTTTTCCGCATAAATTTTACTCGCGACGTCAATTTTGCGGTTCCGGATTTTGCTCGGTTTTATCCTTGCGCGGGACTGCTAAAATTCGCCGTTTTTTAAATTTTGCTTTTTTACGGGCGGCGTCTGACGGTTTGCGCATTTTTACCCTTTCGTTTTAAATTTTTATTATGAAACGGGCGCATTTGCGGCGCTGAATTTATAAAATTTACGTTATTTTTTACGGCGTCAAATTTGGCGACTCGGACGCCCGCGATCCGCGCAAATTTTTTTCTTAGCGCGACTTGCCGCGAGCGCCGCAAAGATTGAAAACGGTCGTTAAATCGGTATAGTTTTGTTAAATTTAATCCGCTCGCCGCCGTTACCCGCGCGCTGAATTTAGTGCAGATAAAATTGGAAAAAGATACAAAACGGCGACCGATTTGCTTTTTCTTGGATCACGATTTCGGCTTGATCGTTTTTGAGCTGAAATTTACGGGTTGCAACCCGAACGGCAGGGCGATACTGGCGCTAGTTTTTACGGTAGCAGTCGCGATCCGGTCGCAGGCGCTGTTTGAGGGCGATAGGACGCTTGCTATTTGGTTGTCGGTTTTACCGAGATATCGGTTTGCGAGACCCTTTTTCTAAAAACACCGTAAATCCCCGCAAAATCAAGCTAAATTTAATCCCCTCGCGCTATATATTAAAGCTAAATTTACGAAGGAGCGGGCACGGTGCGAGCGATATTTATGCTATTTATCTTGGGCTTTTGGCGCGGCTTTACACGGGCGGAACGACGAAAACGCCGGCCGACTATGAGGGCGTGAGTCGATTAGGAGCTTAGGATGCTGCGTCTTAAGAAAAAGGACAAAAGTCCTGCTAAAGATCGCGACCGACTTCGTAAAAGGCGCGAAGGTAAACGGCGACAAACCGCAGTTCTAGCGGTTTTGCGGACGGAGTTTGCGTTCAAATTCGTCGCGGCGGTTCGGGCTTGCGATCTGGCAAAACGGCTAGTTCGCAAGTCAAATTTGAGCTCAGATTTACGGTCAAATTTGACGTCGCAAGCGCTAAAGCAGCCGTGCCAAAGTTGCCCGATCTTGGCTCAAATTTTAAAATTCGCGGCGAATCGATTTGCTTTTAGGGCTTAAATTCGGCACTGCTGGCAAAGTCTTAAAACTAATCCGAATTTAACCATCTCGTCAAATTTAAAAACTTAAGCCCTAATGACGCAGGCGGCGTAAATTTAAATTCTTTCAAAATTTAGCTCGCATTTTCGCGTTTCGCGTTTTGCGGCGCGGGGATCGGCGTACAAATTTGCTGCAAAAAAGCGGATAAAATAAGCAATATTTGTATTACAAGTTTAGCGCGGAGGTCAAATTTACGCTCAAATTTAAACGGCAAGCAGGGCGCGCAAGAGGCCAAAAGCACCAAAACGCGGTAAAATAGCCTCCGCGGCTCTCGCTCGCTCCGGCGGCGTCACAAATGCGCTTTCAGTTTAAAATTCCATATTTTTTGCTATAATCGCCGCATTTCATTTTAATTTTTTAAGGATTTTAATTGCACCCCAGTAGCACCGACTCGCTTTTTATGATCGCTCTCGCGTTTTTCTTCGTATTTCTAAACGCTTTTTTCGTCTTATCAGAATTTTCCATCGTCAAAGTCCGCAAGACTCGCCTAGAGGAGCTCGTCAAGGACAAAGTGCCAAACGCCAAAATCGCGCTTGATATGTCAAACAACCTCGACACCTACCTCTCCGCCACGCAGCTAGGCATCACGCTAAGCTCGCTGGCTCTTGGCTGGATCGGCGAGCCTGCGGTTGCTAGACTGATCGAGGAACCCCTAAAAACATACCTTAATCTAAACGATATCTTAGTCCACACCGTCTCGTTTGCGATCGCGTTTACGCTGATCACGCTCATGCACGTGGTGCTAGGCGAGCTAGTGCCAAAGTCCGTCGCCATCGCAAAATCCGAAAAAGCAGTCCTAGCCATCGCGCGTCCGCTACATGTATTTTGGGTGGTTTTCTCGCCGCTTATCAAGACTTTTGATTTCTTAGCCGGCGTTTCGCTTAAAATTTTGGGCATCAAACCAGCCAAAGAGAGCGAGCTAGCCCACTCCGAAGAAGAGATAAAAATCATCGTGGGCGAGAGCCTAAAAGGCGGCGTTTTAGACAGCTTTGAGACCGAGATCATCAAAAATGCGGTCGATTTCTCCGACACGGTGGCTAAAGAGATCATGACTCCTCGCCGCGATATGGTCTGCATAAATAAGCAAAAAAGCTACGAAGAGAACATCAAAGTGATCTTTGAGTCCAAATACACGCGCTACCCCTACATCGACGGCAGCAAGGACGCGATACTAGGCATGATCCATATCAGAGATATCTTGCAAATCGACCTGGGTAACAAAAAGCGCGAATTTGACAGCATCGTGCGTAAATTCGTCATCGTGCCAGAAAACCTTTCGATATCTAAAATCCTCGTGATGATGAACAAGCAGCAAATCTCTGCCGCTCTCGTCGTGGACGAATATGGCGGTACGGCGGGCCTGCTAACGATGGAAGACATAATGGAAGAAATCCTAGGCGACTTTAACGACGAGCACGACGACGCCGACCCGCACTACAAAAAAATCAACGAAAATATCTACGAGTTTCAGGGGCGCTTTGATTTAGAGAGCGTTGAGGAGCTGATGGGGATAAGCTTCGCCGATGAGACCGAGGAGCTGACGATCGGCGGATACGTCTTTAATCTCATCGGTCGCTTGCCTGTCGTAGGCGACAAGATCGAGGACGAAAACTGCTACTACGAGGTGCGCAAGATGGACGGCGCTAGCATCTCTAGCGTCAAGGTACGCAGAAAATTTGAGCAAAAAGAGGACGAGGACTGAATAAATTTGCGCTTTGTCTTTGTGGACGGGACGTAAATTCGGTTTTAAATTTGAGGCGCGGAAACAGATTTTTAAATTTAAGCCGGTCTAAAATTTAAAAACGTTGCCGCATTTGAAACAAGTACGAATTTAAGCCGTTTCGTCAAATTTTAGTTTGCGGCATTTGCGCTAAATTTATCGCCGTTTGACCGAGTCTTGCGGCGTTGCCGTTAAATTTTGTCGCCGGCTTTAGCTAGGCTAAATTTTAAAATTTACTCGAGGCATAAATTTCAGCCGATTTTTCTCTCACACTCTCTCAAAATCCGCAAATTTAATCTAACTTTTCAGCTTATTTTGATAAACTTCCCAAAATTTAATAAAATATAAAATTTAAATTCTACATTTTGAAATTTAGAAAACAAATTTAACACAGGAGGACAGATGAGAGTAGTTCAAGCAGAAACGATCTCCAAAACCGTAAGCGAGCTTTGCAAGCAGGCCTGTTACGTCGTAACGCCCGATATGAGAGTGGCTTTTGAAAAAGCTAGAGAAAATGAGAGCTCGCCTATAGGCAAGGACATCCTAGGCAAGGTACTCCAAAATGCCGATCTAGCCGAGAAGCGCATCGCGCCGATCTGCCAAGACACGGGCATGGCGGTCGTGTTCGTCGATCTCGGACAGGACGTGCATATCGAGGGCGGATTTTTAGAAGACGCGATAAATGAAGGCGTAAAAGACGGCTACGTGGGCGGCTACCTGCGCAAATCAGTCGTAAACGACCCGATATTTGAGCGTAAAAACACGACGAACAACACCCCCGCCGTCATAAACGTAAGGATAGTAAGAGGCGATAAAATCCATATAAAAGTGGCTCCAAAAGGCTTTGGTAGCGAGAACAAATCGGCTCTAAAGATGCTAGTTCCCGCAGACGGCCTAGAGGGCGTAAAAAAGGTATTTTTAGACACCGTTAAGCTAGCGGGTCCAAATGCCTGTCCTCCGATGGTGATCGGCGTAGGCATAGGCGGCACGATGGATAAGGCCGCGCTAATGGCGAAATACGCCGCCGCTCGCGACGCAGATAGCAAAAACCTAGACCCGAGGTACGCCAAACTAGAAGAGGAGCTGCTAGAGCTCGCCTGTAAAACGGGCGTCGGACCGCAAGGTCTAGGCGGCGATACGACCGCGATAAAAGTAAACATCGAGTGGTATCCGACCCACATCGCGGGCCTGCCGGTAGCTATCAACATCAACTGCCACGCCGCTCGCCACGCCGAAGCTGAAATTTAAGGAGAAAAGATGTCAGAAGTAAAAAAGATAACCGCGCCGTTTGACAAAGAGGTCGTAAAAAGCCTAAAAGCAGGCGATAACGTACTAATAAGCGGCACCATCATCGCGGCCCGCGACGCCGCACACAAGGCGCTAACTGAGACTTTGGCTCGCGGCGAGGCCTTGCCCGTAAATTTAGCCGGCGAGACGATCTACTACCTAGGACCCAGCCCCGCAAAACCCGGCGACGTCATAGGCGCTGCGGGACCGACTACTAGCGGACGTATGGATAAATACACTCCGACGATGATAAACGAAGTAGGCATCAACGGCATGATCGGCAAAGGATATCGTAGCGACGCCGTCGTCGAAGCGATGAAAAAATCAGGCTGCGTCTATATGGTCGCTATCGGTGGCGCGGGCGCGCTAATCAGCCAAAGCATCAAAAAGTACGAAGTGCTAGCCTATCCAGAGCTTGGCCCAGAGGCGGTCGCGAGGCTTACGGTCGAGGATTTCCCCGCTATCGTAGCGATCGATAGCGAGGGCAATAACTTCTACGAAGTCGGACAAGCTCCGTATAAAAAAATATAAAAACTTTAATCGGTTGCGTCATTGTGCGTGACCGATTTTTAGGTCTTGAGTCTAACATACATATTTTTGTTATTTGACGGATCGTTGCCGTTTTCTCTCATATTATATTCAAAAATGTCTGGATTTTTTTCTATAAAATCGTTAAAAGATCTGTATATTATTTCAGGATGAATTGTTCGATAATCTAAGCCATCATCTTTTATTTTTTTACCAAGAGTGGATGCAGGTAGCCAGCCATCCTCTGATTTTTCAAATATTTTGCACAAGTGTTCTGAGAAATCTATTGGTAATGATGGATTGACTCGTTCTGTTGGTCTATTATCTTTGCTGTCTTCAAGAGGAATAAATTTATTGCAAGCTTTCCTCAGAGCTTCTGGAGTTTGGCTATTGCCGGCTATATAGACCTTTTTGTTGTACTCCCTTAACACCATTGCCAGCGGAGTAAAATCGCTATCGCTAGATACTATGCAAAAACCGTCATATAAATTAGAAGTAAGCATTAGCATTGCCTGTATAGTAAGAGTTATATCTGTCGTATTTTTACCCTTGCGATATTGCGGTGTTTGTATCATATTTATGGCATTTTCTGTACAAAATTTTTTCCAACCTTGTTTTGAATTTTGTATCGTGAAATCTCCGTATGCTCTCTTTAAGGTTATTTCTCCATATTTTTCTAGCTCGTTTAATACTTTACTTATACTGTCGTAAGGCACATTATCCGAGTCTATCAATACGGCCAAACGCGATATCGATGTATCCATAGCTTTTGTCATTAATGGAATAATACTGGAAATGGCGTCTTGAGCCTCGTTTATGTTTAACTCATCCATTTATAACTCCTTGTTTAAAATTTAAAAAATTATACGCAAGAAAAGTTTTAATATGAATAAAAAGTATAAATACTTTATATGCGATTGCGGATTTTGGACCGAGTGTATATTTTATAAAATTTAAGTGACATGTGGTTAAATTTGATGCTAAATTTGAGTGAAATTTTATAAAAATTCAGAACTCAAATTTAGCCGTGAAAGTTTGCGACTAAAGCCAGGTCGAGCCTCACTCCGCCGTGCTGTTTATGTAGCTGTTTTCGGAGATCTGCGTCCAGACCCTAGCCTTTTTCATAAAGGCTTTTTGCGAGTCCAAAATCTCCTTAAACGTCGCGTCTTTGGCTGAGAGCTCGTCTAGGATCTCGTCCGTGGCTTTGCGAAGCGCGGCGATGATTTCCGGTGGAAACGAGGCGATTTTAACGTCCGGGTGCTCACTTTTGATTTTATCAAGGACTAGCGAGTTTTGATAGACCGCCGACTCGTAGACGTCGGCCGCTACGGCCTTGGTCGCGGTTTCTACGATAGCTTGGAGATCGGCGGGTAGCTTGTCCCAGAGCTTTTTGTTGATGTAGAATTCATTTTCGCTCGCGGGCTCCTGCCAGCCGGTGTAGTAAAATTTAGCCACCTTTTGAAAGCCGAAATTTATATCGATCGCAGGGCAGACCCACTCGACGGCGTCGATCGTGTTCATCTCCATCGCCATGTATAGCTCGCCGATCGGGACGGTGTTGATGCTGGCCCCCAGTTTTGCCATTATCTCGCCGCCAAGCCCCGCCATGCGCAGTTTTAGTCCCTTTAGATCGTCCGTACTTTTGATCTCTTTTTTAAACCAGCCGCCCATTTGCATGCCGAAATTTCCGCCGTGAAAGGTCACGATGCCCTTCTCGTTAAAGACCTTTTGCGCGAGCTCCTTGCCCCCGCCGTACGCGTACCATGCGTCCTGCTCGGCCTTGTTCATACCAAAAGGCACGGTCGTAAAGAGCATGAGCTTGGCGTCCTTGCCCTTATAAAAGTAGCTCGCGGTGAAAGCCGCGTCGTACTGGGCGCTTTTGACCATATCAAGCAGCGCAAACGCCGCCTTGTGCTTGGACGGATAGTCGACGCGAACCTCGATACGGCCGTCGCTCATCTTTTCCACGAGCTCTTTGAATTTTTTCGGAGCGTCGCCTAGTACGGGCACGTTGCTCTCGTAGGTGGAGGCGAGCTTGATCTTGTATTTTTCCGCAGCCTGCGCGCTAAACGCCATCGCCGCGCACAGAGCGAGTGCTGAAAATAGTTTCATTTTTTCTCCTTTCGGTTTTAAATTTACCGATTATAGAGTTTTATATTATATTTTCTGATTAATTTTGAAATTTAAGTTACAAAAATCTATACAAAGTGAGTAAAAACGTAAATAAATTTATAAAATGTTACGAAAATTAAATTTCGCTACTTACGGATAAATTTGACGGTCGCCGCCGTTAAAACGGCGATGTCTAAGCTAGAGCTTGACAAATTTTATCTAAGCCGTCGGCAAATCGGCCTACAAACAAGGCTTTAAATCAGTAGGCTGCCAGACGCGACGCATCAAAATTGGCGATTTAAATTTACCCGTGCCTTTTGGATAAAACAAGACAAACCCGCATAAAAATATACGCTAGCACGCTCTTGGGCTAAATTTTGACGATTTTGTGCGCCGTAAATGCCAGATTAAAGTAGCGCCGCTTGCGTTTGCGGCGGTAATTCGCAGGCGAAATTTACCGCGGCTTTGGTAAATCGTCCCATGTTTTAGGCTGCTTAAATTTAGCCTCAAGAGCGCACCGGATAAATTTAGCGACGGTTTGTGTTTGTAAGCGTTTTTTCTAAATTTAGGTAAATTTCGTTTAAGCGGCAGCAAATTTTAAGCGTAGGATTTAGCAAGACAGTTTTTGATAAATTTACTAGGCGAAATTTGTAAAATTTAAGTTCCAAAACGCGCGATTGAAGCCCAAATTTAAACTGCCTAGCGCAAAAGCGGCAAACCGGAGAAAGCGGATAGCTCCAAAAATTCGGCAAGATAAGTATTGTTATGGTGCGGCGCGCTCGGCTAGAGCATTTTGCGCGAGGCTTACCGTTAGCTTTGGTTTGCGCGAGGTTTGTTGCAAAGTTTTGACAAAAGCCCGCGATTTCGCGCTTGCCGGTATAAATTTATGGATTAAATTACCGCAGCGCTTTGGATGAATTTTGCGCGTTTTACCGCCAAATCCGCGCTTTGCGGCAAAAAATTTACTAAATTTAGCCGCGATTTTGCCGAATTTAAAAGAGCGTAAAAAAATTTAAAGTCGGTAAATTTAAATTTCGGTCTTGAGATTAGACGCGTCTTTGATCTCGTCGTCGCAAATCTCGCAAAAGCGCTCCAGCAGCGAAAATAGCTTCTGGGTGTTTTTTTCGCCGAGCCTAACAAACACCCGTTCGCCCAGCTCATCGCTAGCGCGTACGATAGGGTCTGCCGCGTCGCGCCCTTTTTGCGTGAGGCTCATCGCGCGCTCCCTTTTATCAACGCTTTGCTCGCTTGGCTGCACTAGCTCTTTTTGGCGAAAATCCTTGCAGACGTTAAAAATCGTTTGCTTGGGTATGAGCCACTCCTCGCTGATCTTTTTTTGCGTCGAGCGGCCGTCTTTTGCTAGCGTATAAAGCACCGCAAATTCGCTGTAGCTAAGCCCGGTTTTAGCGATCAGCGCGTCTATACGCTCGTTAATCTCGCTGATTTTTTTGCCTAGGTCGTCAAAGTTATACATCGTTTTCCTTTTTTATTTTTGGGCGAATTTTAGTAAAATCCCAAAATATTTTCAAGGTTTTAGGATTGACTTTTAGTCCTAAATTTTGCTAATATGATAAATTTTATGACTAATTCCAAGGAAAAATTTTATGAAATTCGGCAAAATTTTAAAGGCGTATTTTTTATCGTTTGCGCTGATTTTGACCGCGCAACAAACGGCGGCGGCGCAGGAAAATAAATCGGAGCAAAAAACGCCGCCGCAAAACAAGCAAACGGCTCAAGCGGACGTACAAGGCGGCGACGCTAGCAAATCAAACGTCGGCCAAGATGACAAAAAATCGGACGCTAGGCAAAATCAAAACGACGAAGCCATAAAGCTCACGGTAGTCTCGCCCAAGGTCGCAAAATTTAGCCCAAAGCTAAATTTACACGGCGAGCTGGTCGCTAAAGACGACGTTGTCGTGGGCTCGGCGTTACAAGGCCATCAAATCTCCGAGGTTTTAGTCGAAGTCGGCGAAAGCGTACAAAAGGGACAAATTTTAGCTCTACTAGATAATGCCGGCGTAAAAGCGAAATTTGACCAGCAAACCGCCGCGATAGAGGCCGCAAGGCAAAATTTAAACTCCGCCAAGGCCGCTTTTAGCGAGGCTAGCTCCGCGCTAAAGCGAGCTAAAGAATTGGCCGCAAAAAAGGCGATCAGCTCGCAGGAACTCGAACAAGCAAGCGCGAAAGAAGCAAGCGCCAGAGCGAATCTAAACTCCGCAAAAGCCCAAATTTCGCAGATAGAAGCGCAGATTGCGGAGGCTAAAGATCAGCTCGGCAAAGCTAGCGTGATAGCGCCCGTTAGCGGCGTCGTGACGGCCAAAAAAGCTCAAATCGGTGCGCTAACTAGCGGCGAGGCTTTGTTTAACATCGCAAAAGACGGCGTCATCGAGCTATCTGCGGACGCGGACGCTAAGGAGCTTGCGCAGATAAAAGTCGGTATGAGCGCGCAGGCTCAAATTTACGGCGTAAAAGAGGCCGTAAACGGCAAGGTGCGGCTGGTGCCTGTTAGCGTGGATACGAGCTCGCGCCTAGGTAATGTCAAAATTTCGCTAGACGGCGGGGCTAAATTTATCGGTTCGTACGCCAAAGCCGTCATCGACCTGCCCGAATTTAGCGCGCTAGCGCTGCCTGCGCAGGCAATTTCGTTTACGGAGGCAGGCGCATTTGCGACGATAATAAAAGACGGCAAGGCGCAGAAGCGAAAAATCCAAACCGGACTTAGAGCAAACGGGCTAGTGCAGGTGATTTCTGGCGTTAGCGAGGACGATGAGGTCGCGCTAAAAGCCGCCGCGCTGGTAAACGACGGCGAAGCGGCGCAAAGGGGCGCGGAGTGAAAATTTCGTCATGGGCGATCCGTCATCCTATCCCGATTATCGTGCTTTTTATCGCGCTTAGCTTAGGCGGCGTAGCGTCGTTTTTGCGCCTGCCGATAAACGCAAATCCAAACGTAAATTTTCCTATCGTTAGCGTCACGGTCACGCAGACGGGAGCGTCGCCTACTCAGCTGGAAAGCTCGACTACTAGGCGTATCGAGGATGCCGTGAGCGGACTAGCGGACGTGAGGCACGTTAGTTCTACGATTTCTGAGGGTAGCTCGGCTACGACGGTGGAGTTTACTATCGAGACGGACGTCGATAGAGCCGTAAACGACGTGCGAAACGCCGTGGCGCAGATCAGAGACGAACTGCCCGCCGGCATCGATACGCCGCTAGTAGAGCGCGTGGACGTCGAGGGCGGGGCGCTCGCGTTTTATTCGGTAGGAAGCGTAAATTTAGACCAAAGCGAGATATCGCGCCTGATAGATAACGAGATAAAAAGGCGGCTGCTAGCGATCCCGGGCGTGCAACAAGTAAAGCGCCTAGGCGGCGTTACGCGCGAGATTAGGGTGCTTTTAGACCCCGCTGCGCTTAGCTCGCTAAAGATAGACGCGGCTTATGTCAGCAAACAGCTCGCGCAAAATAACGCCGATTTGCCCGCGGGCAGGACTGTTTTAGACGGCGCGGAAAACAGCCTGCGCGTAACGGGCGGTGCAAAGAGTATCGAGGAGCTAGCAGATACCCCCATCCGACTAGAGGGCGGCGGTAGCGTCCGTCTGGGCGACATCGCTCGCGTAGAGGACTCGCACGCCGAGGTTAGGTCGCGCTCTAGGATGGACGGGCTGGAGACGGCGGGTTTTAGCGTATCGCGCTCAAAAGGCGCCAGCGATACGGTCGTGATGCAAAAGATCAAGGAGGAGCTGGCTAAATTTACCGCAGAGTATGCGGAAGTAAAGATAGACGAGATATACACCTCGGCAGACGAGACTAAGCAAAGCTACGATCAAACGATCTGGATGCTAGCCGAGGGCGCGATACTGACGGTTTTGGTCGTGTTTGTTTTCTTGCGAGACGCGAGAGCGACTCTGGTGGCGGCTGTGTCGCTGCCTCTTTCGATCTTGCCGACGTTTGCGGCGCTTTACTTGCTGGACTACACGCTAAACGGCATCACGCTGCTAGCTTTAATGCTAGTTATCGGCATACTCGTAGACGACGCGATCGTGGAGATAGAAAATATCAAAAAGCACCTAGCCCTAGGCAAGCGCCCGTACCAAGCCGCCATCGACGCGGCTGATGATATCGGCTTTGCGGTGGTTGCCATTACGCTAACGATAGTGGCGATATTTTTGCCCGTTAGCTTTATCGGCGGGGGTATCGGGCAGTACTTTAGGCAGTTTGGCATAACCGTCGCGGCGGCGGTTTTAGCCTCGCTTTTAGTCGCGCGCTTAGCCACTCCGCTGCTAGCGGCCTACGTCCTAAAACCCGAGGCCAAAGAGGAGTGCGAAGCGGGCAAGCTAAAGGCCGCCTATCTAAATTTGCTAAATTTCACGCTAGATCACCGTAAATTTACGCTTTTTATCGGCTTTTTGCTGCTGCTGGGCTCTTTTGCGCTCATACCGCTTTTGCCGACGGGATTTTTGCCTCAAAGCGACTCTGGCAGAAGCAGCGTAAATATCACGCTAGCTCCCGGTTCTACGCTAGAGCAGACCGACGAGAGGCTGCTAAATTTAACCCGCGTCGCTAAGCAAAATCCGGCCGTGCAGTCCGTTTTTGCTATAGCCGGAGGCGGCGGCGAAACGCACAAAGGCGAGCTGCTAATCACGCTAAAACCGCACAAGCAGCGCGCCGTTACGCAAAAGCGGTTTGAAGACGAGCTGCGGGCGGAGCTGGCTAAATTTAGCGATATGAGATTTGTCTTCGCTAATGATATGGCCGCGCGCGATATCTCGGTAATCCTAACGGGCGAGGATGCGGACGCGCTCTCTAAAACCGCCGCGCTGATAAAATCCCAAATGAGCGGAGTTGCGGGCGCGAAAAACGCTCAAGTAAACGAACCCTTGCAAAAGCCCGAAATCCGCGTAAATTTAATCAAAAAAGAGGCCGCGAGGCTAGGTGTTAGCCACCAAGCCGTAGCCGAGGCTCTGCGTATCGCTACCGTGGGCGACACGGACGCGGCGTCGGCGAAATTTGACTTGCCGGATCGCCAAGTGCCTATCCGCGTTAGCCTAGATGGGGACGCTAGAAACGACCTTGAAGTCCTGCGTAAAATTTACGTTCAAAGCGCGGCGGGGACGGCCGTGCCGCTCTCAAGCGTAGCCCAAATCTCGTATTCGCAAGGCGCTGCTAGCATAGAGAGGTTTGATAAGCGCCGCAAGATCGCGCTCGAGGCCGATTTGCAGCCGGGATTTACCGTAGGCGAGGTTTTGGAGCAAATTTACGCGCTGCCCGCGATGAAAAATTTGCCCTCTGGTATCTCGTCGCCCGAGTACGGCGATAGCGAGTATATGAGCGAGATGTTTGAGCAGTTTGGTATCGCGCTGGGCTTTGGCGTTACGATGTTTTTACTGGTTTTGGTAGTGCTATTTCGCGATTTTTTACAGCCCGCTACGATATTTATCGCGCTTCCGCTTTCTATCGGCGGCGCGGCGGGCGGGTTGTTGCTTTACGGCGGGGCGCTTGATCTATCCGCCGTCATCGGTATCTTGATGCTCATGGCTATCGTGGGTAAAAACTCTATCTTGCTCGTTGATTTCGTCATCGAAAAGCGTTTGCGCGGAAGCGGCGTCAGGCAGGCTTTGCTAAGCTCGGGCGCGGAGAGGGCGCGACCTATCGTGATGACTACGATAGCTATGATCGCCGGTATGGCGCCTGCGGTGTTTGCTAGCGGGTCTGGCGCGGAGTTTCGCGCGACGATGTCGGTAGCCGTGATTTGCGGACTAGCCGTTTCTACGCTGCTTAGCCTCGTTTTCGTGCCGACTGTTTATTCTATCGTGGACGATGCGAAAAGATTCCTCGGTAAGCGTCTTTCTAAACTCACGTCCGTAACCCAGCAAGATAAGCAAAACGCTGCAGGATAGGAGGCTCGTTAAATTTGACGCGTAAATTTATCGCTTTTTTCCGTGCGGCGAGGTAAATTTTGACTAAAGCCCGGTTTTATTCGGCGCGGATTAAATTTGAGCCGGGTTTTACGGCCGAATTTGGCTAAATTCGCAAGCCAAAAAGCCTAAATTTCGCGGTTTAATAATACCCCAGGCACATCGTTTCGGTTAGCTTTATGCGCTTTTCAAGCGGTTCGGGCGAGAAAAACGAGCACTTTTCGATGTAAATTCTATAGCCGTAGTCAAGTCCGAAATCATCGTAAAATTTCTTTAAATTTATAAATTTTATCCCGCAAATTTCGCGTAGATCAAAAAGCGGGTAGAGCTTGGAGCCGTTTTTGGCGACTAGATGCGATGGCGCTAGCGTCGTAAACGAGCAAAACGCCGACGTGAGCGTTAGACCTGCTAGGTCGCTGCATTTTTGCGCGGCATCTAAAAATCGCGCGGGGATACTTTTTTTATGCAGAAAAACGGTGCGCGAGTTTTCAAATTTAGCGCAGATCGCGCCGCTCCAAAACAAATATGCGTTGCCCGAGATTTCGGCGTTTTTCGCAAATTCGCAGCCAAGAACATAATCGTCTAAAAACTCGTTTGGAGCAAGGGTGATTTTCATATTTTTAGCGCCTTTTTACGGGAAATTATAGCTAAATTTGCAAATTCGGCGCTAAACTGCTAATATTCGCGAAATTTTTTACAAAGGACGAAAATGAAAAAGGTTATCTCTACAAAAGACGCCCCGCAAGCGATCGGACCGTATTCGCAAGCGATCGCGGCTAACGGATTTTTGTTTGTTTCCGGGCAGCTAGGCGTGACTCCTAGCGGCGAATTTGCGGGCGCGGACGTAAAATCGCAGGCACAAAGATCGCTTCAAAATTTGCAAGCGATTTTGAGCGAAGCGGGGCTTGGCTTTGAAAACGTAGTAAAAACGACGATTTTTCTAGCAGATATCGCGGACTTTGCGGCGGTAAACGAAATTTACGCCGAGTTTTTTAAAGAGCCCTATCCGGCCCGCAGCACGGTTGCTGTAAAAACGCTGCCAAAAGGCGGTTTGGTCGAGATCGAGCTTATCGCGGCGACGAAGTAAAATTTAAAATAAGGAAAAAAATGAAAAAGATTATATTTGCGCTCGCGGTCGTTTTGATCGCGGTTTTTGGCGTCGCGTTTTACGGCTCGTCTAAGGCCAAAGAGTCCTACGATAGGGGCGTGGCTAGGCTAACGGGCGAAACTTTGAGCTTGCCGTTTGTCGACCTAAAGGCAAACGTGACGCAAAACGAGTACGACAAGGGGCTGTTTAGTTCGCGCGCGACGCTTACGTTTGAGCTAACCGACGGCAAAGATCCGGTAAAATTTGAGGCTAAAACCACGTTAAAACACGGATTTGCCGAGATTTTTAGCGGATTTAAGGCGCACAGCGACATCAAGGCTCTAACGCCCGAAGCCGCCGCTGAAGCTAAAAAGATATTCGGCACGGACGAGTTTTTGAGCGCTGATGTGCTAATAAATTTAGATAAAACCCGCGACGTGACGCTAAATTTAGCCGACATTAAAGTAGACGAGAGTTTCTCTAAATTTGTCGTCTCAAAACCTTTTGCAAAAGCTCAGATCAAAGAAAACAAGATAAAATCCCTAGAAATCGGCGTCGGCAAGATTGGCGGCGGCGATATGGGCGACTCGGACAAATTTGCGATGGAAAACGCATCCGTGCTCATCGAGCTTAGCGATTTTAAAAGCTTTAGCGATCTGGTTTCATTTATAAATTTGCAAACCGCCTACGAAAATATATCTAAAGTAGGAATAAAGGTTGGCAAAATGAGCTTTAGCAACGCTAGAAGCTATGATTTTCCAAAAGCCGTAGGGATAACCGATATGGCGTTTTTAGCGGAGATTAAGCAAAATGCGGACGCAAATTTGCTCGATACGATGACGGAGGCTAACCTGGGCGCGCTAGAAATAGACGGCAAGAAAATCCTAACTCATCTAAACGCCGCTATGAACGAAAAAAACGTAAACAAGCTTGCTATGGCGATGTATCTTAACGATCCTAAAGAATCGGCGGTTTATAAAATTTTAATGAGCGAAAACTACGTGCTGGAGGTTAAAAATTTTAGCTTTAAAAATCCTGGCGGCAAGGAGATCAAATTTAGCGCTGTAGCCGACGCGTCGGGACTGGGCGTCAAAAGCAAAACGCTAGAAAACGACGCGGACGTGGAAACGGCGCTAAAGGCGGTTAAATTTGACGGCGAGCTAAAAGTGCAAGCCGCGTCTATAACGGAGTTTTTAAGCGAATATAAAGGGATAATGCCGGACAGGGATTTTAATGAAATGATTAACGGTATTAAGCCTTTTGAGGAGCGCATAAATTCGCTTTTTACTAAAGATGGCGAGTATATGAGTGCGAAATTTAAGCACGACGTCGGTAGTGACGACTTGCTGATAAACGATAAAATTTCACTTAAAGAATTTATAATTAACCTAGCGGTAAATTAAACCGCTGCAAAAGCAAGGGCTTAAAACTGCGCTCTTGCTTTGATTTTCATTCAAATTTAATACCACCCAAAAATCTTTTCCTAATTTTTTTAAATTCGCAATATTATCTA